>JABZJV010000006.1 GCA_015257605.1 Nanosynbacter sp. | reverse complement strand
CAAAATGAACACCAGCTTCAAACAAAGCTTTCATGTCTACTTCTACAGACATCAGGTTACTCCTTTTCTTCGCCCGCCGCTTTTGGAGCTGCAACGAGCTGTGTCGTTAAAATTACTTCAAACGTAGTGTAGCATTATTAGCTATTTTTTTCAACAGCGAAAGGATTTCTCGACGGCCTATTTACACCAGATGCCTGCGCCAGAGATCCTGCTAGTTGCTCTAGAGAATCACAACTAGAACAATCGGCAGATTGGTCAGGATTAATTTCAGAAGAAAACAATAAATAGATCTCCCTCTTGTCATCGTCATCTTTGCTACCGATTAGTTCACCTACGACAGAAACACGATTTCCTCTAGTAACGATCAGCCACCCTTTTCTATCACCGCCCTCTTCGCGGACAACACTAACCATGCGGTGATTCGCTCCATCGCCATCATCGCCTTCTTCTACATTAGTTCTTATAACTAAACCTGTTTCTTCATTTTCAAAAAATGATTCACCAGGCTGCAGACTAGCAACATAGCCTTTTATCTCTTTTATTATTTCTCTGATCAATTCTGGATCGCACTTATCGGCATCTGGTGATAAGCCAAGAAACATTTCTGTCATGTCTCGCCTCCTAATGTCATATTAACATTTTTCCTTGACACTAGCGAACCCGCCACGCTAGTTACTAAGGTATTCTTCGTTCTCTTCCAAAATACCTTCTCTAGCCAGCTAGCAATTCTATTATAACCAGGAATTTTCATTTCAATAAGTAAGTCCTCTATAGCGCGGTTCAAAGGTACCTTTGACCTCAAATTAGCCTCCCCGTCTTGTACGTCTATATACGCATCTTCTGGCGGAGCATGTACGGCTAAACCTTTGTCCAAACAAGAGAGGCATTCCGCCAGGCTTGCTTCTCCGCCAAAACGACGAGCGCCAGAACACGACATCAGATTGATATTTCGCAAACCATCATCGCCTGCTTTTATCATATTGATGAGCAAAGTAATAGGGTTCTGCCTTAATACACTGGTATCTCTTGGCAGAGTATAACCAGAGGCTAATAACAATCCATTAGCACTGCCATGGCCAGCGATAGTCAACCGGTCGATAGTATCAATGCCCATATTCTGCAACGTCGCAACTCTATCTTGAGTATCGTTAGCAGAACCTACTTCGATGGGTATAATATCCGAAGACTCTGTACGTCTGAAATTTTTAAAGGCGCCATTATGATCGCCCGATTTGCCAATTAGAACAACCGACCACGACTTTTCTTCACCCTTACCATTCACCAAATCAACCATGCTATCTAACGTTTGCAACGACCAGCGAGAAAAAATTGCTATCCCAAGTTTATCATGCAGTTTAAGTACATTATCGCGGCCCAAATGCTCCACAACTCTTATATACTCCATATACTCTGTTTGACCTTCTTCCGTCATATAGACTTCCCCTATATTAATCGTCCCATATTGTCCTATATATTTACCGTATTCATCTATGACAGATTTAGCCGATTCGTCATCGCCAAGCAGTACTCTATTACACATTTCATATCGCCATATCATCCGTTCGTAATCACTATTTCCAAAATCAATATCTTTCTTATCTACGACACGACCACCACTATCATGAAACTCATCTCTAGCAGCCTGGGCGCAACGATACACTGTACCATTACCCGATTCAAGCATCCATTTTACATACTCGCTACAGACATCCGGATACTCAAGCAAATCGTCTGGCCAATCGACTAATGGTACGTCGGCAATTTCTTCAACTAGTTTGATAGCTTTACTTATAGCGGAACGCTCTTCTCGCGACCGTTCGTCTCTAGCTAGGCAGACATTCCTAATGGTTCTATCGAGATATCCTTTATATTTCACCTTCAATTCTGCCAGGTCACCTTTGCGCATTTCATCTATATCATCGCATAACCTTCTGAAGAAGTCGCGACGTCTACTATACTCGTCGTCCTCAGTACTTACAGCTTCTATTTCTGGCGGCGTTTGTGCAGGGTAATGTTCAGGTGTTTTGTCATTTGTCATTTTTGTTTCTGTTACGTATCCATCGTAATTATACACTATTTTTGCTAATATTCACCTTTTTTGTTATGCTTACATCATGAAAGAACGCTTTCGCAAGATTTCGTCGCGCGCCTCAACGCTAGCTGGGTCGGCTGGCGTGTTTATTCTAGCAGCTGCTTCAATAGCTGTTTGGTTTATCACCGGGCCGATTTTCAACTTCTCTGACACCTGGCAGTTGGTTATCAACACTGGTACGACGATTGTCACTTTTTTGATGGTATTCTTGATCCAAAATACCCAAAACCGCGATAGTCGTGCTATTCAGCTTAAGCTTGATGAACTAATCCGCTCCACCAAGGGCGCCCGCATGCGCTATGTTGGATTAGAAGACTTCAGCGACGAAGATTTAGCGGACATCGAGGAAGAAATTCGCGCTATTACCCAGCTGCCAGCTTCGCAGCGCGCGCTACGTAAACTTCACGACAAAATCAGCAGCGAAAAGGAACGTCGTAGCAACGAGAGACATCGTAAACTGCATCTTTGACAACTATACAGTTTTTTGCTAGAATACTACAGTTATGAAAAGCAGTATTCACCCACAGGACTATCGCCTGGTCGTATTTAGCGACGAACAAGCAGGCTTCGCGTTCTTGACTCGCTCAACAGCGCAATCTACCGAAACAATCAAGTGGAAAGACGGCCAGACTTACCCGTTGGTCAAAGTCCACATTTCAAGTAAATCGCATCCATTCTTCACTGGCGAAGAAAAGATTATCGACACCGAAGGCCGCGTTGATCGCTTCAAGGCCCGCCAAGCCGCCGCGAAAGCCCGCCGCGAAGCTCTCGTCAACAAAGCAAAAAAGGCTAACGCCGCTGCTGCCGCCAAGGCTCAGCAAGCTGCTGATGACAAAACCAGCGACAACAAAGTCAAACCAGCCAAAACCTCCAAAAAAGCTAAGAAACAGGTCAACAAGAAAAACTAGACGCCATCAATCGCATAATAAAACATCGCTGCTATCTGTCAGCGATGTTTTATTTTTCTTGCCTGATCCACAAAAACACCTTTACATCTGACCTATCTGCCACCCTTAACCCTAATATGTACCCCACCAACATCTAAAACTTGCCACGAATCTAGCGGCGGTATTATACCTTAAAACTCTTATTCCGCCAATATATGCTATAATTTTATAAGTTATGGCAAAGATTTCTCTCGATTTAGACGCCTTGAAAGCCGAACGCGCTCGCCTCGGCGATTTTTTGGCGCAGCCTGATGCCTACAATTCACCGGATTTTACTGCCAACAACAAACGTTTCGCCGAGCTAGAAACCATTATTACTACCGCTAGCGAACGCGACACTGTAGAAAAACAGCTAGCGGAGGCAAAAAATCTAGCCCAGGGCAACGATGAATTAGCCGAACTAGCCAAAGCAGAGATTCCCGAGGACGAAGCTAAAATCACCGAACTCGACGATAAGTTATTCATATTACTAACACCCAAAGACCCGAACGACGAGAAAAACATCATCATAGAGATCCGCGCTGGTGCTGGCGGTGACGAAGCCTCATTATTCGCAGCGGAATTATACCGCATGTACTTGCGCTGGTGCGAAGCCAACGGCTATAAAACCGAGCTGATCAGCGAATCTGCCAACGATTCTGGCGGTTACAAAGAAGTTATTTTCATGGTCAAGGGCGACGCACCATACGCCAAATTAAAATTTGAAGGCGGCGTCCACCGCGTCCAACGCGTCCCAGTCACCGAAAGCCAAGGCCGTATTCACACCAGCACTGCCACTGTCGCCGTCCTACCCGAAGCCGAAGAAACTGATATTGAAATCAACCCGAATGACCTGCGCGTCGATATTTACCGCTCCAGCGGCCACGGTGGCCAGAGCGTCAACACCACCGACTCGGCAGTACGGATCACTCACCTGCCAACTGGCATAATGGTTACCAACCAAGACGAGAAGTCGCAAATCAAGAACCGCGAAAAAGCCATGAGCGTGCTGCGTTCGCGGCTGCTGCAGATGAAAATCGATGAAGAAAACGCCAAATTAAGCGCTGAACGGCGTTCGCTAGTCGGCACTGGCGACCGCTCTGAAAAAATCCGCACCTATAACTTCCCGCAGGACCGTATCACCGACCACCGCATTCATTATAGCCGCAGCAACATCCCCGCCGCCATGAACGGAGACATCAACGATTTAATTGAACAGCTGCAAGCTTACGAACGAGAGTTAAAAGCGCAAAACGCCGACCAGCAATAATCTATCGCCCGCCTCGCCCCTGATCATATTAATTTAGTTTGACCGCTACAAACTTGCATTTTATACTATTCGTATGAATATATCGGCATGGCTCGATCACGCAATCAAACAATTACGAGAAATTGGCGTCGATTCTGCCAGGTTGGATGCAGAACTTATCTTGGCTAATACGCTGCGGAAAAATCGCACCTACCTGCACGCTCACCCCGAAGATGACATCGACCCGCGGCGTATTGATATTGCTAATGCTCGACTGCGTCTGCGATTAGAACGCGTACCGCTTGCTTATATTTTAGGCTACCGCGATTTTTACGGCCGAAGATTTACAGTGTCGCCGCAAGTTTTAGTACCTCGTCCAGAATCAGAAGCCATCATAGAACTGCTAAAAGAACTTGGTGTTTCTGGCAAGCTGCTAGATATTGGCACTGGCAGCGGCTGTTTAGGCATCACCGCAAAATTAGAGATCCCGAAACTTAACGTAATTTTATCCGATATTAGCCAACCAGCTTTACGCGTTGCCCGTCAAAATGCTGAAAAATTTCAAGCCGACGTCGCTCTGATAAAAAGTAATTTGTTGCGCACCATACCCGGCAAATTCGATATAATTATCGCTAATTTGCCATATATCGACCGTTCGTGGCAGCGCTCGCCCGAGACTAATCATGAGCCAACATTAGCGCTCTTCGCCAAAGACGAGGGCTTGGCGCTAATCTACCAGCTGATAGACCAACTACCAGCACACTTAAATCCTGGCGCACTAATTTTTTTAGAAGCCGACCCGCGGCAGCACGGCGCAATAATAGCCTACGCTGGTTCGCGCCAGCTGCGGCATAAACTAACACGCAGCTTTATCGTCGTACTGCAAGCATAATTTACTATTCTTGATAGGCCGCTAGCGCCGCTTTGATATTCATCGTTTTACCGCTGCGCATCACCGTCAAATCAATAGTATCGCCCGGCTGATACTGCCCGAGAACACTCGATAAATTACCTCGAGCGCCCAATTCAGTACCATTAACCTTGGTAATGATATCTTTGTCTTGAATACCGGCTTTAGCGGCCGGGCTGTTAGCGGTAACACCAACGTCTTCGCTGCGGCCGCCAGTCACGTACGCGCCATATTTTGATGGCAAACTATAATGCTTGGCTATTTCCGGCGTGATATCCGTGTAATTGACGCCCAGATACGCTCGCTGCACGCCTTTGCCAGCCAAAACCTGCTGGATTGTACCTTTTGCTGCGTTAATCGGAATCGAAAAGCCAATTCCTTCAGAATTCGAAGCTATCGCTGTATTAATACCGATAACCTGCCCGCTGTAGTTAATTAACGGCCCGCCAGAATTGCCAGAATTAATAGCCGTATCGGTTTGCAGCATATCAGTCAGAGATTCCCGCGAGTTACCGCTACTATCGCTCGCCGAGACCACCCGGCCCTTACCAGAAATAATACCTTTAGAGACGGTGTTTTGGTACTGTCCTAGCGCATTACCGATAGCAATAACGTTCTGCCCGACTCGGGCCGTCGACGAGTCGCCTAGAGCTGCTGGTGTTAAATTATTAACGTCTTTGATCTTTAAGTAAGCCAAATCATTCAACGGATCGGTGCCAACTAGCGATACCGCGTCGTAAGTCGACCCGTCCGAGGCCACAATCGTAACCGACTGCGCACCTTCTACAACATGCTTATTAGTAAGAACGAAGCCGTCTTTACTGATAATAATACCCGTACCAGCCGCCTGCACCTGGCGGGAACCGCCAAATAGCGATTGTGACCTAGTATTAGTGACTATCGACACCACGCTTGGTGAAACTTTATCAATAATATCAGAAACAGAAGCCTCCTTACTATCAGCCGCCAGATTACCGTCAACAAAAGTATTCAGAGAATTGCGGCCTCCTCGCATTAGCAGCGTACAAGTTATGCCGCCAGCCGCCAAAATAATCGCCGCAATCACGATAGAGATCGCTAGCCAAACCGTCTTCTTCTGGCAAGGTTTAGTAACCGCAACAACCTGAGGCGGTAGCGGCTGTGAGTCTGACGATCGCGGTGTAGCATTTTCCTGCTTATTATTCATCAGAAACCTCCTCTATTCGATAATTTGATCATATCCATTATACTTACTATGCGCATATAGTCTTAAAGAATCCTTAAAAATCTGCTTAACGCCCTACAAAGCATCGCTGCCGCTCAAAACCGCAAAGATATACGCCACAACCATCGTCATTGCCGTTAATAATATCGGCATTGCAATATCAGCGAAGCGAACTTCGCCGTGTTTATGATAGCTGCGCGCTGTCCGCTCAGCCACGAAACCCATCAATACTGCAAATATAGCGAACTGCGATACCTTGATAGCAGCCAAACCCGGAATAGTATAAGCAATCATCCAATAATACGAGATCCAGCCGAGTTCAGCGCACACTGTTGCTGCTGCTATCGCGTAAAGATTAGTGCTGATTCCCTCGTAGCGGCTAGCTACATGCCGCGCTGACGCATAAGCAATCACCCAAACAACTGCTACGAAATAAAACGAATCCCATGAATAAGCTGTCAACGACAGTGTCACTAGCCCCAAGAACAGCGCAATACCAGCCTGAATAACCGCGTACGTGTATTTTGAGCGCTGCTTGATAAATAGCAGCCAGACAATATGCAACGCTGTTAGCCCCAGCTGAAGTATCATGTACCCGCCCGACAGCCAAATTAACAGCGCAAAACTAACGCCAACTATAATATCCACCAAATTAGACAAAACATTAGCCGCCCAAAAACGCGGCCTTACCGACAAAATCCGCCATTTGCCAAGCGCCACCAGCAGCAAAGCAAAAATTGGCGAATTAGTTACATAAATAGTTCCAAACACCGCCAGCGCCAGCAAAATATTAAGCGATGCATAAGCCAGCGAGCTTGCCTTAGAGCTATACTTATGCTTTTTTGTTGAACTCATACCGCTTAATTATACCACCTTAGTATTGTTTCTATAACCCGCCTACTCGCCGGCATTCGGCTTGACTGCTATGATAATAACGTAGTCTACCTCTGCATTATATTTGACGCCTGGCACGCTCTGTACCGCTTCTGGGGCAGCGCCGTAAAGCGACTGCAGTTTTACAGACGTAGCTGTCTTGGCGCGCGTTGAGACTTTATATATCTTGTTGCTAGAATATGAGCCGTTTTGCGGCGCATTACCGACAGTACTAACCGTCATACCAAGCTCAGTTAATTTATCGGCTTGTTTTTGCGCCACGCCTGATACGCCAGTAGCATTAAGTACAACGACGTTAGCATTTTCTTTAGTGATATCTGTCGCATAGAGGTTTTTCTTGACGAAAGCCCGCAGCTGGCTGTAGTCATACGTTCCGGCCGTCGGTACCACCGAACTAGCGCCGCCGTACGTGCCGGTTGTCAAGATAGCCGGCTCGGCATCAATTAAGCTGACGCTTTTGATATTATCGCTTTTGATGTCGTGTACTAGCTCGACCAGCGTACGTACTTCGCTCTTTTCGAAATTAGTTCGTAGATTCTTGCCAATCGCGTCGATAATACCAGAAATTTTAGTAAAATCTGCCAGCGTGCCGGCACTCAAGGCCTTGTCGCGAATAGCAACCATAATCTTTTGCTGGTTTTTTTCGCGGTCGAAATTAGACTGTTCGAAACCGTACGTTGGCGCTCGGTCGCCGCGCGCCATCGCCAAATACAGCGCGTGCTCGGCATCTAATTCTACTTCACCGTTTGGATAGCTAATATAGTGGCCGCGCGGACAACGCTGAGACTTCTCGGCAGACGTCGTACCACACTTCCAATCAAAATTACTATCCATCACACCATTCGGATTGCGGCTGTCGATGGTAATCTTGATACCGCCAAGCGCCCCCACCAAATCACGCATAACGCTATAATTCAAATGAACCGAATATTGCACATCAATACCAAATATATTACCAACAAAAGCTCTAGTCGCCGTCTGGCGTTCCTCCTCGGCGCTGTCGCTCGACCAATTATCGTTGACGCAGTTAAAATAAGCGTTAATCTTGCCGGAATAACCCGCTTGGCAGCTCTTACCATATTTGACGTATAAGTCTCGAGGCACGCTAATCATATAAGCATTCTTTTTGTTCTGGTCAACGCTAAGGATCATCATCGAGTCGGTTAGATATCCCGCTTCGTGACCAGCGTCGTCTTCTGAAGTGCCAAGTATTAGAATATTGCTGCGACCATGAGCGTCTTGCTTGAGCGGTTTCTTCTGTACGAAACCGAATATATCACCCTTAAAAACAGCATTGCCTGCCATCAAAGCCCGTACCCCCAGGAAAATACCAATACCAAGCACAACAACGGTTACTGCGATCGCTGTACGCTTGGCGATTTTTTTCCAATCGCGCTTTTTTTGGCCATTTTTTGGCGCGCCTTTGCCAGAATGTTTGGATGGAGATAAATCAAGATTATTACTAATCTCGCGCAAAGACTCGTCGATATCGCTGCGAACACCTCTATTTGGCGCCGAAGTAATCGGCTGCGGCGGCAATTGCTGCTGGCGCCGTACAGACACAGTATGCCCCATATCGCCGAAATTAACCGCTGGTTTTTTCTGGCTATCAACAGGCGCTCTGCGCGCAGGAGTATTTCGCGGTACAAAACCGTCTATCGCTCGCTTCACCATATCTATGTACTATAAAGGATTTTAGCTAAAAAATAAATATCACGCTTATTGTTTCGTTGGTTTTTACAGCGTATAATACGTGTAATGGAAGCTAGCTATCTCACCCGCCATCCGCGTCTTCGAGATTTTCTAAGTTTTAGCGGATTTGTTATTGCAGTGCTAATTGGCACTTTGCTATTAAATGCTTACGTTTTTCGCAGTTTTTCCGTCTCTGGACACAGCATGGATAATACTCTCGCCGACGGCGACCGGTTAATCATTAACCGAATACCTGTAACCATGGCACAGATACAAAATAAACCGTATTTGCCAGAACGTGGAAAGATTGTTGTTTTTGTTAATCCCGTCTATAGGCCTGGAGCACCCGATCGCTATATCATCAAACGCGTAATTGCCTTCCCTGGCGAACGCGTCGTTGTCAAGGACGGCGTGCTAACAGTTTACAATAATAAATATCCCGAAGGCTTTCATCCAGACGACAGCACACGCAAGAACAACGTCGGTCCAAAATCACCGACTAGCCACAGCGGCGAATGGACAGTGCCAGAAGGCTCTATTTTCGTAGCGGGCGATAATCGAGTCGGCGATAACTCATTCGATTCGCGTAGCGGGCTGGGTTTCATTCCAACCTATGACATTGTCGGACCAGTGGCTTTGCGGATTTTTCCGTTAGGCAATATAGACTCGTTTTGAGTTTAAAATTAAGATCACAAGCTAGCAGCCTAAAAATTCAATTTGTAATTTTTACAACGTTAGATTAGTACAATTCGGGTTTATTCACCCAGCAGCTTAGCAATTCGCTTGAAGTCTGCTTGATCTTTGAATGAAATAATAATCCGTCCGGCGCCTTTCCGAGTCTCTTTGACGGCGACTGGTGTTCCGAAACGCTTAGCAAAACACTCCTCTTCGCGAATAAATCTCGAGCTACGAACTACTTTTCTGCCCTTAGTCGATGCTGTACCATGCAACTTTTTATAATTCGAGACATAGTGCTCAATCGTCCGCGCACTCCATTGCTCTTTTATAATTCTCGGAACAACCCGCAAAATTTCCTCTTCTGGCAAGCTCGTCAGCGACCGCGCCTGGCCTTCGCTTAGTTCGCCGCGCGCTACTACATCGCGCACCGCCCCCGGCAAGCGCAACAAACGCATAGTATTAGCAATCGCCGCCGACGTTTTACCGACACGCTTGCCAATATCATCTAAAGTCAGATTAAACTGATCGCGCAACTTCAAATACGCCGTCGCTGTCTCTAGCGGATTAAGGTCGCGGCGCTGGATATTCTCGATCAACGACAGCTCTAACCGGTGCTGGCCCGATAGCGTCCGCACCAGCGCTGGAATCCGATCAAGCTTCGCTAGCTTAGAAGCCCGGAAACGACGTTCGCCAGCCACAATCATATAGCCGTCGCCATGCGGCCGCACCACTACTGGCTGTAATATGCCATGCTCTTTGATCGATTTACTCAATTCAACCAACGCATCGTCGTCAAATTCGCGGCGCGGCTGATCTGGATCGGGCATAATTGACGCTAATTTAATATAGCGCAAATCGCTAACGCGTTCGTCTTGCTCGGCTGTCGGATCGAACGATTCGTCTAGCAGCTCTGTCGGAATGAGCGAGTCAAAACCTCGCCCTAGGCCCTTTCTAACCGGCACGCTCAATCACCTCCTTGGCTAGCGCTTTATAAGCGCGAGCGCCTTTACTAAACCTATCATACGCGCCAATTGGCAAACCGTGGCTCGGTGCCTCGGCCAAGCGGACATTGCGCGGAATCTTCGTTTTGAACACTTTAGCTGGAAAATGCTTAGAAATCTCGTCTAACACTTGCGTCGACAGCGACGTGCGGTTATCAACCATTGTCGGCAGCACACCTACCAAATCAAGCGTTGGATTGAGATTTTTGCGCACTAGTTTCATCGTTTCCAGCAACTGGCCTAGGCCCTCTAGCGCATAAAATTCTGCCTGCACCGGCAGTAAAACATATTGAGCGGCAATTAACGCATTAACTGTCAACAAGCTTAAACTCGGCGGACAATCAATGATAATGTAATCGTACTCTATGGTGCAAGCCTTGATAGCATATTTCAGGCGGCTGAAACGATAATCAGTCTGAGCCAGCTCTACTTCGGTATTAGCTAGGGTTGGCACAGCAGGCACCAACGATAGGTTATCAAACTCGGTTGGAACCGTTACTTCTACTAATTTTTTACGGCCGAGAATAGCATCAGCAATAGTTACTTCTAAGCTCTGCTTATCAATACCTAAGCCGCTAGTTGCATTGCCCTGCGGATCGAAATCAATCAATAACGTCCGCTTGCCCATCTTTGCCAGATAGTAAGCCAGATTAATTGACGTTGTTGTCTTGCCAACGCCACCTTTCTGATTGGTAACTGTTATGATAGATGCCACTGTTTATCTGCCCTCTCTGCTTACGTTTAATTATACCACAAACATCTAGTAAATATGAAATTGCCCTGCTTCAAAGAACAGGGCAATTTATCAAGTTTGTATCTACTATTTAATCGACGTGATCTCGATACGGCTATATTTTTGACGATGGCCGTTTTCTTTGTGAACGCGTTTTTTAGCTTTGTAGCGAATGACGCGGATTTTATCGCCTTTGACTTCCGCCTCAACGACTTTCGCTTTTACCACCGCGCCTTTTACCGTCGGCGTACCAACTTTTGTTTTATCACCATCAATCACTAAAAGTGCGTCGAGAGTGAGTTCTTTTGTGCCTTCAGGGAGGAGATCCACCAAGAGGGACTCTTTTTCGCTGACAATATATTGCTTGCCAGAGATCTTTACGACTGCTTTCATTTCGTTCCTTAAAATATATTTACTATCAGTGACCAATTATAACAGAGATGGATAATACGTGCAACTAATTTGCCTGCAACCGAGCCATGGCGTTATTGGCGCGTAGCCAGCCGCTGGGCGAACCGCACTCCATATAGTCACCCTTGGCCTCGCCCACCGCGATGATACCGCCACCGGCAATGTATGCGTTGATGGCGTCGGTCAGCTCAAACTCGCCGCGCTGCGGATTGGCAGGCAATGTACGCGCCAGCTCGAAAATCTCTTTATTGAGAACGTAAAAGCTTGAATTGCTGAGATTACTCGGCGCGTCTTCCAGCTTCGGCTTTTCAATGATGCGGACAAAATTACCCTGCTGGTCGGTTTCGATGATGCCCGTTTGTGGGATAAGTGCCTCCTCAACAGGGTTACCCAATAGCCCAGCCGACAA
Source organism: Nanosynbacter sp. (assembly GCA_015257605.1). Classification (GTDB taxonomy): domain Bacteria; phylum Patescibacteriota; class Saccharimonadia; order Saccharimonadales; family Saccharimonadaceae; genus Saccharimonas. The sequence continues at coordinate 11,534 of JABZJV010000006.1, read as the reverse complement.
ACCGCGCGCCTCCACCAGCTCCGCCAGATCAGCCGCATTTGAACCGCCGTCACTACGCCAGAAAAACTGATCGCCCATCACCACAAACGCCGACTCGCCTGGCTCAATAAATTCGCTAGCCAACCCCACTGGGATGCTAGTGCCGTAACCGCCCGTACCAGGCTGGGTTAAAAAATGTATTCGCACATCGCGCAGCGGCGCCACCAGAGGTAATTTATCTTGCTTGCCAGCGCGCCGCAAATAGTCGTTCAGCTGAATATTTGACCGATAATAGCTCTGCACTTGAGTGCTTTGCTCGCCAACCACGAAATAAATATCCTTGACACCCGCCCGAATTATATCCTGCACTATATAGTCAACCACCGGACGCATCCCCACCGGCAACATACACTTTTCGATTGATTTAGTAATCGGCAACATCCGCGTGCCCCAACCGGCGACCGGAATGATAGCTTTGGTAATAGTAGTCATAGCTCTATCGTAACACTTAATTAACCTATGCGAAAATATGGCCAAGAAACCCTGGAAATTATAAGGGTGTACTCCTGGTCGCAATTTAGCAGCTTAATCAGCTTTCTTCAGATAAATTTCTACCGGTTTACCGTCAACTTTAACGTCATATTTCTCCATATCGTCCGCCGCAGAGCCTAGCTTTACAGCCAGAGTCTCGGCCTTGATGGTATCAGCAAATACATCGACAGCCTGAGCGATTTCCGTGTCGCTACTAGTGATGCCAAGCTCAATCCGGTCGTCCACCTGCAAGCCAGCCTTCTTACGCGCGCTTTGCACGTGGCGGATGACTTCGCGCATTAGGCCTTCGCGTTTGAGTTCGGGAGTGATAGTGAGATCGTAGACAACACTTGGCTGAGCAGACGCTTCAGGAACATCAAGTTCTGAACCAGTCACTGCTTCCACCGACTTAACATTCAGCTCGTCCCGTGCAATATCGACTAGGAACTGAGCAACTTCTTCTGGCGTATTTTGCGAAATAGTGCTGACAAGTTTAGCGGAAGCTAGCGGCTGACGAACCTTAACTCCCTCGGCGGCACGCTTCGATAGACCATCATTGACAGCAGCACGCAGTGCGTTCATATCGCGTAGCATTGCCTTATTCACCTCACCGGCTGGCAGCCAATCCTTCAAGTGAATTGATTCATTATCACCCGTCAGATTATGATACAATTCCTCAGCCAAAAACGGCGTAAATGGCGCCAGAATATAGCTTAGGCGCACCAGCACGTAATGTAGCGTGCGATAAGCATCGTTCTTGTCACCATCGTCTTCCGACTTCCAGAAGCGGCGGCGGCTGCGGCGCACGTACCAGTTGGACGCGTCGTCGAGGAATGGCAAAATAGGGCTGAGTGCATCGGGGATATTGTAGGTATCCATGTGACGCTCAACTTCTGCCACTAGCTGATGCAGCCGACTGACGATCCAGATATCCAGCGGATTCGTCAACTCGCTCAGCGGATCTTTCATCTCACCGTCAAACTCCCAGCCATCAACCTCCGCATACATAGTAAAGAAATCATACATATTCCAGATCATACTGAGCTTACGCGCCACGTCACCAACGTCTTTGTCGTGCAAAGCAAAGTCCTCACCGTTGAGCAGCGGGCTGCTCAGCAGCAAGAAACGCAAACTATCGGCACTAAACTTATCCATCAGTTCATTCGGGTTGGTAAAATTACCGAGCGACTTACTCATCTTGCGGCCGTCATTGCCCGCCACCACACCAGTGGTAATGACGTTGCTGTAAGCGTTTTTGTGCTGCGCACCCGCCTCACCAAAGGCGCCAATCTCCGCCAAAGCGGTGTTGACGGCATGTACATAGTAGAACCACGCTCGCACCTGACCGATGTACTCAACGATGAAATCCGCCGGGTAATTCTGCTCAAACTTGACCTGGTTTTCAAACGGATAATGCAGCTGTGCGAACGGCATGCTACCGCTCTCGAACCAGCAGTCCAGCACCTTATCAATGCGGGTAAACGTTTCACCGTCAATTTCAAATGTGATGTCATCCACCCACGGACGGTGGTAATCATCCAGCTCCACACCGCTCAGCTCCTTCAACTCTGCATACGAGCCAACCACCTTAACCGTACCACGGTCGCCCTTCCATACTGGCATCGCCGTCGCCCAGAAGCGGTCACGGCTGAGGTTCCAGTCTGGTGCTTGCTCGATGTTTTTGGCAAAGCGACCATGTTTCAGGTGGGCCGGGAACCAATTGATATGCTCATTTTGTTCCAACATCAGCGGCTTTTGCCCCTGAATGTCGAAGAACCAGCTGGGGATGGCCCGGTACATGATGCGCTGTTTGCTGCGCGGATTGAACGGATATTCGTGACGAATGTACTCAATCTTCCACACCACACCCTTTTCTTTCAGGTCTTTGGCGATGAATTTATTATTTTCCCATACCTCCAGGCCTTTGTAATTGGTGTCAGTGTAGTAGCCGTTATCATCAATCACATGGAAGGGCGCGATGCCATTGGCTTTACCAAGTTCAAAGTCATCCTCGCCATAGGCCGGCGCGATATGCACAATACCCGTACCCGACTCGTGCGAGACAAAATCCGCTGCATAAATGGTATGGATTTTGTCATTCTCTGGCCAGGTCGAGCCGGTATCGAGCGGCTGGTATTTCTTACCTACTAGCTCGCTACCCGGAAACTTCCGCAGTACGTCGTACTCAAGCGGCTGGTGCTTGTCGTCTTGCAAAGTGCGTTCCAGCGCCTCCTCGGCGATGATTAATTTCTCACCATCGACCAGCACTTCGCAGTACGTCATCTCGGGATTGACGGCCAGCATCAGGTTGGCCGGTAGCGTCCACGGTGTGGTCGTCCAGGCGAGGACATTGACATCATCACCTTCGATATCATCAACTACTTCACCGCTAATCAACTTCTTGACTCGCTTTTCGATTTCGTCGCACGCCAATTCTGCCAGCTTTCGACTTTCGGCATGAGGGTCCTCAATCTTCCACCAAACAACGTTATCACCCTTTAGCCAATCCGGTGTCTGGTTGCGATTAGCGATATTGACAACTAGGTCGTAATTACGCAGCATATCTTTCGTCAATTGTGTCCGTTGGCTAGCTCCAACTTCGATACCTTTCTCTCGCATTAAGTCAATAACCGCCAGCGGATCAAGATTCTTAGCAACGAGATGAGCATCAAAATCCGCAACTGTCGGTATCTTAGCGGTAGGATACTTCTCTGCGTTAACGCCAGCCGAATCGGCATTCTGAGTCTTGGTGAAGTGATTATAAAAAGCCTGCGCCATCTGTGAACGGACAACATTTGCATTGCACACAAACAAGACTTTTGAGTGCTCATTTAATACTATTTTGTGGCTCGTCTTACTATCTTTTAGTTTAAACTTCACATACACACTCGGATCAGTAACCGTCTGGTAAGCGTCGTTGTCCATCGTCACTTCAGCCTTGCTCACTGGGGTAGCAAACTTGGTGTCGTACATCAGTACCTTTTCGCCTTCGTAGATTTTGCCAGCCTCGTACAGCTGCTTAAAGGCCCACCAGACGCTCTCCATGAAATTCTTGTCCATGGTACGATAAGCGCCTTTGAAGTCCACCCAGCGGCCAATGCGGTCGATCACGCCCTGCCACGTCTCGCTATTCGCCACCATACTTTCGCGCGCCTTGGTAATGTATTTTTCCAGGCTGATAGTTGGCAAAGGATTGCCGTCCTTATCCAGCGGTGCTGGCTGGTCGCTACTCGTCACAATCTGCCGCCGATCCATAATATTCATCTGCTTTTCGACGAAATTCTCTGCCGGCAGCCCATGACAGTCCCAACCCCAGCGGCGCTCCACGCGCTTGCCTTTCATTGTCCAGTAGCGCGGCACCGCATCTTTAACGATTGAGCTCAGTAACGTACCATGATGCGGCACACCAGTGATAAACGGTGGCCCGTCGTAAAAAACGTAGGCATTATCCGCCAGCCGCTGCGCCACCGACCTTTCGAACGTCTGGTCGTCCTTCCAGCGCTGCACCCAGTCCTTTTCGTATTCTGCCGCTCGGCGGCGTGTGCCGTGTTTGAATTTCATAATTTTCCTCCTTATCTACCTTATATTCACTGCGTTTTATTTAAATTATTCGCTCAAATTTTCCTATTCCCTATTCATCATTCTATTAGCTTCCTCATCGCTTCCACTATATCCTCGTGAACAACTCCGTTGCTTACCAATGCTCCGCAGATATCCTGATCATACCGCTGCTCCCGGCCGAAAAGATCAGTCACCTTACCGCCAGCTTCCTCGACGATGACTTTTGCTGCCGCAATGTCAACGTTTTTACCCTTCGTACCAGTGAATACTGACGCAACAAACTCGCCGCGCGCCACCAGTGCCGCAGCGTGCGTTGTACTGCCAACCGTCGTTACATACACATCTTTTTCATAAGCAAGATCATGAACGACTTGCATCACATCCCATGGAGCGCTCGGCCACCAATCAACATTCATTTCCACACGGTCATCAAGGCTATCCTGGCTCACATGAATTGGCCGGCTTTTCAAATAAACACCTTGACCACGCACTGCCCAATATAAACGCTCGCTAAACGGCGCATAAATCACACCAACCTCTGGCTGACCATCAATCACTAGCGCCAGAGAAAACACCGACACAGGCAATCCTATGGCGAACGAAGCTGTTCCATCAATTGGATCACAAACCCAAACATATTTTGAACCACGGCGCTGGTTCGCCTCTTCGCCATCAATATCGTGGTCTGGATATCGCTCAGTTACCCGCTTAATGACGAGATCGTTAATCTCCTCATCAGCAACAGTCACAATTGTATTGTTTGCTTTAAGATGAGAGTCTGGTTTCTTGCCAAAATATTTTCGCATAATGTCGCCCGCCTCCAACGCCATGCTTTTCGCAAAATCCAGCCATTCTTGTTGCTGATTAGTCATGATTTGCCTCTGTTTGCAACGATTTTGTCATTAACCGTAGCTTATATACCTGCGGATTAGGCTTGCCGAAGAGAAAATCATACGTATCGCTACCGCCAACCTGCTGATAGCTGTAACCTAGTTTTTCATATAGTTTTTTTGCTGGTTCATTTGAAATTTCAACGCCCAGCCCAATCATAGAAAAACCTTGGCGGCGGGCTTCATTTTCTGCTGCCGCGATAAGCATAGTCGCCAAGCCCCGACGTCGATAATCCTCATCAATCTCCAGCGCATTGATTTGCGGTAAACCCGGAAAATCCTTTTCAATGATAGAGGTTTCATCGCCCCAATCATGCCGCAAGGTCACCCGACCAACATAGCGTCCACCCGCCTCTACCGCCAACACCACCGCCTTTTTCTGTTTAATTAGATCGCGCAGCTCCGCCTCATAATCATCAGAGATATACATCTCTTTTTTAAGGCGAGTAAATGAGCTGCTGCCGAACGACACCGCCTCAATAACTGGTGCGTTGTTATTAGGCGAGTATTCGCCGTTGGTATCTTTAAGCAACTCTTGTTTGCTAGCTGGCACTAGTATTATTTCCTTTCAAAAAATCACCTCTTTTGACTTCGAGAATCCGCTGGAGGTGTTTCAAACGGACGGTACCATCTCGATTCCAAAAGAAGTGATTTTTCGCAGGTTTTGCCGAGTTGATCAGCATCCACGCACTCTTTTAGCGCTCACTTATCACCTTGTCGCAGCGAGTCGCGGCGGGGTCTAATTTCAGCTGATTCAAGATTACGCCGATTTCTTCCCGCAGGCTTCGCGGTTGATAGCCGCTCACTTCGCCGCGCCGCCACAACAGCCAGCACACGCGAAAACGCCCTACTCACATTCTACTACATAAAATTAAAATACGCTATATCTAGCGTAAGCACACTAGATATAGCGTTATCTCGAGCCAATCCAAACTAAATCATTTTACTTCCAAACCGCCCAAAACGCACTCGCCGCGTAGATAAATTGTCTTTTTAGCGGAAGATTTGGATACTGTTTTGTCCTCGCTGCCGCCCAAAATGCCGCGAACTTCGTTTTTGACAATCACGTCGTCTGGCAAGCTTATGCTAACGCCACCACAAAGCGTAAAGATATCAATGACCGCACCGTCCTTAATTTTCGCCTGGCGCAAATCCAAATCTACGCCGCCGAATATCGCCGTTGCTGAACCGCCAGTATAGTCACCTTTCACGCGCGACTCTTCACCGTAAAAAATTGCAATTTTTTCATTACCGCTACCATCGGCAGCCGATTTTTTAGACCGCTTGTGGCCGCCTGAGCCGACACTTACCATTAAGCCGATGGCAATCAACATCACTGGCCAAAATATTTTCCAAACGCTAATATTAATTACACCGTAAGCGCCCAAGCCAATGGACACGCCAATAGTCATTAGCAGTAATCCCCACACCCGCAGCGAGGCCCTGCGAGAACTGAATATCGTCATCAGACCAGCCAAAATCAGACCAACCGCCCAAACAGTTCCCCAGAACACGTTCCAGCTATCAAACTTGATAATCTCGAGATTCCTCAGTAGCAGAACCCCGCCGAGCGCCGCAATAGTAACGCCAAAGAACGCTCTAACAAGAAAATTTTTCTTCATACCATCATTATGGCATATCAATCGCAGCTAGTAAATTATCGCTTCCGGCGCTTTTTCACGAGGACAATCACCCGCCAAACCGCCGCAATAGCTACGGCAATCACTCCAATAATAATCGCCCAAGCACCAGGTGTCGGCCAGAAAAATAACTCTATTGGTTCAACCTTTTTCGTCGTTAAATCAGCCGAATTTTTACTAACGCCCCATTCGCCAGCCTTTTTGTTGTAAGCAATTGAAAACTCAGCGCGGTACTTGCCGCCCCAGAATGGCTGCAAATTACTCTCGTAGCGGAACTGGCGGACTTGCTCGGCAATTGCTGCATACTCGCCGCCGTTTTGATAAACAACGTTGCCCAACATATCTCTGACCACCAACTTGACATCAACATCAGCCGAAACGTTGCCAGAATTTTTGATAGCAATGTTATATAGTTGCTTGCTGTTATTATCGACGGCGAATTTGTCAATTGTCACGTCGCGGTGAATATTACCAGGAATAGTAACCGCCATACGCACCGCTTGGCGCGTTTGCAACTGAATGCCGCCCTTCTTAGCAGCGGCCGGATCGGCTTTACGCTGGATTACCAAACAGGCATTGTGTTCGCCAACATCAGCCTTATCAGGCACGGTAACTGCGAAATCAACGTTCGTCGATGCACCAGGCGCCAAAGCCACCTCGCTTTTCGCTAGTTTTACCCAATTGCCAGCATCTTTCTTTGCTTCGACTTGCTGCTTGCATGTCATATCTCCAGTCGCTGTAACTGTGCCATCGACAGCATACACCTCAATATTCGCTTGCTCGGCCAAACCGTTGGTAATCGTCAATTGATCAGATTTTCTAGCACCACGATTCAATTGATAAATAAAAATCGACTGCGTCCGCGGGTTGTTCGGATCGGGATTCGCCGGGCGGCTGCCAATTCCTGCCGCTAAAGCCGACGACGGCCATAAAACACCTGCCGCAACCGCCATTACCGCTAGCTTGCGCCAGCATGAAACTATACCCCGTATTCTCCTCATTAAAATCATATGATTTATTATAGCAAGCCAAGACGCTCATGGCTATACCAATACCCCGCCGATCCTCCAAAAACTAAATAGTCCACGTAAATGAAAATCAGACGCCCGAAAGAGCGCCCAATTTTCATTGATATAACTGCGCCGGACCTTAAATAGCGGCCACAGTTTGAGTCATCGGCAAAGTATAGGTACCTGCTGCTTGGCCAGCTGGAATAGCCTGGCTCAAACCGACACCCGTCACATAACCGCGCCAAACATCGTCGGAACCAGCCGCCGCGCTAATCAGCGTTACTGGAGAAGTGCCGGAAAATGCTGCTTGCGAACCTAGCGTGATGCCTGTGGAAGCACCGATCATTGATGTCAGCGTTCCAGCAGCCGGATTAACCGTCAACTGTCCAGTCGTAGCATTACCGTTGTACTGGTATGTGTTGCTGCCGCTCGTCCACTTTCCCGTACCAGGGGTTGTGGCATTCAGTGTTAGCGTCCAGCCATTATTAGCGCCGCCAGGGTTATCGACAGCGATACGCTTGTCATTAGCGCCAAATGTACCAGTCGTCGTCTGGGCAGAAGTCGACGCCGTAGTCGCATTCATGGCAAATGTTGGATTTGTCACTACGCTATCGCCGGTATCGCGAATGTCGGTGCTAAGCACGCCGGCATTAATCGTCTGGCTCAATTCTGACGTCGCTGTAGTCGCCGCGTACACCGCTGTGCCCGCCAAACCGACTACTCCAGCTACACCGACTGCCAAAGCTACGTTTGCTATTAGTTTTTTCATATCGTATCCTTTCTTTTACGTTATTTTCGTTACTTCGTTGTCCATTACAGTGCTACTATCTACCCTCCTTCGCACCTCCGAACATCCGCTAATTTCCTACGGCTCATGACCGCCTCCTCGTCTGTTACGTATCAGCAGTATGAACGCAATGATGATCATTCCCGACGCCGCTATCACCATAAACCACATGTTTGCGCCAGTATTAGCCAAATCTTTACCAGATTTTATACCTGTAGCGGCTGCCGAAACAGCTGGAATCGCTGGTGATGATGGAATTACTGGCGGCGTCGGCGGCAAGATTCGCGGCGGAATAGTGATTGTAAAAGGTACCGCGTGATTAATTTGCAAAGCCGAGCCGTAAGCCCGTGTCGAGGAAGTAATCTCGCCAAGGTAAGTTTTGCCGCGTTCTATCACCAGCGTCGTATCGCCAGGATGTGTATTCGGCCAATTAGATAGATCAAGCACCCAAGCATTGCCATTAACCGTCAATTCCGGATCAACTCCCAGGACAAACACTCTGCCGGCAAATTCAATCGCCAGCTGATGCGCGCCAGTCACCGGATCAATAACCGTATGTACCGCATCATACACGCCATAAATCACTGGGTAGCCGTTATCTTTAATTACCGAATGGTCGTATTTTGGAGCGAAAACGTCGCACTCCACATCATTCACTTGACTAACCGCTCTGCTGTAAACTGTATGCGAACAATCTATTTCACGAATTAACTGTGAAAAAGTTGAATCCGCTGAAGTTGTCGCCAGAGCAGCTTTGCTACTAAAAATTACGCCAATCATTGCCGTTAAAAATACAACAACTACCGCACCAGTTCTCATTATATTTTTCATCCTCATCATTGCGCCACCACCGTTACTGTTACTGGCAATATATACGTGCCTGGCTTCTGATACGCCGGAACAGTCTGCTTCAAGGAAATATTCTGCAATTTAAACAGGCAGGTCAAACCACTGCTGCTCGAGGCGGTCGCTAGCGTAATCGCGTTAGCCGACGCTGTACCCGCAACAAACGCTCCGCCGGTGCCATACGACAAGCCAGCTGTCGTACAGGCCTGGCCAAGCGGTGTCGAACCGGACGCTGTAAAGGCGCTTGATGATAGGTCAACCGATAATTGCCCCTGGTCTACATTAGTACTATTAAACGCATAATTTGCTGCGCCGCCAGTCTGCGTCCATTTAGCAGTTGGGCCGCCAGTTGCCGCCAATGAAACACTCCAGCCTGTCGTCGATAAGCTATTTGCCACCTCAAGCTGTTGCGACGAATTATTAGATAATTTCGCAGTCGTGGTACTCGCCGTTCTACCGGTCATTGCCGCCGAAAATCCAGTAGTCGGATTAGTTAATGTGGCATCAGTAGCGTCTGCAAATCGAATATCTAGCGAACCGTCAGCGGTTTTGAACTCTGGATAGTATGAATACGTATCGATACTCGTCCCCAGCGCCGCTGTCGTATCGGCTGCCAAGCGAACACAATAATTCGTATTGCGCTCCAGGCCATTATCAGTCAGCGCCAAATCCCACAGGCCTGTCTCGCCGGCATTAACATCGCGATTGTTCGTAAAAGTCAACTGCGCAGTACTACCCGGGCGGACTATTGATTGACGGCTGTAGCCGACACTGGTAGACGGCAGATTAGGATCGTTTGCTGCAGCCGCAATCGCCGTCCCGTTATTCGGACCGGCTGCCGAGTACGCCAAAGTCGAGTTATTGGTCACATCCTGCCAACCCGCTGCCACTGCCTGGCACGTCGCCGCAGTTTTTTTGGCGTATTGAGTGCGAAGCTTCATGGTATTAGCAGGAATGGTGGTGTTTTCTTTGGGAGCATAGACGTGAGTAGGGACGCCGGAATTAATGGTTGAATTGTTACCAAGCTGACCACTTGAATTACTCCCCCAACAATATGCTTTATCATCAGAAGCGATAGCGCAAGTAAACTCCGTACCGGCCGTTATCTGCTTAATTGTTTTCCCCGCCAGAACTCCAGTGGTACTGACAGGTGTAGGAGTAGAAGAGTTTTTTAAATTACCATTACCTAACTGTCCAAAGTTATTGCTACCCCAACAATATGCTTTATCATCAGAAGCAATGACACAACTAGAAATACCACCTGAAGCTATCTGTTTAATTGTTTTACTCGCTAAAACACCTGCAGTATCAACAGCTACAGGAGTAAGAGAATTTACTGTATTATTGTTGCCGAGCTGACCAAAGCCATTATGGCCCCAACAATATGCTTTATCGTCAGAAGCAATGACACAACTATGGTTACCGGCAGAAGACGGTTCTATTTGCTTAATTACTTTTCCTACTAGAGCACCACTAATTTTAACAGCTGAGGGAACAAGAGCGCTTGATGTATTACCGCTACCAATCTTACCATTGCTATTACTGCCCCAACAATATACTCTACCATCCAAAGCCACAGCACAGACGTAACCAAATCCACCTATTATATGTTTTGCGAGCATAAGATCTTCTTTATTCTCTACCCCCACTCGCACTCGAAAACTAGCACCAGTCTGCGGCAGTGTCGCTGCTGTATTATCAGCCGCCAACTGCGCACCAGGAGTAGCACTACTCGACGATTGATACAGACGATAATTAGCCTGATCAACCTTTACTTGCGACGATGACGCTGTAGGCATTAGCGCCTCAGTCGGGCGAGTTAACCATTGCACCGCCACAATAACACCAATACCCAGCACTAACAAACAGACCGCGGTATACACCAAAACCGTCCGTTTGCGTCGTATTCTCAACCCAAATTGCTCGCTATTACTCTCCACTTTTACATAACCTCGCTCGCCGCATAAAGCGAAAGCAGTTCACATTACTATTTTAGCATAAGCAATATACAGGCTCAATGACTTGAACTAGATAATTTGACTGCCAAACTTCGCTAAAATCGCCATAATTATCAGCGCCACCACCGAGGCTAGCACTAACGTATCGTAACCCTGATCAACAAATTGGCGCAACCCGCGGTGTTCAATAATTTTGTTCAAAACATTGTGCCTGGTTAGTCCATAAAAAATCAGCAGCATACCTGCGTCCAGCGTCAAACACCACGGACACAACGCACCAATCTCAACATAACTCATATAAAACATCCAACCAGCAAACAGCAAGCCCGCCA
>JABZJV010000050.1 GCA_015257605.1 Nanosynbacter sp. | reverse complement strand
CTATGAACGATTTCACAATTCAATCAATCAAAGCAAGACAAATCCTCGACAGCCGCGGCAACCCAACCGTTGAAGCAGACGTTATTTTAAGTAACGGCACGCTTGGCCGTGCTGCCGTACCGAGCGGCGCTAGCACTGGCTCGGCTGAAGCGCTTGAATTGCGCGATGGCGGCATTGACTGGTCGGGCAAAGCGGTTTACCAGGCAGTCCGTAATGTTAACAAAGTCATTGCACCAGCGCTAGCCGGACACGATGCCAGCGACCAAGCTGCTCTCGACCAAATAATGCTCGATTTAGACGGTACCGATAATAAATCCAAACTCGGCGCTAACGCCATTCTTAGCGTCAGCCTAGCCGCTGCTAAAGCTGCCGCCAGCGCCAAGAATCAGCCGCTGTGGCGCTACGTCGCAGAAATGACCGACAGCACACCTGTCCTGCCGTTGCCGATGATGAACGTGCTCAATGGCGGCGCTCACGCAGCTTTCGCAACCGATATTCAAGAGTTTATGATCATTTGTAAAGGTGCGCAGACTTTTGCAGACACACTCAAAATGGGCACCGAGATCTTTCATGCGCTAGCCAAAGTACTAAAAAATTATGATTATCCAACTACTGTCGGCGATGAAGGCGGCTACGCACCGCGCGTCCGCAACGGCAATCGCGAAGCGCTGGCCTTATTGTCCGAAGCTATTCAAAACGCCGGCTATGAACTCGGCCGCGACGTTGTCTTTGCAATGGATGCTGCGTCAAGCGAATTCTATCAAGAAGGACGCTACGAACTTAAATGCGAAGGCAAGTCGCTAGCAAGCAGTGAAATGGTTGATTGGCTAGAAGCCTTGACAAACGAATTTCCAATTGCCTCAATTGAGGATGGTCTAGCCGAAAATGATTGGGATGGCTGGAAGCTGTTACGCGAACGGCTCGGCGACCGCATCCAGCTAGTCGGCGACGACTTGCTCGTCACGAACACCTCGCTGATTGAGCGAGCTATCACTGAACAAACTGCTAACGCGTTGTTAGTTAAGCCAAATCAAATCGGCTCGCTAACCGAGACTATTCAAGCTGTCAAAATGGCGCAAAATGCTGGCTGGCGCACCGTCATGAGCCATCGCTCTGGCGAAACCGAAGACACGACAATCAGCCACTTGGCCGTTGGCCTGGGTTGCGGCCAGATTAAAACTGGATCGCTATCGCGAACCGATCGCGTCGCTAAATATAACGAGTTATTACGTATCGCCGAAACTGACCAATCATTGACGCTAGCGCAGCCATTTAGCGAATAAATAAAACTGTAGGTTTTACTTCTAACAAAGCGAAAAACGCCTTTTCTTTGTCAAGAGGTGTTTTTCATATCAAACTAATTATGTTATACTACTAACGAATAATCGTTTTAGGAGGTCAGTTGCTCTCGATCAAACAAAAAAAGCACCGCCGTCCATATGCTATTTTTGCAGTGGCGATATGCCTGATTAGCACTGGCGTGTATTTCATGATGCTGACCTTATCACCGTCAGTGGCACCTCTGATTTTTACCAAGCCGATTGACGCTAAATCGCTGCCAAAAGCTAAAATCGGTGAGAACCGCATTGTTATACCGCGTATCGGCGTCAATATTCACTACGATAAAGGTCGTGCCGCACTCGACCGCGGTGCTGAATGGCGACAACCAAACCATGGCAATCCCAAAGATGGCGGTAATTTCATTATTGCTGCTCACCGCTTCAGCATCCAGCCAACACCGCAGGGTACTGTTGAGAAATCGCCTTTTTATAACATTGATAAGATGAAACTAGGCGATAACATTGTAGTCGATTACGAAGGTGCTCGCTATGCGTACGAAATCACTAAAATATTTGATGTCAAGCCAGACCAGACTGAAATCGAAGCTCCGTCCCAAGAAGCAAAGCTGACTCTATACAGTTGCGAACTTGGCGGCTCTGATGCTGGCCGCATCGTCATCACAGGCAAGCTGCTCGGTCAAGTCGAACAATAAAATACTCTACCAGCTGTCATACAGTAGAGTATTTTGATTATAAATTGCAGGCAGATAAAAAGGTATTTATTTGGCGAACTCAACCGCGCGCGTTTCACGGATGACATTCACCTTGATAGTTCCAGGATACTGCATAGTTGACTCAATCTTAGTCGCGATGTCGCGTGCTAGCTTGATAGCGCTAAGGTCGTCGATTTTCTCTGGCGTGACAATCACGCGAATCTCGCGGCCGGCGCTTATGGCGTATGCTTTCTCGATACCTTGGAAGCTGGTCGCAACATTTTCGAGATCACGCATGCGCTCAGCGAAATTCTCAGCAGAGATATTACGCGCACCCGGCCGAGCGGCACTAATCGCATCGCAAATACGAACGACGATAGCCTCTGGCGTAGTCGCTTCAATGTCGTCGTGATGAGCCTCAATCGCATGACAGATACCCTCGCTCAGGCCAGCTTTGCGGGCCAGCTCGGCACCGATATGGTGATGTTTGCCTTCAATTTTGTGAGTAACTGCCTTGCCCATATCGTGCAACAGCGTCGCTATTTTGGAAGTACGAACATCAGCGCCAATCTCGCTAGCAATCATACCGGCCATATGCGCCATTTCGGTCGAATGCTTAAGAACATTTTGACCATAGCTAGTTCGAAACTTCAACTCGCCAAGTAACTTTAACAAATCGCGCGGGATACCGGTGACGCCAACTTCGCGCGCCGCATCTTCCCCAGCACGCTGGGTTTCCTTGTCGATTTGCTTTTCAGCTTTCGCAAATACTTCTTCGATACGCCCTGGGTGAATACGGCCGTCTTTCATCAACATCTCGAGACCGAGACGCGCTACCTGGCGGCGAATTGGGTCAAAGCTCGATAAAACTACCATGCCTGGCGTGTCATCAACCAAGAAGTCTACGCCAGTAACGCGCTGCATCGCTTGAATATTACGGCCTTCTTTGCCGATAATTCGACCTTTCATGTCGTCGTCTGGCAGTTTAACTGCAGTGACCGTGCGCTCAGCAGTTACCTCGCTAGCCATGCGTTCCATCGTTTCGACGAGGATAGTTTGCGCCCGCTCCTCGGCGTCAGCTTCGACGTCTTGCTGCATTTTGGCAACCAAATTGAGCAGATCACCCTTGATGTCTCGTTCAGTCATCTTCATCAACTTATCAGCGGCATCTTTCTTCTTGAGGCCAGCAATTTTCTCAAGCTTTTCCTGCTGACGCGTACGAATGTCACGGATCTCATTCTTCAATTCTTCAACTTCGTCCTCTTGCTTGCGTAATTTTTCACTGCGTTTATCAAGCTGGTCAAGCTTTTTGTCAAGCGACTCCTCGCGGTCCGCCAGACGATTCTCGGTTTTTTGAAGCTCTTTGCGGCGCTCTTTCTCGATTCGCAGCGCTTCATCTTTAGCTTTGAGTACGATATCGCTAGCTTTACGCTCAGCTTGCGCTATGACCTGTTCAGCCGTATTTTTGCTCTTGGTCTCTTGTTGGCGATCATATACCACTTTACCGCCCACGCCAGCAATAATACCAACAATCGCGGCAATAATTCCCTCAACCATATTTTTCCTTTCTTTCGCGGCAATTAGTCAACGCATCAAGTCAAAAAACCGCAAAATTATCAAAATTAAACTTATCAATGTCACATTCGTAGACACTACCATTGTACCGCGTTTATAACAAAATAAGCAACTATTTACGCGGTTTGGTGACGCGAGCCTCAGCGCCATATTCAGGCAGAACTATTTCATCATTGCGGCCATTCTGCAGCCGATCCAAGCATTCTTCACGCCAAGCATCGCCGGTAACCCCAACGATCGGAATACGTTGTTCGTGTGCTATCGTATTCAACACTGCCAGACCAATCCTCAAACCAGTGAAACTCCCTGGACCGCGAAATACGCCAATGCCCGATATATCAGCAAAACTGACCCCATTCTCTGCTAATCGGTCGCGCAAATAAGCTAGCATGTCGCGCGCGAGATTACGTTCAGCCGCCCATTCGTAGTCGGTTCGTTTGTCACCGTCAACTAGCGTTAATTGCACTGTCATTTCAGCGCTATTCCACAATACAATCATCGTAATTTCTCCACAATTCGACGCGATTTTTCACCGCTGCTCTTCAAAGTTAGCTTACGACTATCATCAGGCTGCACCTGGATGACGATCTGTAATACGTCCGTTGGCAGTACGTTATTTACTACATCGCTCCACTCAATCACAGTAATTGTATGCGAATCGTGAATCGCTTCATCAAGTTCCATTTTCATAATACCAGCATCTGGTAAGCGATAAAAATCATAATGAGCCAACCGCAAGCCGTCCGCAGCCTCGTAATTGCGGCTAATCGTAAACGTCGGACTCTGAACCTCGTCGTCAATCTGCAAGCCGCGCGCCAATCCCTTGGTCAGTGTAGTTTTGCCAGCACCAATATCGCCGACAAGTTCGAGCGTCTCGCCGCCATGCAATAAGCCGCCAAGCTTCGCGCCAAACTGCATCAGATCATCCGCCGTCTGTAAGCTCACCTCTAATATCATATAATTTATTATACAATACCGGACAGAGTTACTGTGTTAAAATACGTTTATTATGAGTAATTTCTTTTGTAAATATCAA
>JABZJV010000049.1 GCA_015257605.1 Nanosynbacter sp. | reverse complement strand
CGAACCTGCGACCCCTTGGTTCGAAGCCAAGTACTCTAATCCGCTGAGCTACGGGCGCCTATCGCAATTATATCACATATTGTATAATCAAACTATGAACATACAGCAGGACATCTCTCTCAAAAAGCTTACAACTATGCAGCTCGGCGGCGTGGCTCGGCAAGTTGTCGAGGCTAGAACTCGCGCCGATATCGCCGAAGCAGTACGCTATGCTCATGAGCACAATCTGGATATATACGTTCTCGGTGGCGGCAGTAATACGTTAGCGCATGACGAGGGCTTCGACGGACTTATTATACTCAATCGCATCCCAGGTTTTGAAATTATTGATGAGACTGACAGCTCAGTGACGATTGTAGCTGGCGCTGGAGAGGTTTGGGATGACTTCGTACGGCGGACGGTCGAGATGAATCTCAGCGGCGTGGAATGCTTGTCGGCGATCCCCGGTACGGTCGGTGCGGCGCCTGTACAGAATATTGGCGCTTACGGCCAAGAGGTTGCTTCGACGATTGTCTCGGTTAATGCCTACGATACGCGCGATAATCAATTTGTAACTATTAGCAATGCTGAGTGTGACTTTGCGTATCGTCATAGTATTTTTCGCGGTCGTTGGGCGGGGCGTTATATTATAACATCAGTAACGTTTAACTTGTCGCGACATCAATCTCAACCGCCGTTTTATGTAGCGATTCAGCGTTATTTAGACGAGCATGATATTCACGATTATTCACCGCAAACATTACGCGAAGTTGTGATGAAGATTCGCTTTGATAAGTTGCCCGACCCGAAAGTCCGCCCAAACACTGGTTCGTTCTTCAAGAACGCTATTGTTTCGGCTGATAAATTATCTAAATTGCAGCAGAAGTATCCTGATGTTCCGCATTATGATATGTCGCATGGTACATACAAAATTCCAACTGGCTGGCTAATTGATCAATGCGGGCTCAAAGGTACGCTTCATTATGGTATGCGCGTCCACGACAAAAACGCGCTAGTCCTTATCAATGAGTCGGCACAGAGCTATGAAGATCTAGCGCAAGCTCGCCAAAAAATTATTGACACCGTTTACCAAAAATTTGGTATCACCATTGAGCAAGAGCCGTTAGAGATACCTGGCAAAAACTCAGAAAAAGCATAGCCATTTTATAAATTGTGCGCTACAATTAAGTCATGAATCGTAAAGAGGGCGGGTTTACTATAGTTGAAGTGGTTATTGCAGTTACCGTCATCGGCGTGCTGCTGATAATTGCTATGACTACGCTCAATGGCTTGACGGCGAAAGGTCGCGATGCAACCCGTAGAGCTCGCGCTGAAGCCATGGCTCTAGATCTTGAACGTTATTATAAATACAACACCACTTCCAGGGGGCATGAATATCCAACTGGCAACGCGCTGTTAGCTGATATAGGCAAATATTTTAGTGACACTACAGTTGTGCAAGATCCCTCCCGTTCTGGTAATAGGCTAGTCAAGGGCTGCCCGGCGGCGGGTCCGATACCAGCTAGCTGGGGCTGGACAGATGAGCAGAAAATGCTCTACAGGTATTGTGCTCAAGACAGAGAGAGATCCGACTGCGATAAAGTTTACGGCGCTTCGGGCAAGGATGTTTGCGTCGGTTTCAGAATATATTACTATAGCGAATCAGATAATGCGCTTTATCAGGTGAATAGCATATGGTCAAGATGAGAACGGATGAAGGTTTTACAATCGTTGAGGTGGTAGTTACACTGTTATTTATTTCGATAATATCGCTTGGTATATTAACGATGCATACCCAGGTTAGTATACTCTCGATTATCAACCGCCAGGATCAAAAGGCTAGTTATTTAGCGTACGATAATATGCGTAAGTATGTTAACGGATCTCCGCCAACGTGGTTTTTGTGTACCGATCCGCTGCCAGGCGCTGTGCAGCAGGTATTGCTTGATTCAGAAGGTCATATTAGCGAGCTGCCCGGAACCACCAAGCAAAAAGTTGTAGCATCGGCGCCGTATGGTTGCGGCGACACTGTCAACAGTTTGGGTATGCCGATTCGTGTTGAGTCTGTAGTAACATATGGTAATGGTAAGAGGGTAACCCATGTTGCATATGCGGCATTCTAATCAATCTGGATTCACTATCGTGGAGCTAATAGTAACGACGGCTGTTATGTTTATAGTGGTTGTAATATTTGGCGGTATTATATCAGCATCTTACCGCCAGGCTATAGCAGCAGATGCGCTTGCTTCAATGACGCGTGACATGCACGTGGCGATGGACGCTATCGAAATGGATGTTTTGGCTTCAGTCGAGATTGCCTCTACTTCTAGAAGGGGTGATATGAATATGATCGATCGGTATGGATATGGCGCGGTGAGTACTCCTGCGCCTACTCTGCAAACTTGGAAATATTTTGGCGGAGGTGGTAATAGGCGGGCCTTACTTCTGATACAATATGCGACTAATTTGCGGCGCGGGGCAGGCTCTCGCGAGGTAGTTTATGCTGCAACAAAAAGGTTTAATTGCAGTACAGAAAGACGTCTCCAGCCAAAATACAGACAGATGGTGGTCTACTTCATGCGGGACAATACATTGTATCGAAGGGTTATATTTGATGATATAAAAAGCGAAAGATATAAAGCTCTTGGTGTTAATGCTTCTGCTATATGTGGTACCGGCGATGAAAATAACGAATTTTGGCGCAAGATCGCAGTACAATCCATACCTCCGCAATCATCTGAATTTACTGGCGGTGCAACGCCAGGGCGATCGCTTTATCGCGACGAAACAATTGCTCGCAACGTTTCGGCATTTGATGTTCAATATTTTAAGGATGATACGCCAATAGCCAACCAGTACGATGCTGCTCACAGCTCCGACCATATGTTTGAAAATGCTAACAAGGTTAAAATTGATATAACAATTAGTCCTCCTGTGGGGGGAGTGTCTAAAATATCTCAGTCATTAACTGTTCGGAAAGGAAATGAAGAATGATTCGCTTTGATAAAGGCTATTCTCTAGCAGTAATGATTATAATGACAACATTTATATTGGCGGTGCTAGCGGCTGCATACCGCGTTACTACGCGTTCGTATATTTATTCTCGCGAGGAGTATTATTATAAGCTGGCTCAAGAAGCTGGCGAATCGGGGACGGCGGCAGCTAATGCGTGTCTAGATATGAACAACTGGAAACAAACATGGGGCCATGTTGCTGGAGCTGCTGGCTTGTATCTAACGCCAAGCAGCGACTGCAAAGGTCAAGACGGCAAGATTCCGACCAATAAATACGTTATGAGTGAAGGTTCAATCCGTACAATTTTCACCGTTGGCGACCTTAATTTTCATGATGATCATCATTCGGATGTCTCGGCTATTGGCAAAACACAGCTTGTGGACTCTGGCGGTATGGTTTTGCGAGAATACACTGTTTCGGTCAAAAAACTTATCACTCGTCCCGGTCTGATTGCGACGAAGTCTTCTAGCGGTACATATCGAACGTGCGGTATTTTGTCTAATAGTATTTGGTGCTGGGGCAGAAACCGCTACGGACAGTTGGGTAATGGTAGGTCAGTTGGCGGTAATCCTAGTAAGCCAGCGCAAGCTGCGCTTAGCGTTGACTCCGATATACCCGTTAAAGTAGTCAAGCAAACAGGAGTTCTCTACGGCAAGAGAATCGATAATTTATTTACCGCCCAGTATCATAGCTGCGCTCTAGCTGAAGGTAAAGTTTATTGCTGGGGTTATAACGGTACTGGTCAGCTTGGTAATGGACGATCCGGCCCAGAAGAACATTCAAATGTTCCTATTGAGGTTAAGGGGGCGCTGGCTGGTAAAACAGTAACTAGTATCGGCGGTTCATATAATACTTCGTGTGCTATCGCTGGCGGCAAGATATATTGCTGGGGCGAGGGTTATCACGGCGTGACTGGTACTGGTGACAATACAAAGGTGCGCCCATGGCCGACTTTAGTTAGAGCAGGTGTTTCTGGCGGTCTGCCGAGTAATTATACGGCAACTGCGCTAGCGACCAGTGGTACGCGGTCGATGAATATGTGCGCTATCGCCAATGGCTTTGCTTATTGCTGGGGTCAGAATAATGTTGGTCAGATTGGCAATAATACATCTGCTAGCCCTGCCACTCAGCCAGTCTATAGTCCTATGAGAGTTTCTGGTTTGACCAATGTAACGAATATATCACAGGATGGATATTTGGCTCAAAGCGGCGAGCCAGACAGATTTACTCACGTATGTGCTGCTGCTAACGGCGAGGCATACTGCTGGGGTAATGGTCGCGCTGGGCAATTAGGTATGGCGCATATCGGCTATATTGCTAAAAAGGCTACTCCAGTCAAGGTTGATCGGCCAGCAGGCTTGTCGCCGTCAGATAAAGTGAAGAAGGTTGAAGTGGGCATTTGGCATTCATGCATGCTGATGAATAGCGGTAGAGTGTTCTGCTGGGGGACTAATGCTTATGGTCATTTAGGGGCGAACCTTGCTCCTGGCGCGCTTCCCAACAACCGATCGGTAAAACCGATAGAGATATTGGTTGGCCCAGGCGGAATTCCGGCAGGGCAGCGGATAATTGATCTGGCTGCTGGCGCTAACCGTGGATGCGCGGTGGTAGAAAACGGACACTCGTATTGCTGGGGTCTGAATGACGCCGGGCAGATTGGTGACGGTACCCATATTGATGCTCGCGCACCAACCGAATCATTATTCTTGCGCCCGACGCAGAATCGCTACATCTATTAAAAAACCACTTGCGCTTTCGTTATCGGTGTAGTATTATCAAATTACAATTAACTAACATAATAAATAGGGGGCACATTACTGTGACAACAAAACAACTTAAAAACCGAGGTTTCACCCTTGTCGAGCTCTTGATCGTGATCGTCATCATCGCGATTTTGACGGTGATTTCACT
>JABZJV010000048.1 GCA_015257605.1 Nanosynbacter sp. | reverse complement strand
CTATAAGCGTCCACCAGATGGAGCAGTACAGCAGTCCTCTCAATATGCCGCAAAAAGGCATCCCCTAATCCTTTACCATCACTAGCCCCTTCAATCAGCCCTGGAATATCAGCAATTAAAAGCGAACTGTCATCGACATCAGCTACACCGAGATTCGGCGTCAACGTAGTAAATTCATAATCTGCAATTTCAGGGCGAGCATTTGATACCACACTTAAAAAGGTTGACTTACCAGCATTAGGAAAACCCACCAAACCGACATCAGCCAATAATTTCAGTTCTAATTCTGCCTCGAACGATTCGCCGAGCTCGCCCACTTCTGCCATGCGCGGTGTTTGACGAACACTAGATTTAAAGTGAGCGTTGCCAAAGCCGCCATCGCCACCCTTGGCAATAATAGTTTTTTGGTTTGGTTTAGATAAATCGGCGATGATTTTACCATCACGCTTGACTATGGTACCAACTGGCACTTTAATAACTAAATCCTTGCCAGCGCGGCCTGCCATTTTTTTCTTGGCGCCCGAGACACCATCTTCGGCCTTTAGCTCGGGTTTGTAACGAAATTTTAATAACGTGTTAAGCTGTTCCGTCGCCAAAAACACAACATTACCGCCGCGGCCACCATCGCCGCCATCCGGACCGCCTTTATCAACGTAAATCTCGTGGCGAAAACTGACCGCGCCATCGCCGCCGCGACCCGCCTGGACTGAAACTTTAGCTGTATCAACAAACATACAGACACATTATACCAAAAACACCCCTGATTTGACAGAGGTGTTAATTAGTTTTGTAAAATACTTAGTGAATATATCTATAGTAACCGCTAGTGGCCTCGCCCCAGGAAATCTGGCCATGACCGACGCGGTTGAAACCGCCGCCAAAGCGATAACCGTTCATCTCGCTAATTGTGATTGATACGCCCGGATTAACGCTCTCGACAATCGCCACATGGCCATATCCGCCGCCGTTTTGCATTATTGCGCCAGGCGCTGGCGTACCATTAACTGCCAATCCAGCCGCTGCTGCCGCATAAGCCCAAGTACTAGCATTACCCCAGAAACTACCGACTGGGCGTCCTAGCTGCATTCGGCGCTCGTAAGCGTACCAAGTACAGTTCCCCCATGCATATTTGTTACCGGCAGAGATAACCCCATTGTAATTGCTTCCGTAACCGCCCAGGCCCGACCCATACCCATAAGCGCTGCGCCGATTACTAGCCGCAGCACGAGGAGCCACATATCCTGGACGTTCATTTTCTGGCAAAGCACCGCCAGGAACAATAATGTTCCTACCTTCAGTTAGCGAACCAGTGAGCTCTAGGTCATTATACGACACCACATCAGCCTTATTACCGCCATACTTGGCAACGATACTATCAACAGAGTCACCCGCCTTAACGGTATGCTGAACACCATCAACTGGCAGAATTGTTAAAGTAGTATTTGGCTCCAGCGCATCAGACGATAGATTATTGGCCCAAGCTATAGTCTCTTTCTTGAGTCCATATTTGCTGGCTACTGCATCGACTGTATCGCCAGCCTTGGTGGTATAAGTAGTAGCCGCCCGCGAATTAGCTGTCGGCTGGACAATCTGCGGCTTACTAATCGCATTACTGGAGGTCTGTGACATTACCGTTTCAATAGTCAGCGTCTGAGAAAGTGTCGCCACGTTAGCGCTAACTGGCATGCTGGTAGTGTCTGCTAGCGACGAAGCTATGTTCGTAGCGACAACCGGGTCTACCGTACTAGCGGAAGTTGCAGCTGCTACAGTATTTTTAGTGCTTGAGGTAGAGGCATTAGCCAGCGGCGTATTATTACTACCTTCCTGAACGCCGACTGGACGTTGTCCGATAGCAATTAGCGTTGCTATGAATAGAAAAACGCCGACATACGATACTACGGAAGTCCAAGAAACACCACCGCGCCTTTTAGTTTTGCTAGAATGAGCCTTTGCGCTCGGTACAAAATTAGTTTTAACTCGATTTGGTTGCGTACTAATAATGGTTCTCCTAGAAAATCATATTATAAGCACGATAGAGCTGGCAATAATTCATAATTGTTCCTGCAAGTCCTCGTGTATACTCTATATTATAGCAAATCACTAGCGCTAATGTCAATACTTTATACGATACTACACAACTTCTGACAGTATTTGTCAATATTGTTTTTATGTTCCTCATCAGTTTTGGCAAAATATATTAAACCGTCATCGCCAGCTATGAAGAACAAGTTATCGCCAGGCGCCGGATCAGCGACCGCTTTAAGCGATAATTCGCCAGGTGTCGCAATTGGCGTCGGCGGCAAACCAGTATGCTTGCGAGTATTATACGGAGAATCAATATCCACCTTAGGCTTAACACCAGCTTTGTCTGCAGCATAGATAAAGGTTACATCAGAACCAAGCTGCATGTTTTTCTTGTAGCGAGCTATAAACACCTGCGCAATACCCCGCTGGTATTGATAACAGCGATTTTTGCGCTCGACGGTCGGCTTATCTTCGCAGCCCAATTCCCGCTCAACAATCGAAGCCATAGTTAACCCCTGATAAAGTGTCAAACCTTGCGCCTTAAACTTATTAACTAAGTCATTTTTCTGCACAACCTTGTACATGTGATCAAACACTGTCTGTAAAACATCTTTAGCTGTGGCATCGCCCGTAAATTGATATGTCTCCCCAAAAACGTAGCCCTCCAAAGACGACCCGCTTGGACGATCAGCAAACAGAGGACTATCGTATTTCGCTTTGAAAGCATTTGAGATCTCATCATCAGAGTAGCCTGCTTGGCGCAAGATGTAACGGACGCTCGTTTTATCAACACCATCAGACGACTGCGAAGCCTTATACTTAGAACTCTCTAACGTACCGCCAGGATAAAAAGTAATGGTTTTGAAGTCATGACAGCCATTATTCATACGGTTAACAATATCAGCGACCGACTCAGACGGGGCAATCATACAGGTGCCAGCTTTGATGCTATTTTTATTATTAAGGCGCACATAAACCTCAAAAGCTAATCGGTTGCGAATAAGATTTTTGCTGGCCAGCGTATTGGCAACTGTTGAAACCGAGGAGCCATCTTCAACAGTAACCGACACCTTATTGCTATCGCTTGAGACTGGTTTTAGCTGCATCTCGTACCACTTAAACAGTGCCGCAAAAACCACTGTCAAAAACACCATGACTGTTATCAGAATAATCATCCAGCGCCGAAGACGACGCTTCTTCTTTGACACTTTCTGGCTCGCAGCGTCATGGTCGGAGTTAAGCGAAATATTAGCCTTTTGTTCCATTGGCTGATTTGGGTCAATAGCACGAGGTGCAGGACGCGGAACTGCACCAAGCGGCGGTACTTGCCGATTATTATTCGGCCGAGAATTAAATTGTTGGCCATTCTGCCGTTTAAAACCATCCATTATTGCGCCTCCAGATAATCTTGTAAAATAATACTAGCTGCCATAGAATCAATCTCACCCTTACTATACGAACGTTTTTGCGATGCTAAGATATTCTCTGCTTTGACGCTCGTCAACGATTCGTCCTGGAATACAACGTCAGATTCAATTTGGCCAAGACTATCAACGAAATCTTCGACATACCGAGTCTGCGCAGTCGGCTCGCCTCGTTGATTGCGCGGATAACCCACTACCAAAACATCTATTGATTCGTCAATCAGCATCTCGCGGATAATATCGAGTTCCTTGCCGTCGACATCAATCCAGTCGCCTGGTACGGCAATCTTAACATCGCTGCTTGCCGATGCCACGCCAATTCGCCGCTCGCCGACGTCAAGCGCCAAATACTGCTTAGCCATCTATCTGAAACTTTACGCTTATCTTCTTGGTGTCATCTGGAACTCTATAAACCCAAAATGGCGAAAGGTTCACATCTACTGATTTTATGCCTTCAACTGTCTTGACGCGCTCTTGAACCTCGCCGACCGACTGGCCTTTGACGTATTCCTTGATGGCGTCTTCGTCGATTTTCGGACCAACTTTACCGTTCGCCGAGACTGTCGCATTAATCGTATCGCCCGAAATAGCTATGTTAGTCAGAGAAACTGTTTTACTGCCGGTATCATAAATTTTCTGGTTTGACTTGCCATCAATGCGCTGCTGGCAGTAAGCTTTGAGAAACGTATCAAACTCGCTGCGAGCAATACCAGAAAGCGAGAACTTCATTGTACCAGTAATTGCCGCTTGGCCGTCGTTAGCCTCGCTATCAACAGCAGGCTTATTAATGCCAGCGATATTCGCCGCGAATGACTCATTGATAATTGTGTAATCCTTGCCAAACTCAGTTTGCAAAGCAGCTTTGTTTTGGTTCTTATCGTCCTCGGTGACGAGTTCGCGCATTGCTTTATTGATATCGCTTTGTTGAACGACGGTAATAGTTTTGTCAGTACCTCCCGTCGTCGAGCCGCTAATACTTGCTGAAATACCGCTAGGCGCCCCCTTAACTGTACCGCTAGCGCCATTATAGCTGGCGCCGCTGCGTGCGGCAGTAATTTTCACCTTGGCATTACGATAATTACTAAGCGATATCTTAACGCCTTCACTGGTCACATACTCGGCGCCAGAATCTGTCGTCAAAGTTGTTCCTGCTGGGATTTCTGTACCAAGATTGTCAATATCGCGCGTCGAAAAGCTTACTATACCAGTCGCTTTTTCGCCGACATCCTTCTTGCCGGTAGCTGTAAATGTTTTAGAAATCGCTTTTTCTCTAGTTTTGGTCGTCAGCTTGACAGTACCATCTTGCAAGCTAGTGTTAACAGCAGCGCTTGATTTGATATGAGTGTTAACAGCCACGCTACTAGTTTGCGCAGAAATGACAATCTGTGCTCGCGGCGCAAACACAAACGCCCACACCAAACCGGCGATCAACAAAATAACAGCCGCACCGATAATGAAGAACTTTTTACGAAAAGTATTAAAATC
>JABZJV010000047.1 GCA_015257605.1 Nanosynbacter sp. | reverse complement strand
GCTAGTTTCGGTAGTCCTAGAAAGGTCAGTGAAAATAATAACCCAAAATCAATTATCGTATTTATTGTGCCGACGATAGCGAAACGGCCAATTTGCGCCTTATTTTTCACGCTTAGCCTCGTGATATTCCTCGACAAAGTAGCCAGGCCGGTTCTTGGACTCGCTAAAAATTCGAGCAACGTACTCGCCGATAATGCCTAGGCTAATCAGCTGGATGCCGCCGAGAAACAAGATTACTGCCATTAGCGATGAATAGCCAGCGCCAGTAGGTACGCCGAATAGAGGTCGAATTAGCAGATAAAGAATATACAAAAATGCACCGCATGATATAATCATCCCCAAAACCGATGACATTCGCAGCGGCGCCGTGGTGAAACTGGTGATACCGTCAATAGCGAGATTAACCAGTCTACTGTAGTTCCACTTGGTATCGCCGGCAGCGCGCGGGTCGCGATCGTAAAGTAATTCCTTTTTATTGAAGCCGATCCAGCTGAAAAGAGCCTTGGTGTTGCGCTGCGATTCGCGCAGCAGCTTGAGAGCTTCAACACAGCGCCGATCAAGCAAGCGAAAATCGCCAGTATCGCGCTGAATTGGAATCCGCGTCGACTTTTGCAAAATACGGTAGTACCACTCGCTGGTTTTTTTCTTGAGCCAAGTTTCACCCTGGCGGCTACGGCGCCGCGCGTAAACATCATCGTAGCCTTGTTCCCAGAGCTCAATCATTTGCGGGATTAGCTCGGGCGGATCTTGTAAATCAGCGTCGATAATTACTACTGCATCGCCTTTGGCGTAATCAAAGCCAGCTAGCATGCCAGCTTCTTTGCCAAAATTGCGCGATAGATTAACATAAGCAATTGAAGAATTCTTTTTGGCTTCTCTTTGAATCATAGTCAAGGTGTCATCACTACTACCATCGTTGATAAATAGCAGTTCTAGGCGGTATTTTTTGATCGTTTTTTGCAAATCTTTTAGACGTGCGAATAACTGCGGCAACACCGCTTCTTCGTTGTAGGCTGGTATTAGAACGGTAATTGTCTTCATAGGCTAATTATATCACTTTATTTTTTGAATAAGCTGGCTAATTGAGTTGGCGGTGATAGCGCCAGCTTGCTGTAAATAAGCCGTTTTAGCAGCTGCTGACTCAAGCGCATTAGTACCGAGGATAGCGCCAGCGTGTCCCATCTGGACACCGCTAGGAGCGCTATGTCCAGCGATGTAAGCGTAAACTGGCTTACTAATAGATTGCTTAATATAATCAGCTGCCGCAATTTCGCTAATGCCGCCGATTTCGCCGATCATTACTATACGTTTAATGTTAGGGTCGTTTTGAAATAACTGTAAACAATCGACAAAGCTGCTGCCGCTAATCATATCGCCGCCGATACCGATGATGTATCGCTGCCCGAAACCAGCCTGCGTTAGTAGCGACATAGCTTCGTAAGTAAGCGTGCCGCTGCGGCTGACAATCGCCGTGTCGCCAGGTGTTGCCAGTGACGCTGGAATGATACCCAGCAGCTGCCTGCCTGGTAATAATACGCCAGGGCAGTTCGGACCGATCAAGACTGAATGGCTGCGGCGCAATTTTTGCTTAATCTCTAGCATATCGTGCACTGGTACGCCCTCGGTGATGCAGATGATAAGCGGGATTTGCGCCTGAATAGCCTCTAAAATAGCGGCTTTGGCGTACGGCGCTGGCACAAAAATTACGGAAATATCAATGGCGAAACTTTTTTTGATATCGTCAATTGTTCGAAAAACAGGTACGCCGTGAACTTCGGAAATAGCTTGATTAGGCGAGGTGCCAGCGACGATATGCGTCTTGTAATCAAGCATGTTTCGCGCATGAAACCGGCCGTTTTTACCGGTAATTCCTTGAATTATAATGTTTTTGCCGGTGAAAAGCTGCGGTGTCATGAAATGTCCTCCAGGATTGCTTCTAAACCGTCGAATAGCGGTAGATTGTATTGTGCTAGCAGTTGGCGGGCTTCGGATTCGCGGTTGCCAGATAGGCGAATGGTGAGTTTTGGTAGGTTGGGAATTTGCCGCTGGGCATCGATAATGGCTCGGGCCACCTCATCGCAGCGGACAATGCCGCCAAAAATATTAATGATAATCACGTTGATATTATCGAGAGTAGTGATTTGACGGAAGCAGTCGAGGATTTTATCGGAGGTAGCTGTACCGCCGATGTCGAGGAAATTAGCTGGTGTCAAACCGCTTGCTGTGACTGCATCGACCGTTGCCATGGCGAGCCCGGCGCCATTGGCGATTGTAGCAACCACGCCGTCACGATTAAGTATGACGAAATTGTGTTCGGTAGAGTTGTCTTCGAATTGCCAATCCAAGTGGCGAAAAGCAGCTGCGTCGTCAACGGTAATTTTAGCATCGCCAGCGATTAACTTACCGTCAGAGGTGAGTACTAGCGGGTTAATCTCTAGTAACAAGCAATCATTGTCAATAAAACAACGATAAGCATTTTCAATAATATCCTGCAGCAAGAACGCTTTGTCAGTAATATCGAGATAATCAGCAAGTTCGTCAGCTAAAGATTCGAATTTTTCGTTGGCAATATCGCGCCGAAAAAAGGCTGCAGTATCTTGACTCTCAATTTCGATGCCACCACCAGCGTGGGCAAGCAGTTCAATGGCGGCGGTTTGGCGATTAATATTTAATGAAAAATAAAATTCGCGGCTGATACCAAGGACTTCTTCGGCTAGCAATTTTGACGGCAAAAATCCCTTGATTTTAAGATTGAACATTTTTCGGGCAACAGATTCTATAGCTGACTGCCGACGGACTATTTGCACGCCGCCAAGTTTGCCGCGCCCGCCGATAGGAACCTGCGATTTCAGAACGATTGGCGCAGCGATAGCTTGTAATTCATTAATAGCGAAAACTTTGCCGCGCGGTATCGGCACTCCACACGCTGACAATAGGTTTTTGGCTTCATATTCTAGTAGGCGCATAGCAAGCCCCTCTCGTGTAATATGATCTTTATAAAAATATGATATGAGATGACAGTAAGGATAGTTGTTGAGTTTTTCACATCGAAAATGTCGATAGAATGTCGATAGAATGTCGATAGAGCGGATTTAACAGAGGTAACTACTTTTTGGAAAATGTCGATAGAATGTCGATAGCAGTACATAGTTATAGATTGTTAGTATTTAAATTGTATCTACGGTGTCTAGTTTCTCCTTGAGGAAAAATCAAGCCGAATTTTACTAATCGCTCTAGCTCATGACGAGCGCGCCGATCGTCTCCAACGCTATTCATATTGTTAATTTCTCTATATGTGTGGTTTGTTATACTGTTGTGACTATTTTTCAGATAAGTTAAAGCAGTTAATTGTCTTTCGTTCAGATTATGCTTTTTAAATCGTTGTAACCACAGGTGATCTTCACTGTCCATAAATGTTGAGTTGTAAATAGTTATTCTAAAAGAGGATGGTAGATTTTCAAATAAAGGCTCCTTTAGTCCAGCGCTATTCAGAGAGTCTCGAATAGTTTTAATGCCGCGAGCTCGTTGTTCTGTTATATGAAAATCTTTAAGAAAACTCATGAGTGTAGGATTACGCGATACTGATGGCGTTTCGTCAATTCTTTCAATTGGCACTAAACTTCGGCCGGGATTTATGATTTCTATCCTGTCGGCGTATATGTCAATTTGAATACGAGAAGAGTATGTGCTGTAGTCGCGATGAGCTATTGCGTTTGCTAAAGCTTCTCGGATAGCGATTTCTGGTATAGATAAATATTCTTGTCGAAGACCTTGAGGGTCGATTAATCCACGTATCGGCAGTTTGGAACGAAGATGATTTGCGGCCGATTTAAATTGACTTATCACATTCCCATTGAATTCTCTATCATCAATAAAAGTTTCATTTGGATCAGATATATTTACTTTGCTGTCTGTTGCATATTGAGTGATTGCTATATTGACGGTTGGAGCTGTGTTTTCTTGTAGGATGTTATTTTTGCTAAATGCTAGTAAACCAAAAAGAGTGGGATTGCCTGAATGATTGATAGCGCGTAGTTTTATCAAGATATCAGCGGTTGATAAATCTTGATATATATTGCCGCGAGACTGGCTT
This sequence comes from Nanosynbacter sp., assembly GCA_015257605.1. Taxonomy (GTDB): domain Bacteria; phylum Patescibacteriota; class Saccharimonadia; order Saccharimonadales; family Saccharimonadaceae; genus Saccharimonas. The sequence goes on along the minus strand of JABZJV010000047.1, from coordinate 881 downwards.
ATAGCTGACAGATATTCATTGACGACTACCATATCAAAGCAGTTTTCGTAGTGTAATCCGGAAAATTCGATTAATTCTGCTCCGCCTCGTGCGGCCATGGCGAACTGGTTGCGTATTTCGTCGGTTATCTCGACATTTGAAGAACCTATCCTTATATAAGCTCCTTTAGAGGCGCCTCTAGACTTTGAGTAAATCGGGCGTACCTGGGATGGAGCGGGCGATATGTATGCTGTAACAACATCTCCGACCAGTTGAATCTCGGGTACAATCGGGTAATTGAAGGAATTTTGACACAATGATAATAAATCGCGTTGAACTCTATCTAACTGTTCTGTAGTTAATCCGATAGGTTTATTGTCTGGCGTAACACCTAGAGACACTTTTCCGCCATCGGCATTAGCGAAAGCTGATATAGTTTTCCATAGGTCATTAGGTATTTTACCTTCGTTGCATGTTTTATATTCGGTATGCAAGTCTTCAGGCAAGGAATAGTCAAAAAAACCAGTTTGATAAGGCAGCATACTTATATTTTACGCAAATCCATATTCACATGCAAAAAGTTTATTTCCCAGTAAAAAACTTACGAAATTTCAACAGTCCAGTTTGATTGGGTAGCGGCCCTTCGTGGATAATGCTGCGGATGTAGTCGACAGAGACTTTGCGGTTTTTTTGAATAGACCAGCGTTTATGGTAGGCAGTGGGCTTACGAATTATTGAGGCTAATATACCTTTGAAAGCTGGCCAGCCGTTGCTATGGCGGACGGAGCTGGCGAAAATTAGCCAATATGCCAAAAAAAAGCGCAGGCCAATATACCAAAATAATTTTCCTGGAACGTTTTTAATGAAAACTAACGGCAGGTTTTTGAAAGTGTTGTAAACAG
>JABZJV010000046.1 GCA_015257605.1 Nanosynbacter sp. | reverse complement strand
GCCTCATCAAGAACCAATAAATCCCAACCATTCGATAGCTTTTCTGAATGGCGATTTGCAAATTCGTAAGAACAGATATAAATACCGTCTTTCTTGATGGTCCCTTTTGACTTAATCCATTTAGCGTCGACAACGGTTGCCGGTAAATTAAACTTTTCCTGCAGTTCCTGCGCCCACTGCTGACGCAAACTTGATGGCGTAATAATCAGGATCTTTCGTTTGCGTTCCGAGTAGTATTGCATAATAACGATCCCCGCCTCAATGGTTTTACCGAGGCCGACTTCATCCGCCAAGATAATACCGCGAGCCGTTGGTGAGTTTAATGCAAACAGCGCCGCGTCAATTTGGTGCGGTGTCGGGATAATCTGAGCATCGAACATCAAGCCCGACAACTTAGCAACGTCATCGTTAGCATAGACGCGCTCAAGCTCATGGGCAATATACTTTGCCTGATAATCAGAGTTAATCATCAGAGTTATTATAACATTTTTCTAATCGATGGTTCGGAAGGATTGCTTGGTGATTAATAAATGAGACATAAGAGGTATGCCAAGTAGCTCGCCGGCACGTTTGAGCCGATTGGTCGTTTCTATGTCGGCCTGGCTTGGTCTCATACTCCCGCTCGGATGATTATGCGCCACGATTATACTGGCGGCACGGTCGGCGATGGCGTCGGCGAAGACCTCGCGCGGATGTACCAGGCTGGCAGTTAGCGTACCGATGGTCACCACCCGCTTGGCGATCAAACGATTCGCGCCATCCAGCGTCAGGCAGACAAAATATTCCTGCTTTTTGTCGCGAATGTCGGTTAGCAGCTCGACGGCCTTTTCTGGGCTGTCGATGATTGGTTGGTCGCCATCCAGCAAGTACCGCCGCGCCAGTTCCAAACTCGCCAGAATCACCGGGATTTTCGCTTCGCCCAAGCCAACCACGCTGCGTAAATCATCATACGAAACATCACCGCCTTTTTGACGCAAAATTTTCAGCACTTCGCGTGCAATTTTACCGACATCCGCCTGTTTATTACCGCTGCCAATAATCGCCATCAACAGCTCCAAGTCACTCAGCCGCGCCGTACCGTAACGCGCTAATTTCTCGCGGGGACGGTCGTTGGGATGGCGGTCAGACAGCTTCATATATAAAATTATACTATGCTAATGAAATTATTATTGCTCTACACACACTTAACTTCTAACAATATACCAAACCATCCAATAAAATGACCAGCCGCCAAACGTTACCTTTTGGTAACGGCAGGCTATCATAAATAAACCTACTCTAATTTTATAAGGACATGGCCGAGAGGTTGGCTCTTCAGGGTTAGGCGCAGGTGTCTCGTTATCAACTTGTATGGTCGCAGACTTGCCAGCGTAACCGTCAGCTTTGACGCCTGTCACCGTGACTTTTCTGCTCGTCGATATGTCTACATCGGTAATATCAAGCTGCCGTTGTTCGCCAACCGTGTAACCAAGGTTAGTATCATCTAGGCTAACTAACCAGCGCGAAGACAGCTCATCAACTGGCTGCCAATTTAGCCGAATTGTCGCCTTATTACCATTTCGCTCAATAATTTTTGCCGAAACCTGAGGTGCTCCAGGGCCAACAGGCAAATTAGGTTTTATACCAACTTTAACAGGTGCCGATATGTTTGACACTGTGTCGTTACTGGCACTCATTCGCACTTGCATGACGCCATCAAATTTTTCATTATAGACATGGTTGGTGACTGGGCTTGTTGTCGTTTGATCAATCTTACCATCACCATCAAAATCCCACTCGTACTTTGTGATACTACCATCAACGACGTACGAATCACTGGCATCAAAGGTAATCTTCTGCCCAACCTCCGCATAATATTCGCCAATTTTCAGTTTGGCATTCGGCCGATTCTTAATTTTAGTTAAGGCTTTATCTAGCGCAGCAACAATGTCATTCTCGTCGCCGCTAGCAATTACCTGTCCAGAAGTTTGCTTAGCTATATCTGTATACGAGTTTTTTAAGTAGTCTCCTACAACAGGATAAATATTGACTGGATCTATCTCTAACGAACGCTTAGCCACAGCCGCCAGCGTCGAACCATCAACCTTATCCGGCTCGTGATAGCCGGCATCAGTCAACAAAATGATCGCTTTTGTCGCGCCTTTTTGCCACTTCATTTCATTCATAGCCACCATACTAGCATGCAGAGCTGCCTCTGGACCATCGCCGCCACCATCAGCGGATACGCTTTCTAGTTTATTAAGCAAGTCTGCGGTATCTGTCTGCAAATCAGATAATTTTTTAGCAGTGTATTCGTCGCCTGCATCGCGATAAACAACTAATCCAACTCGTCCATTTATTTCTTTAATTTTCGAAATATAATTTCTAATAAACGTTTTCATCTGATCAATATAAGACATCATAGACCCAGTGGTGTCCAAAACAAATACCACGTCAGTCCCAGTCGTTCCCATATTGTTATTTAGCGGTTTATCGTTAATTCCTGGGTCGTTTTGAGAAGCAAGTTTGGCGGCATTTTTTAGCCTATTAGCCGCTTCGCGAGCACCGTCGTCAATCGGTCCGTTGTTGTTAGCATATTTACCATGACCCTCGACGTCCCACACAAATTTTGAACTACCACAAACGTAATCGTTAGCTAGACACCATAACCCAGTTTTTGATTTATCTTCGCTCGGCAAAAACGGTTTTCGGGCACCAAGTGCGCCGTTGTCAACATGGCAATTAGCAATTTCGCGCCGATAAGCTGATAATTTCTCGTTACGACAAGCTGGCGGAAATATCCCTTCGCCCTCTGGCAAATATAATTTAGGATCACCGAATAACATATTAAAGACTATTTTATTCTTAACGCCAGACGAGATACTTGGCAATGCTTGGCCAACTACCTGCGCACCCTGTGAAACACCACCTAGAATGAAAAATTCGTTAGGACATTTTCGATGGCGAATATCTAGATAAGTACGCAATTCTGCAACGCCTTCTTTCACGCTTTTACCGTAAGTGTTTCCCATACCACCACTAATCTTGGCGCCAATAGCATTGCCATTCCAGACATTACTGACGTCAACCGCTGGATATTGATTGCCGCCATAGCTTTCGCTACCAAGTTCGTAGAAGTTTAACTGTTTTTTATCTACTCTACTTTCTAGCTGTGTACGGAAAGTTAAAGATTCTTTAGCATTAAATCCTTGCCCAGAACCACGAGCGAATATAGCTGTAACTAGTGTACATTTATCATCGACCTTCTTCGCCATAACTCTAGCATCAAAGACGAACACACTAGCAATTATAGTTACTAAAGATACCACATAAATTAATGCTTTTTGCTTAATCATAAATTTGGTCCTTTCTTCTTATAAATAAATATACTTCAGTACTATTGGTTGAATTGTCGTAATCAATCATTATGCTAAACTGATAATCCCCTCTCTCTCCGACGTATTCGCACGAGTCTAAAACTTTACTATCATCATAATCCACGCACCTGCTATGGTTTCTATTAATATCTGAAGAATTTCCGATAAACCTCTTAACGCTATTTTGCGTAATTTTATCCTTTATAGTCCAAGATTTAGACACCTCTGGACAAGCTCCTGAGAAACATAAAAATCTTGGCGGGACTACTCTAGAGTCGGTTTGTTGCCAACCATCTAACGGCTTAAAACTATCCGCCACCGCCTCAATGTCTTTCGTATCACCTTGCCAAGACAACGCATAAACCAACACTCCTGCTAAAGTCAGCAGGATAATAGCTGCAGATAGTATCACTTTTTTGAGGTTAACCTTTTTATTACTACTCATACTATACCTCCTCGCAATTAAAAAGCGCCCAAAGGGGCGCTAAAAATTCAAAATAGTTGGCGTATTCACTGGTGGCGTACCATCACAGGACATATATTTATTATAACTTAAGGTTTTTACAATGTCTAATTAGAAATACCAAGCGTACCTTCCCGCCTACTGCAAGCCACATAAACTGCTACTGCACCAACCAATTTTGTCAGCCACGAAGTAACACTGGTACTGCTACCCTTTGAGATTTTATTATTTTCTGGATTTAGCCGGCTGTCATCGGTCCATAACGCCGCTAAGGGATGAGCAAAAGCAACCTCGTGTAGTTTTTCCGCCTGGTTGCCGCTATTATCATTTAGCTGGCAATTCAAGTCATTATCATTATCATTATTCATTTCTATTTGATCCGTATAGTCCGCAGTTGGTTGGCTGTGCAGACTGTCTACCTCGCTATTAGCATGCTCATTCCTCAAATCAACGTATATTGTGTCGTTTTCGTTTGGTTGTGTAATTCTTGTTTGCTGAGCTTTTTGACGAACTAGTTTGTCGTATTCAAAGTCCGCTTGAGTAGTCAATCGATTTGGCGCCTCATCCGGCTTAGGCCATAGTTCAGAGGTTTGTCTCTCGTCATGCTCTTGCAAGCCGCTTGACGTCTCATCCAGTTTAGATAATAGTTCATGATTTAAAGACCCGCTCGGTGGCAAGGCTGGATTTACCATCTCATCCAATTTTGGCCATCGCTCAGAGGACCGATCAGAACGCAATTGAATATTTATCTCAGTAGTATTTTTCGGCTCTGGACCTTGATTAGTATCAACTTTTGGCGTTAGTTCGTTCTGCGGTAAAGTCGGCAAGTCGTTATCGCCATCTATTAATACTGCCTCACGCTGTATAGACTCGTCTCTATGGTTATTAGTAAAAGTTTCTTCCCGATCAACTACAAAGACTTCATTTTCGCTAGCCCAACTAGCAGTTTCTGCAGGCAATTTTACAGCAGGAGTATTTGCGACCGTTTCTACCTGCCCTGTCTGATTAAACGCACTAGCACTATCGCTGTAATGTATATTATGATTTTTAACAACTGCTTTTTTTGACGGCGCACTTTCCTTCTCGACAAGCTTTACGGCTGAATCCTCTCCATCTGATGTATTTTGTACATCGTTTACCGATCGAGTTTCTGGCAGAGTTTTTCTGGAATAATCAACAGATTCAACCGCGGAAGGAGAGCTAATA
>JABZJV010000045.1 GCA_015257605.1 Nanosynbacter sp. | reverse complement strand
GAAATTTAAATTGTAGTAATTAGCACATGTTTATAGACTTAAGTTATCCACAGAAAAAATCTCAGCGCTATGAGAATAAATTTGCATTTTTTCAAAAATATTGTCCCCTACTACTTTTCCCGCCTCACCTGCTTTATTTGACTTTTTGCATTTTCAATATTTTAATATAGTTTTTTCACCTAGCCTTTTTAGCTGTTTAATAGAACAAAAGTAGAACATAGCCCACCAGTGCAGGGGTAGACCTCTACCTAAAACCTTTTTCTCATTTATAAAAAGCCCGCCTACTCACCCGCACATCAATATACTCCGCAGCTACTCCTCTGTTAGTTAAATAGCGGATGGCACGCACCGCGTCTTCGACTTGGCCAGCCGCTGGGCGGTCAACTGTCATTTTAATTGAGTACCCCACCCCGTCGAAACTGACTAGCACCTGGCGAGTAGTACTAGCTGGCAGAATCATTTTATTAACAGTAAGATTGTTTTCTTTGAAATGCCCCACAACCTTACCGATAAACTGCAGGAAACGGCCGCTAATTACTGAATTGCCAACGCTTGCACGAATTCCAGTTTGATCCTCGACGGCGATAACTGACGTGCCGAGGATATTACGTTCAAATACTACACCTGTGCTATCAACATAAGCTTTCATGTTACCAGACTGCCAATAAACCACTGGCGAGCGCAAATTAACCGAAAAATCGGCCGACCAGAGAGCACCTTTAGCTGGCGGCGACACACTAGATACCTCTGGGTATCTACTTTGAATGGCTCGGCTAAGATTATTAGCATTGATATTTGCAGCCAACCGTTCGAGTGGATTAGCAGAAAGGTAATCTTGAATTGCTGCTGCATAATCGCGGGCGGCAGTTTGTACTTCTAAATCGTTACTAGTGCCGACAATTTGCACTTTCGGCTCGACAATAATCTGAGTAAGCAGCCACCCCAAACCAGCAATTAGCACTAATGCGCTAATCAACGCTAAGCGGATAGAGCGGCGTTTGCGCTTTAGATTGTGCGCCTGCACGCGCGGTGATTGCAAGCTAGCCGATTGTTCATTAGGGCTAGGCACCGAGGAAATGAGGCTGCCAGTCAAGGTACGATTACGCCGAAATAGTGTTCCCGCACTAGGCGAGCTATCATCAACCACAGCACGGCGCCGCACAGGCTGTGCGGCGCGGCGTGATTTAGATTTTTTCGATCTCATACCAAACATGCTTGTGGTATTAATTATATCATTTTGCAGCGCTATCAGGGTTTGTTCGGCGGCTATTAGCAGCATCTAGAATCATATCAGCCATATCTTTAGCAGCACCAGGGTGCGCAAACGACAGAAAAGCCTGCCCCATTCGCCGTGCTTCTGCGGGATCGTCAATAACGTTTTTTATCTCGTCGACGAGCAGCTGCGGCGTTTTTTCCATTTGCATTTCATCGATAACTTTGACAGCGCCTTTATCTTCATACACCTTAGCATTTTTAATTTGATGACCGCCGGTCAAGAAGCCGTTCGGCACCAGAATCGTTGGCTTGGCCAGCGCTGCCAGCTCGAGAATTGTAGTCGCACCAGCTCGTGCTACCACAACATCAGCCGCACCAAGCATATCAATCATACCATCGCTAACAAAGTCATAGACTTTAACTTGATCTGTATCCTCCGGCAACCGCCGCCGAATCTCGGCATATTGGCCAGTACCTGTTATTAAAATTACGCTAGTGAACTGTGTAAGTTTGCTAATAGTATCTGCCACAGCATTATTCAACCGTTCCGCACCCAAACCGCCGCCAGTAACCAGTACTAACGGTCTGTTACTTGGAAAGCCTAGTTTTTCCTTAACCACGCGGCGCTGCTGCTCGCTATACGGTTTGAATCCTTCGCGGATCGGTACGCCAACGTAACGACTAATCGCCTTGGGGTACGGATAATATTCTAGCGGAGCGCCAGTGCCAATGCGATCAGCCCAACGTGCCAATACGCGATTAGTCAGTCCTGGATGAGCGTCTGAGTCGTGAATTACCAGCGGAATACGCAGTACATGTGCCGCCAAGCCGACTGGCATGCAAACGTAGCCTCCTTTCGTGAATATCACGTCTGGACGCCAGGCAATCAGCTTCACTAAGCTCTGAACAAAACCCACGCACACCTTCAGCGCATCAACAAAATTTGGCCACACAATCGTCCGTAAGCGTAACAGCTGACGCACAACGCTAAGATTATGATAGCGGCGTAATTTGCCGCTAGCAATGACATCTACGCGCACCGAGTTGTCAAAGCTAGTCATAACATTACGCGCTTGTTTGCTAAATTTGCGGTCAACCCAAAACCGCAGTTCTGCATCTGGCTGCTGTTTTTTAACTTCTCGCAACACGGCGACGACTGGAGTAACGTGACCCCCCGAGCCGCCGCCTACGGCTAATATCCGCATCTTGGCCTCCTATATCTATTGGTTTATGTGCAGTATATCGCGATAACTGGAAAACAATCCCCAAAGCTGCGCCCGAAAACAGCATACTACTGCCGCCAGCGCTCAAGAACGGCAGCGTTATACCTGTTAACGGCGCTAAGTGAATCATTGATGCAATATTCATGAAGAAGTGCGCAAATAACCAGCCAAAAATACCCGCCACTACCAATCGCCTGGTCATATCTGGCGAGTATTCAGCAACTCGCAAAACCCGCAGCAACAAAGCTGCAAACAACACTACTACCAACACCGTCCCGGCAAAACCAAAAATCTCGCCAATTACAGCAAAAATCGAATCGTTAATTGCCTCTGGTAAGTAGCCTGTCGATTGAATACTCTTGCCGATACCGCGGCCAGTTAACCCGCCTGTCCCCAACGCAATCATTGCGTTTTTGATATGATAATCGTTATCGTCTTGCGAGGCTGATTTACTCGCTCCGAAAAACGTCGTAATCCGTTCCAACCGGTGCGGCGCCGTTACTGCCGTGAGTCCCAAAAACAGCACGCCCACTAATGCAATTTGCATCAGAGTTTTCATTCTTATCGTACTCACCATAAATATCGACGCCGCAGCCGCCGCTATCGCCACCCCCGAGCCCATATCTTTTTGCAACACTACGACAATAAATAACAAGAAGCCGACCAGCGCAGCTGCTGGGTAGACTGTTTCTTTCAAGTCGTTTATCTTACCCTCTTGGTAGCGTTTACCTAAAAACACCGCCATATACAAAGTCATCGCTAATTTTAGCAGCTCGGACGGCTGAAAATTAACTGGTCCCAAGTGAAACCAGCGATAAGCGCCTAGCGTATTCTGCGCTATTGCATCAATATGCAGAATATTCCCAATCAAAAAAAGCAAAAACGATAAGCCAATTCCAATCATCATTAACTGAAAAATATACTTCTTGAGATAATCAAACGGTACTAATACTAGCAGTACAAAACCACTAACTGCCAGGCTAATACCCATAAGCTGTTTGAAAAAGAAATACGTGCTAGAATAATCGCTGCCATAAGCACTATTCTGCAAATTAGCATACTGCGGCCCGACCGAATAAACAATTATCATTCCTACTAGCATTAACAACGCCGCACATAACACCAACCAATAATCAGGCCGGTGTTTACGCTGGATTTTGCCATCGGTAAATTGTACGTACCTGTCGCGGTGCCGAGCGCCAATCACGGAGCAATATGCCCCCCGGTCATTGCCATCGCCATCCCCACAAACGCCGCCACGCCAGCAATCACCCAAAAACGCATCGTCACTTTAGCCTCTGGCCAGCCTGATGCCTCCAGATGATGATGAATCGGCGCCGACAGGAATATCTTGCGATGGAATAATTTCTTGCTGGTCATCTGCAACAAGCTCGACCCAGCCTCGACCACGAACAATATGCCGATAATCGGCAGCAAAAACAGCGTGTTGGTCATCATCGCCACCACGCCCAAGCTCGTCCCAAAAGCAAAGCTGCCAACATCGCCCATAAAGAACCGCGCTGGAAAGATATTGAACCACAGATAGCTCAGCAAAGCGCCAACCACCGTGAAGCAGAACGCCGCTAACTTCAAATGGCCTTGCAGTAGCGCAATCACACCAAATGCTGAAAACGACATTACCAGCAAACCGCCCGCCAAGCCGTCCAGGCCGTCGCTTATATTAACCGCGTTACCCGTCGCTACCACCGCAAACACAAACAATCCGACAATCCACGCGCCCATTTGCCAATCGCCAACGTATGGGATATGCACCGACGAGTAGCCGAGCTTGCAGAAGAAAAACCAGCCCAGCACCAGCCCGACGCCGATAATCATGGCAAATTTCACCCAGCTACGCAAGCCAGCATCCTTGCGATTAGAGCCAAAAACATTCAAAATATCATCAATCAGACCAATCACCGCGCCGCCAACTAACGCCGCCAATGGCAGCCAAGTTTGCGCTCGATCCAGATTAAAGGCCAGCGTCACCGCCACAATCGCCACTACGGCAATTATTCCCGCCATGGTCGGAATATGCCGCTCGATTTTCTTCTTATGTAATAAGTTAAAAATCTTGAGTTTTTCACCAGTTACCGCTGCCGTACGCTGTGTTTTCCAGAATTTATATTTGTAAGCAAAATACGTATATACTGGCGTTAGCAGCATCGCCAGTAGAAACGCCATCAAGCTCATTAGAAAAACCGAGTTCAATTCGTTTCCAAAAGTTACAATCGACATATTACCATTATACTCCCTACCCTACTCTCTCGGGGCTAATTTTAAGTATTTTATCATCCAGTTGGATATCTCGTTAAAAATAGGCTTAGCGTCCGAGCCTCCGCCCATACCGCGGCCATCTGCCGCTATCTCTACCATGATAACGTAACGCGGAATTTTGCCGTATTCACCGCCAAAACCTAGATAGGTACCAATCGTCTCGTTATCATCGTACTTGCCGTTAACAATCACCTGCGAAGTACCAGTCTTGCCGCCGACTAACCAGCGTTCCGAGTCGTCATGCGGCTTATATGTCGCATAATGGGCCTGATGCACCATTTCGCGCACTGTCTGCGACGAAGCTTCGCTGATAGCACGAGCGCTGGTCTTCGCCGCCGTAGCCGCGAACTTGCCGCCATCACCCATCGTACCGTTAATAATCGTTGGCGCGTGATATACGCCACCATTAACCACCGAACAAAAGCCGCTCGCCACCTGGATCATCGTCACATTCATGC
>JABZJV010000005.1 GCA_015257605.1 Nanosynbacter sp. | reverse complement strand
TGGCAGAGTTTTTCTGGAATAATCAACAGATTCAACCGCGGAAGGAGAGCTAATATTATCCTTTTTATCGTCAGCCAACGGGTTTTGCTTATCTATCGACGGAGTTTTTTGAGACTCTAAAGACATCTCGGCTGAGACTTCAAAATCTGTTGATGAATCATTTTTAGGTTTAGTTGTAATATTTTTGGGAGTAGTTTTTTTAAGTAGATTATTCTCTGTATTAATAGATTTTGGCTTTAGAGCTGGCGACTCTTGCCTATTGACTACTCTGTCGACCGCAGTAGAAGTCCCGCTGTCGGCTAAAGTATCATTAGCATCAATTAGCGTGCTTGATACTTTTTCTATCGCTGGCTCTTTCTGAGAGCGAGTTGCTACAACAGCGCTGCCAGTATCTTCTGGCTTAGGTATTTCAATCGCCTGATGAGTGTTGGCTGACGAGATTTGTTCAGTTGTATTAACAGCTGACGACACCTCCTGGTCGGCATGTTCGTTTGAATGCTGAGCTGTTTGGGCGGCGCAGCGTACTTTTACTGCCCCCCGACTAACAAGCTTATACGAGTCATCCGCTGCACGGTCTGCTGCTCGCGGTAATTCATCTTGCTTGATGCGCTCATTGGTATTATCGCTGTCGATTTGTGCATAATGTTCTTTTGATGCTTTAACAGCCAAATTAGAATTGGCTTCAAGGTTAGTACTGCCATCATCGCTGCTCGTTGTTTTTTTCACTACGTTAGCTGTAGGAGCTGCAGGCGATTGTTCTTCGTCTTTGCTATGCTTTTCATCGGCTTTGTAGTTCAAAGGTTCTGGTTCTTTTAACTCTGCAGTCTGAGACAGCGCTGCAGCCGGTTCTTTTTGCTTGTTAGACGACCGAGGAGATGTTTGAGTGTCTGTTAGCGGCTGTTTTTCTTCGGGCTCGGGCTCAAGCTTAGGCTTAGATTCTGACTCAGGTTCAAATACACTTGAACTATCATTTATTGACTGTTCTTTTTCGGCAGCTGGCGGCTGTTCTCTAATATTATCATCAGGCGTTGGTTGTGCCCAGACAATCTCGCCCGGTGCTTTATCTTCTTGGAGTAATTTCTCTAGTGTACTGAGCTGTTTATCGGGCTGGTCTTCGTTACTCTTTGCTGCCATCGCCGCCTGACGTTCAGCGCATAATAGCGCAAAATCACAACCAATACAGGCAATTGTTCCAAACTTTTCGCACAACTCGGGGTTAACTGGCGTCAATGTTTCTGAGCTATTGTTACTATTCGTATCGCTCATCGCGGTATCAAGTCTTTCTTCACCGCTGGCCACTGCCACCAGGTCAAGACTGCTTGCCGCATCACTTGTACCAGCATTTACCTCTCCGCCAATGTCATTAATGCCAGACGAAAAATCCTCACCTCTCAGCGACGAAATGTCAAAATCATCACCATCAATTCCTGTTGGTGATAATTCTCCTGTAGTCGCCTCTCCAATCATTGCTCAAAAAATGTCTCCGTTGAAATATGTGATTCATCAACACCAGCGGCGGTTAGTTTTTGCCAAACATCGCGCACAAACGGCAGGCTGCCGCAGACCAGAAAGTGCGCATCATCCGGCACTTCGCTCACAATGTTCGCCACCTCAAACCGCCCGTTCCGCCAGCCGTCCGTTTCCTCAACCTGCTGACGGGTACTAAACTTGGTAACCTGAATGTTTGACGCCGCCAACTCCTCCGAGAACACCATATATTCCGGCGATTTTTGACTCAAATAGAGAAAGGTCGGCTGCTTGGCATCCGCCAAAATACTCCAAATCGGACTCAGGCCGCACCCCGCCGCAATGCCGACCAATGGCCGCTCGGTTTGCGGGTTGAAATCGCCGTATGCCCGGCTAATGTGTAGCGTGTCACCAACCTGGCGTGAACACAAATAGCTGGAGAATTCGCCGCCCACATTTTTCACGGTAATTGACATCAATTCCTCATGCGGGCGCGAAGAAATACTATAGGCCTTGCCTTCGCGCACCTGGCTGCCCGCAATAAACACCGTGATATATTGCCCCGCCATAAAGTCAAACGGCCGCGCAAAATACAGTGTCGTCACCTCGGGGTTTTCCTGGCGCACGCGCACAATTTCGACAGTTAGTGAATCACGCATTCTTCGACATACCTTTCCATTATTTTTTTGGCGGCCCTAAACTCTTCGTCAGTGAACGTGTGATAGTTGGCAAACTTCGGACTAATGGTGGTGCCGGTGCGAAAATGCTGCAAGGCAAAGCGCTTGGCGCCTTTAACCAACTCGCCAATCTTTTCAAAATCCGCTACCTCCAGCTGCTCGCGAACGATGGTCGTCCGAAATTCATGGCCAATCCCTGAGTCAATCATCAGCCGCACATTAGCTTTAATCGCCTCCAGATCAATCGGCCGCACCGCAATCTCTACGTATTTTTCCAGCGGCCCCTTGACATCCATGGCGATGAAGTCAATCGTCCCCTCCTCGACCATACCGCGCACTATATCTGGGTGCGTACCGTTGGTATCCAGCTTGACATCAAAACCGAGGCTCTTGATCATCCGGCACAGCACCGGCAAATCCTCGTTGACTGTCGGCTCGCCGCCAGAAATCACCACGCCGTCTAGCTTGCCGATGCGCGACTTCAGGAAGATCATTGCCTCCTCGACTGGGATGCTCGGCGCTAACCGCTCAGGTAACACCAGCTCCGGATTATGGCAATAGCCGCAGCGCATATTACAGCCAGAGAGAAACAGCGCTGCCGCCACGTGCCCTGGATAATCCACCAGCGACAGCTTCTGAATCCCGCCGATCGACACCTTAAGCTGGGACAGCGACGGCGCAAGCTCGCTGGTGTTCGGCGGCATCGTCATAATGCTCCCTCATGTCAAATTCAGCTTGCTTGCCATTATTCCACTGGGAAACTGGGCGCAAGAAACCAACCACCCGCGAGTAGACCTCGGTACTTTCACCGCAACTTGGGCACTCTGGATGTTCGCCAACGATATAGCCGTGGTTAGCACAGATTGAGAAGCTTGGCGTAAATGTAAAGTACGGCAATTTGTAATTTTCGCAAATCGTCTTGACCAATTTTTTCAGCGTCTGTGGATCATCCATGCGCTCACCCAGGAAGAAGTGAATCACCGTGCCGCCCGTGTATTTAGTCTGCAAATTATCCTGCAAATCCATCAGCTCAAACAAATCATCAGTGTAATTGACCGGCAAATGGCTGGAATTGGTATAGAACGGATGCTTAACCGCAGCGCCGAGACCATTGGCAAAGTGCGCTCGGTCAGGGAAGCTAGCCTTGTCGAGCCGCGCCAAGCGGTAGGTCGTACCCTCAGCTGGCGTCGCCTCCAAATTGTAATTATTGCCCGTTTCTTTCTGGTATTCCACCAAGCGGTCGCGCATGAAGTCAAGCGTTTTCTCGGCAAACGCCTTACCCTTTTCAGTGCCAATGTCAACACCCAGCAAGTTCAACGCTGCCTCGTTAGTACCGATCAAACCGATGGTTGAAAAGTGATTTTTCCAGTACTCGTTGAAGCGCTTTTTAATATCGCGCAGGTAAAACTTGGTGTACGGATACAGGCTGATATCCGAATCGGTCAGCTGCTCCAGCACCTTGCGTTTGGTCTCCAGGCTGTCGCGCGCCATATCCATCAGCTCGCCCAAGCCCTCGAAAAATTCTTTCTCGTTCTTCGACTTCAGCGCCAAGCGCGGCAGATTAATCGTTACCACGCCGATCGAGCCAGTCATCGGATTACTGCCAAACAAACCGCCGCCGCGATACTCCAGCTGGCGATTATCGATCCGCAAGCGGCAGCACATTGAGCGCGCATCCTCTGGATCCATGTCGGAATTGATGAAGTTGGAGAAGTACGGAATGCCATATTTGGCGCTGGCTTCCCAAAGATTTTCAATAACCGGATTATCCCAGTTGAAATCTTTGGTGATATTGACCGTCGGAATCGGGAAAGTAAAGACCCGGCCGTTGGCGTCGCCCTCAGACAACACCTCGAGCAGCGCTTTGTTAAGCATATTCATCTCTTCTTGATAATCACCGTAGTTGGTGTCCTGCATCTCGCCGCCGATGATCACCGGGTTGCCAGCCATGTGCTTCGGACATTCCAGATCAAGCGTGATGTTGGTAAACGGCGTCTGGAAACCAACCCGCGTTGGCACGTTGACATTAAAAACGAATTCTTGCAGCGCTTGCTTGACCTCGTCATAGCTTAATTTATCAGCGCGAATGAACGGTGCCAAGAGCGTGTCAAAATCGGAGAACGCCTGAGCGCCAGCCGCTTCGCCCTGCAGAGTGTAGAAGAAGTTAACCACCTGCCCAAGAGCCGAGCGGAAATGTTTGGCCGGCTTGGAAGCAACTTTGTTTTTAACGCCAGTAAAGCCTTGGCGCAGCAAATCCATCAGATCCCAACCAACACAGTAAACACTCAGCAAATTGAGGTCGTGAATATGCAAATCACCCTCTTTATGCGCCCGGCCGATTTTCGGCGAATAGATCTTATCCAGCCAGTAGGTCTTGGTAATTTCTGCCGAAACGTAGTTATTCAGACCCTGCAAACTATAGCCCATATTGGAGTTTTCTTTGACTTTCCAGTCCAAGTTATTGACGTATTTATCGATCAAATCGACGTGCGCGTTGGATGTAATTTCACGCAATTTTTTATGCTGGTCGCGGTAGATAATGTAGGCCTTGGCGGTCTTCTTGAACTTGGAATCAATCAGCGTGTCCTCGACGATGTCCTGGATTTCCTCAACACCCGGCACGAGACGCGTCTGGCGAGCTTCTAGCTGTTTAAGTACTTTATCAGTAAGCTTAGCAGCGGCTTTTTCGTCGAATTCGCCAGTTTCAGCGCCAGCTCGAGCAATCGCTTTAGTAATCTTGGAAGCGTCAAACTTCACTTTACGGCCGTCGCGCTTTTTGATTGTTTGATACATATTACCCTCCTGAATGCATCATTAAAACGCTCCGGATCTACCCCTGCGGAGCGACACTTAATCGTGTATTTGTTTTACGAAAACACCATATGTAGTGCTTACATACAAATTTACACCCAATATATAGTGCTAGTCAAGGTTTTTACATTGTATTATTTACATTTGCACAGTCAACTAGTTTAATCATATTCGCTTGGTAAATATCATCGCCCGGTGATCGCGAGTTTGCGAGTTTTTTATCCACTCCCCAGCGCAAGTCATCAGATTCAAGCCTTCAGACACACCATCAGCTGGACGCATAAAACTATTCATATCAACATCAGATAGCTTAATTATTTGTTTTTTGACCACCTGGTAGCGCAACATTTGGCCGTTACCGCGTTCAACACTGACTGTATCGCCAACATTTAGCGACTCTAGCTTATTAAAAATTCCCCCCAAAGTCATACCAGATGCGTGGCCAATAATAATAGATGCTCCCGGCTGCCCCGGCTTGACACTGCCAGTATACCATCCTGTATCAAAAATATTGACAGGCGATTGCATTGAGCCGTCAGTATTAACGCTCATCGGCAATACTCGAGCTTTAACCCCTAGCTTCTCAATAGTAATCACTCTCGGTAAATCTGCAGCTACCTTGTATTTAGCGATGGCGTCGCCAGAAACTTTTGTTTCGTCTTTACCTTCATTGCTCCGTCGATCATTTGGGCTATCGCTGCGTGCAGCCACCGTCGCTGTATTTACAGTATCTTTTATCCGATTATTTAACAGCCAAGAGTCAACCAGTGAATATACCGAAACCAGCAAGAGAATCGACGCCGCAACACCAGATAATTTCTTGCGAAAATTACCGCTCATGATTTCTTTTAAGCGCCGCTTGGTGGAGCGTTTTTCGCCGCCCATCTGGCTAGCAGCTGTTAGTTTTTCATAAATAATAAGCAAGCGAGCTGTCCGAGCCAGCTTTCTATTAATTCTCGTATAATCTCTAGGTTTTTTGTTTTGGAGAGACTGCTCTTTTGGACTTGGCGAGACAGGCTGCACTGCGATATCCATAATTCGCTTCATACTCGGCTGGCTAGCAGCGCCCGCTACAACATCATTCGCCAATCTGCGCCGCGGTACGACTACCCGGCCTCGTGCTTTTGGCAGTACCTCCAGACTACGAGCAACTCGTTCTCTTTGCGTCATTGCTTGCTTCATTATAGCTAACAGGCACGCCTCGCGTCAAACCGCTTACGGCGTGCCTGCCTCCAATCTTAATCGTTATAAGTCTTGGTTATTTCTTGCCAAAACTCTTTCGTTTTGCCATGAATAGCAGGATTGCTGCCGAAGCCACACCAACGATAGTTCCAGCCAAATTAACTGCTACATTTTCGCCGCCCGTATTTGGAGCCTTCGGACCTGTCGAATCATTCTGCGCCGTTAGCACAACGTCATTGCCATCGCCGCCAACATAGCTAATCTTGAAGGTTGCGCCATCCACAGCGAACTCTGCACCTTCGGGCAAACCATTGAATGTCCCTTGAACCGGAGCGCTACCGTTATTGTTGATAATCGTAAAGGTATCACCCTTCTTGATGGTACCGCCAGGCAGATATACCAGCTCTAATTTCGGAGAACTACCACCGTTGCTAAGCTGGACGCTCTGCGCAACAATCTGATCATAATGATCTTTATCTAGAATTTCTGCCTTGTATACGCCAGTACCGTTCATATAGAAGTCATTCAGTACAGTAATCTTGCCTGGCGAATTACCTGGAGCAACGACACCTGCCACATTAAGACTCTTTACCGTAGCATTACCGCCAAATACACCGCCCTCATCGACATAAACATCAGAGCGGCTGCCGTTTAGCAAGACTGTTTCGCCCTTTCTAACGCTTACCGACTCATTAGGTTTGTCGCCGTCCAATTTTATCAGCTTAGCTTCGTGGGCATTACCGTGCTGTCCATTCGGCGTACCGCTGGTGTTGTCCGAAGATTCAACTAGCAGAGTACCCTTGTTATCTTTATGAGCAACCAGTTTACCAGGGCCACTGAGCTTGCCAGTAATCTTCACTGTCACGTTCGAAAGTAATTTATATTCAACATTGCCATTGAGTACAATGTCGCCAGATAGAACTGTTGTCACGTTTGAAGAACCGCCGCCAGAGCCCAAACAACTTATTCCATGGGAAATCATCGCGCCGTTTTCAAAAGTAATTTTGCTGGCGCTTGTTTCGTTATCAGCATATTTAACTCCTAGCTCGCCACTACTTTTAACTGTAATGTTATTAGCACCTTCTAGCGGTACGCTAGCGTTTTCGCCAACAATTTTCTCTGAAGCTTTTACAGAATTGCTTATAGAATTGCATCCGCTATTAGCAACTTCAAAGCGATTAATGCTTGTTTCGTTCTTAAATTTTCCGTCGAATCCGTTAGATTTCAAGTTTGACAAGCCAGTAACAGCACCAGTAACATATATATAAGGAATCTCAACCTTGTCATCCACGCTAGTCTTATCACCACTGAACTCAGCATCCGGTGTAAATTTCAGCGTATCAATCGTATAGCTAGCGCATGTCGGACTAGCATCAGCATTGTTCATCTTCGAAACAGATAGACCCGACAAAGCAACGTTCAAATCATTCTGAATCTTCTCGCTAGCTCCGTTGGCACATGTAAATACCAGCTTAGCGCCCTCTGTTGGTACTTGGCCGTCTTTCCAGTTGCCAGCAGTTGACATTTTGTGGTCGCCAGCAGCGCCCGTCCACGTGAATGCAGTCGGCGCAGCATTGGCTGGCGCGTTAAATACCACTGCGCCAACAACAGCTGCCACTGACACAGCACTAGCCAATTTGACATAGGGAACACCCATATTGTTTTTCTCCTGTACACATTTGTGTTTTTAATTTAGTTTACGCTTTCATGCTAGCATTACTTAACAATTTTTTCAAGTATTATCGTATAAAATACAACGAAAATTACACGCTTACCCTAATGTTTGCTGCAATAGTAAACTATTTATAAAATCTATTTAAAAAGGCCTTGACTTAACCTGTCGAGGCCGTTTGCCCGGTGTACCAGGCAATTCATCTATCAATTTGGCTCCGGCAGCTGGGCTCGAACCAGCGACCTAATGGTTAACAGCCATCCGCTCTACCACTGAGCTATGCCGGAATACATTCTGCTATCGCCGCAGATACCAATATTGTAACTTATTATACAAAAGGTGTAAAGTCTACTGCGCCCGCAGCGCATCAAGCTGTTTTGCTAAATCGGCGATTGCTTCCCAACTGGCGCCATCGGTCATAATTGACAGTACGTACGTACCGTGCGAACCATAAACAATCGCCGAGTCATGCAATAATCCATTCATAAAGCCAACCTTATCGGCAACCGTCCCCGATACACCTGCTGGAATACCTTTACGAAACACGTTTTTCTTCATAGCTTCTAGCAAGCGCTGCTGATTGGCGCTCGAAAAGTTTTGGCCGGTTGCGATCATACCTAGCAGCAGGGCTTGATCATTTGCTGTCGTATACGGTCCGCCGCCTTTCATAAATGTCGAGTTCTTAAGGCCAATGGCATTAGCTTCGCTAGTCAAAGTACTAACTCCAATTGCGTTCAAGAAACTTTCCGCGCAAGCATTATCGCTCAAACTAATCATTTTATTAAAACATGCTTGATCACTATCCCAACTGCGAGCGCCGCTATCGATACGTTTTAGCAAACTATAGGCTACTAGCAATTTGTAGGTGCTAGCTGTTACAAATTGCTTATCGCCATTGTATTCGGCGCGGCGCTTTTTGCCGTCAAGCTCTATCATCGACACGCCGTAAGTTCCCGGATGGTCTTTGGCGAAATTTTCCATCAAAGCCGACAAGCCAGCATCGCTCGAGCTATATGTCCGCGTATATTCCTCGCGCGGCGGCACAGCCTTGGTAACAGCATCAAGCTGCAAACTACCGCCGTCGATTGTACTTTGTAATTTCTGCAGCATTACCGCCACATCGAGTGCTTGCCCTGAACTACCTGTCTGCTTGCTAACAATAGTGAAGTCATGCGTAGTAATTTTCGACACCCCAGGCGCCACAGTAACAATTTTCGCTACCGTATCATTCAGCCATTTGCCAGTACGTTCAGCATTCAGCGTAGCCACCAATTCTTTATCTTTAGCGGTAAAGTCAAGCCAAGCGTAGACCGTCTGCGCATCGACCGCGATAGTTTTGTCTCTAGCTTTAATTTGAATACCTCCCGCTAGATGTTTGGTTAGCTTTCGCGCCAATTGCTTAGCTTTTTCATCGCTCACCGCTGGTTTGATATCTATTTTATTGACATTAATAGTTGTAGGCTGATGTAATTTTGGTTTGATATCGCGAACAGATTGCTTGATTTTAGCCTTATCGCATTTACCGCCAAGTCTGGACTTCTGCAGCTCAAGCTGTGTCCCTTTGGCTGTAAGCGTAGCATTGGTCGGACTAACTTGGCAGCGAGCAACTATTTTTTCGTTAACAGCTACATCCGTTTGGTTGGCAAATTTAGGGGCTGGCGGCGAACCATAATTCAAACCATACCAAAACAATGAAGTTGGCACCAATCGCACATACCAAGGATAATCATACCGCTTGATTCGCTGCGAATTATCAACCGAGACAGCAATATCGCGCAGTTTAATGCTAACTGCTGGCTTGTCTGAATTATTCATCGTGATATTAAGAGTATGGTCGCTATACGCTTGATTAGCTTTTTTAGCCGCCGCATCTTTAGCCATACTGCCGATTGCTAATCCGTCAACGTGCGCAAACGGCAAGGTCTTATCGCTTGGATAAGCCAACTGTACAATTACTAGAAGAAAGGTCAAACTTGCTGCCGCACCAACTGCATATTTACGGAAATGCTTATGGCGTAACAAACGTTGTAATTTTATCTGCAATGAAGCAGCTTGGTAATTGACCTGCCGATATACGCCATAAACTAGACGCCGCGATTTCAATCGCCAAGCGCTAGATTTAGTAGATTTAGCGGCATGGACCGCCGCTTTAGTACCAGTATAACGCCGGCGGTACGATGGTTTACGCGCTATCCGTCTCACGCGGCTCCTCATAACCAAGAATCTGTAATGCCGATTGCAGCGTTTGAATATCCTGGCGTGCCTTATTATCATCCTGCTTCTGCAAATCGGCTATTTTAGCGCGAATACAGCGTTCAGTTATCGCGTCTGTCGAATCCAAAACTTCTGGCGTGGTTTTTGGCGCCGCAACCACGTCGATCACCTCTAGCGACCGCGCTGAATTGTCACGCTTACGCAAGTGGCCGCGGGAGATCAAATTATCAATATGTACTGCCACTGTCGAAACGCTTTTGTAATTAAGCGCCCGCATTATCTCGCGATAGCTCGGCCCGTAGCCGTTATCTTTTATAAAGTTATCAATAAATAGTAAAAGCTCGTACTGCTTCTTAGTCGGATTAATTGCCGCCGATTGAGCTTGCGCTGCCATACCTTCACTATAACGAATCAACTATCTCCCGGTCAAACGGTCGTGCCACTATCAGTGCCGACAAGCCCCACCAAACTAGTGCTGTTACATCATCAGCAAATACTGGCAAGAACAAACTAGCGATACTCAGGCCAATTCCAGACAAAAACATGCCAAGCGCCAACCAATCGTTCCGCCGCCGCCATAGCCGCCGCAAAACGATAATCACAATCATCAAATAAATCACTAAACCCAGCCAACCAGCTTCGTGAACGATGAATAAATATTGGTTCTCGATAATCACCCCTGAATCACCCAATAACGATGCCGATCCAGTACTGCCAATACCAGCGCCAAACGGCTGTTGCGCTGCCTTGATAACGCCATCGCGCAGCGACGAAAGGTGGTCATCATTTGAGGTTCTAACAGCACCCGTAGCAGGATTATCATGCAAAATCACATTATGCATAAAGCTGGTATCGCGCAGCAAATAAGCTCCGCCCGCAGCTACAGCTAAAACTCCCGCAGCAATCGATATCCAAGCTTTTTTAGGTAATTTCCAGCCATATTGATGAGCAAAAAGCCCGCCTAACGCTGCTAGAGCTCCTAGAATCGCCGCCCGCGAATAACTAATATAAAGAGCGATACTAGAGCTAGCGGCCGCCAAAATGCCGTAGACGCGCAGCTTAGCACTATCACGCCATTTTGCCGCCAAAAATGCTGACGCCAACACCAATCCGCCAAGCGCGTACGCTCCTAGCGGATTCGGCCCGCGCAGCGTGCTGCCAAAGCGCACATAAGCCTCATTTGAATCAACCGTCATATACGGTACGATCGTTGTCTGGCTGTAACCGAATATTGTCAAGAAATCCCGCGGCAAAGCCAATTGCAAACAAGCAAACCCAATAATTACCGCCGCTGCCGCCAGCATACATTTCAACAAAATTTGCCGATAGCGCGGATATAGATAAATAAAACCATACATAGTTGCCGCCATTAGACCCCAGCGCAAATCAATTACCAGGCCAGCAATCACAGTTGCCGCTGAATTACCCGCAGCCAGCGATATTCCTACTAAAACTAAATGCCACAGCGCAAAACCAGCAATCAACCATAGCAACTTATCGCGCAGCCAAAATCGCCAAGCATGGCGCCGCCAACCCAGGATAATCACCAGAACAAAAGCTACCATTAACAGTACTTCTTTCCATGCTTTGGCATACAGCGCAACCAGCGGCCAATGCGTGCTCGCAAAAACCGTCAACGGCGTATGAATTGCCAAACCTAGCATAATCGCAGCCAATGGTACCAGCGTTACCGAAGCTAGCCGACGCTCCAAATTATCGGTGTTGAGATTGCTCATGCTATCTATTATAACGAAAGTTGTTATAATGAAGACAAATGCCATCTCATAACACCAAGTCTTACAGCCTAATCCTGATGGCGGCCGACGCGATTGTGCTGGCAATTGTTTTTGCCGCAGCCTATTACATTCGCACTCAAGTCGACCAGCGCGTACTCTTGCACATTGTTTACGCCTACGAATATATTATCGGCTTTGCCGTGATTACCCCGGTGTGGATACTGATTTTCGCTTCGCTCGGATTGTATAGTCCGAGCGTTTATAACCGCCGCCTCGTCGAATGGAGCCGTATAACACTCGGCACTTTCATTGGTATACTGCTGGTGATTGGCTGGGAATACTTCACTAGTATGCATATTTTTCCGGCCAGGCTAGTCGCCCTTTACGTTTTAATTGGCTCAACGATTGCCATTATTTTGGTACGCGAAATAATTCGCACTATTCGCAACGAGTTATACCGTTACGGACACGGCGTCAGTCGAGTGCTGGTAATTGGTAATTCTGATGCGACGACCGATATTGCGATGTCACTCGGCTCCACCCACAAATCTGGTTATCAAATTGTAGCCTTCGCTGGGCCGGCAAAATTGTTGCCGCCGCATCTCGGTATTGTCCATTATGGCCGCGTCGAGACAGCACTCAAAGATATCAAAAAGCTTAACATTAGCACTATTATTCAAACCGACCTTTATGCCAGCGAGGATCGCAACCACCAGATTTTAAGCGCCGCGCAAATTGCTCACATTCAATATAATTTCATCCCTGGCGAACCGGAATTTTATACTGGCAAAAACACCGTCGATGTCTTTCTCGGCTATCCGATGATTACCGTCAGCCAAACACCACTCATCGGCTGGGGAGCAATTGCTAAGCGGTTGTTCGACTTGATAGCCGTTATTATTACTTTGCCGCTCTGGGGATCAATTATAATAATAATTGCGCTACTGCAAAAGATTTGCAATCCCGGACCGATTTTTTACCGTTCTAAGCGTTTGAGCCGTTTTTCGAAGCCGATTCGCCTTTATAAGTTCCGCACTATGGGTGCTCAGTACGGCAAAAAGGACGCCAGTATCGAGTTTGAGGAAATGAACCGGCCTGATTTGGCCGCCGAATATCGGCGCGATCACAAGGTTGCCGACGATCCGCGAATTACTTGGTTTGGTAAGTTCTTGCGTAATACTTCGCTTGATGAATTCCCGCAATTTATCAACGTGCTGCTCGGCGACTTGAGTTTAGTCGGGCCGCGTCCGATTCTGCCGCAAGAAGTTAAATTCAGCAAAAATCGTACGGCGTTATTGCATAGCGTTAAGTCTGGGGTGACTGGATTGTGGCAAGTCTCGGGCCGCAGCAACTTGAGCTTCGACGAACGGATTGAGCTTGAGCTTTATTACGCGCAAAACTGGAGTTTTTGGCTGGATCTGCGAATCCTTTTCAAAACAATCGGCGTCGTACTACACAAAACGGGGGCTAGATAATGAAACAGTTGCGAGTTGCTATTGTTTGCGATTTTTTGACGACGATGGGCGGTGCCGAGAATGTCGTGCTGGCCATGCACGAAGCTTTTCCTAACGCGCCAGTTTATACGGCAATATATAATCCCGACAAGGTTCCGGCTTTTGCTAAACTTGATATTCGCACCTCGAAACTACAAAAAATACCGCCGCGGCTGCGTAATTATTACAAACTTTTTCCGACGCTAGCAGTTAAAGCAATGCGCCAGCTCGACCTCAGCGAGTTTGATATTATCCTGACAAGCTCGTACCTGCACGGTCACCAAGTCACCAAAGCACGCCCTGACCAAGTTATTATCAACTATTGCCATACGCCGCCGCGCTACTACTGGAGCCACTACGACGAATATCGCCGCGATCCTGGATACGGAAAGCTTAATCCATTTATTCGCCTGCTGATGCCGCTGCTGGTACCGCATCAGCGCCAGCTTGATCTGGAGGCGGCCAAGCAAGTTGATGTCTTCATCGCCAACTCTACCGAAACGCAAAAACGCATCAAAAAATACTACAAACGCAGCAGTACCGTAATTCACCCGCCAGTCGAAACTAGCCGCTTTACACCTGCTCGCAAAAGGGGCGACCACTACGTGACCATCGGCCGCCAGTTACCTTATAAGCGCTACGACTTAGCCGTTAAAGCCGCTACCAGACTCAATAAAAAACTAATCGTTTTTGGCAACGGCCCAGCCCATGAACAGCTAGTCAAGCTTGCCGGCCCAACTGTTGAATTCCGCACCGATCGTTTCGGTGATGCCAGCGACGCTGAATACGAAAAAGCTATCACCACTGCTCGCGGTTTCATCTATCCTGCCGAGGAAGATTTTGGCATTGTTAGCGTTGAAGCATTGGCAGCCGGAGCGCCGGTTATAGGCCTGGCGCGCGGCGGTACCACTGATATAGTTACTTCGCCCGATATTGGCACGCTGTTTCACCATCAAACCGTTGACGATGTTGTAAAAGCCGTCGAAATCGCCGAACAAACTAGTTTTCATCCCAGCAAACTCGCCCGCACCGCTAAACGCTTTGATAAAGGCCTTTTCTTGACTAAAATTAAAAAGGTTGTTCGCGATAGCATTTCTTAATTAACTATTTGTTTTCGAGTATAATAAAACTATGAAAACAATTTTAGTCACTGGCGGTGCTGGCTATATTGGCAGCCATACGCTAATCGAACTTATCAACAACAATTTTGACGTAGTGGTCGTCGATAATTTGGTTAATTCTAGCCGCGAGAGTTTGCGGCGCGTCGAACAGATCACTGGGCACGAAATCCCTTTTATTGAAGCGGACGTCCGCGACCAATCAGCACTTAGTGATATTTTTACAACATACGATATAGATTCAGTGATTCATTTTGCGGGACTAAAGGCTGTCGGTGAATCAGTCGCCAAACCGCTAGAATACTATGACAATAACCTTGTCTCGACCCTGGCGTTGCTTGAAGCGATGCGAGAACATAACGTTAAGCAATTGGTCTTTTCAAGTTCAGCAACTGTTTACGGCAGTCCTAGCGAGCTGCCGCTGCGCGAAACTTCGACGGTCGGTGTAGGCTTAACCAATCCTTATGGCAAAACTAAATATATGATCGAGCAAATCATACAGGATTACTGCGCGGCCGATCCAACGTTCGAAGCAACAATCTTGCGTTATTTCAACCCGATTGGCGCCCATCAATCAGGCCAAATCGGCGAAGACCCGAACGGTATTCCAAACAATTTATTGCCTTATGTCGCTCAAGTTGCCGTCGGCAAACTACAAAGTGTCGGTGTTTTCGGCAACGATTATGACACGCCAGACGGCACGGGTGTGCGCGATTATATTCACGTCGTTGATCTAGCGCGCGGCCACGTCGCCGCTCTGCAACATATGAAAGCTGGGGCTAATGTCTATAATCTCGGCACCGGAAGCGGCACATCGGTGTTAGAAATCATCAAAGCGTTTAGCAAAGCTTGCGGGCGAGACTTGTCCTACGAAATCAAACCGCGGCGAGCTGGTGATATCGCCGCTTGCTACGCTGACTGCAGCAAAGCTGAGCGCGAACTAGGCTGGCGAGCCGAATTAAGTATTGAACAGGCTTGCGCTGATAGCTGGCGCTGGCAATCGCAGAATCCAAACGGTTTTTCTGAATAGTCGCTGTGGCGCTTTGTTTAACAACAAGCCAATAACAACCTGCTTCTTCTAACCCGCGTTTGTCTATTCTTTGCCTGTCGCTTGATTGATTCGCGTCGACGAATCTGGCTTACCTTTACCGGCATCAAACCGCATCTGTATGTTGTACTTTTTACAAACATCTGCTTCGGGAATAGCTTTTTCGGTATCGCGATCGCCGCCGTTAGCAAAGATCAGTTCATCACCCGGATACTGGCCGGCAACCATTTCCAACGACTTAATTTGCGTTGGATCTTCGTCGATCGATAGAATAACCTGATCGACACCCTTTAGCGCCCGCATTAACCGCAACCGATTACTTTCATCCAGGATAATCTTGCCTTTTTTGAGAAGCTGCTGCTTATCATTATTAACAATTACAATCAGCTTGTCGCCCATAGCCGCTGCCGCCTCAATCATATCCAGATGTCCGCCGTGCAGCGGATTAAAATAGCCGCTAACAATTACTATTTTCATAATCCTCCTCTGTCGATTACTTATTATACCTGATATACTATAGTTATGACAAAGATGCTAGTCACGGGAGGCGCGGGATTCATTGGCTCGAATTTTGTGCATTATACCGTCAAACACAAGCCAGAATACGACATCACTGTTATCGACAAGCTAACTTATGCGGGCAACCGCGCTAATTTGCAGCCAGTAGCCGATCAAATCAATTTCGTGGAGGGCGACATTTGTGATGCCGAATTGATGGATAAATTGGTGGCTGAAAATGACATTGTAGTGCACTTTGCCGCCGAAAGCCATAACGACAATTCTCTGCGCAATCCGTGGCCGTTTATCGAGACCAACGTGGTCGGTACTTACACCATCTTGGAGGCTATTCGCAAGCACGGCAAGCGCCTCCATCACATCTCGACCGACGAAGTATTTGGCGACTTAGAACTCGACGACCCCAACCGCTTCACCGAGGACACGCCGTACAACCCGTCCAGCCCCTATTCCAGTACCAAAGCTTCCAGCGACATGCTGGTACGCGCCTGGATCCGCAGCTTCGGCATCAAAGCGACAATTTCCAATTGTTCAAACAATTACGGCCCATACCAACACATCGAAAAGTTCATTCCGCGCCAAATTACTAACATTTTGAGCGACATCAAGCCAAAGCTGTACGGCACCGGTGAACAGGTCCGCGACTGGATTCACGTTGATGATCACAACTCGGCCGTTCACCTCATCTTGGAAAAAGGCGAGCTGGGTGAGACTTACATCATCGGCGCCGACAACGACCACGTCAATAACAAGATGGTGATTGAGCTAATTTGCGAGTTGATGGGTAAGGGTAAAGATTGGTACGAGCATGTCAATGACCGCCCTGGCCACGACATGCGCTACGCTATGGATTCCAGTAAACTACGCCGCGAACTCGGTTGGCGGCCTGAATACACCGACAATCAAACGGGTATGCGCGACGGCCTACTGCAAACTATTGAATGGTACCGTGAGCATGAAGATTGGTGGAAAGCGCAAAAAGAGGCCGTTGAAGCAGCCTACGCAAAACAGGGGCAATAATCGTGTACGAAGCGCCATCAAAAACTAAAGTCAGCAGTAAAATCGTCTACCAAAATCCTTGGATCACCATTCACGAAGATCAGACCATTAGTCAAGACGGAAATACCGGAATCTATGGCTACATGGAGTCGCGAGATTCTTGCATGGTTGTAGTATTAGACGACCAAGAGCGCTTGTACTTGGTGCGCGGTTTTCGCTATCCCTCACAAAGCTTTGGTTGGGAGCTGCCCGGCGGCGGAGGTGACAATGAAGATCTATTAAAAGCCTCAAAGCGCGAACTCGAAGAAGAAACCGGTATCATCGCTCAGTCCTGGCAGAAACTAGGCGAAGCATACGTCTGTAATGGCCTACTGACGGAGAAAATGGCTGTTTGCCTGGCCCGAGAACTAAGCTTCACTGGTCAGCGCGAACAAAGTGATGAAGTGTTTAGTGATATGCGATTTTTCACACTTAATGAAATAGACGATTTGATTCGAAGCGGCGAAATTAATGACTGCCAAACTCTGGCAGGACTACATTATTATCAACTATGGCGAAAGGATACTACATGAACTTCGATCCAAACGACTACAACGAACTCACCGTCACCGAATCACCCATCCCCGGGCTATTCGTCGTCAAACTGCCCGTCCACGGCGACAACCGCGGCTGGTTCAAGGAAAACTACCAAAAAGAAAAAATGGAAGCGCTGGGGCTGCCGCCGTTCAACATCGTGCAAAACAATATCAGCTTCAACAATAAAGCTGGCGCCACCCGCGGCTTGCACGCCGAGCCGTGGAACAAATTTATCTCCACCGCCAACGGCCGCGTCTTCGGCGCGTGGTGCGATTTGCGCAAGGGCGACAGCTTCGGCACTGTTTTCACCCACGAAATTAACCCCGGCACGGCAATTTTCGTACCAAAAGGCGTCGCTAATGGCTATCAGGCGCTTGACGACAACATTGCCTATACTTACTTGGTTGACGCCCACTGGTCACCAGATGCCAAATACACCTTTGTCAATCTGTTTGACCCAGCACTCGGTATTGACTGGCCGATCAGCCAAGACCAGGCGATTATTTCCGAAAAGGACGCCCAGCATCCGCTGCTGGCTAATGTAATTCCTGTGGAGTTCTAATGGATGACAAGAAAATAGTTATTACTGGTGCTAACGGGCAAGTCGGCCGAGCACTACAAAAAATTTACCCTCAGGCACTAGCTCTGGATCGCGAACAACTCGATATCACCGACCAAAAAGCAATCAACGAGTTTAACTGGGATAATACCAAAGTGATTATTAACGCTGCAGCCTGGACCGACGTTGATGGCGCAGAGAATCCCAGCAATTATGACCTAGTTAAGGCAGTTAACGTTGACGCGACTCGCTACTTGGCAACAACCGCTAGCCAGCACGACTTAATTTTTGTAACGTTCTCATCTGACTACGTTTTCGACGGTTCCCAACCAATCCACAATGAAGACGAACTTTTTTCTCCACTTAACGTTTATGGCAAAACTAAAGCTGATGGTGATCGAGTCGCCACTACAACAACCAAGCACTACATTATTCGTACCTCGTGGGTAATCGGCGACGGCAGAAACTTTGTCAATATCATGCAAAATCTAGCAGCGCGTGGTGTCAAACCTTCCGTCGTTAACGACCAGATTGGTCGCCTCACCTTCACTGATACTTTAGCACGTGGTATTAAACATTTATTAGAAACAGGCGCACCATACGGCACATATAATTTGACCAATGAAGGTCAGCCTGTTAGCTGGGCGGAAATTGCCAAAATTGTCTTCGAAAAATCAGGTAAATCACCTTCAGACATACAGCCAGTCTCTACCGCTGAATATTTCGCCAGTAAGCCAGGCGCTGCCAAGCGACCATTGCAAAGCACTCTAGATCTAACAAAAATTGAAAAAACTGGATTCATACCAGAGGATTGGCGCGATAAATTAAACAGACTGCTTGGTTAGATTATCTACTTTGCTTGTTGAATGCTAGTATTGATCTCTTCATTACTTATACTATCTTTACCCCAGTAAGCCTTGTCTGCTAGTTCACCGACTTTAGCTGGATTCCTAGTACCCATCTGATTCGGTAACCAATTTCTAGTGAGCTTAAGCGACCGCTCTTCACGTTCCATTGATTTTTGTAGGGTTTCCTCATCCAAATCCGTCCTACTCTCAACAAATACCAGCTTAAAGTTGTCTGGCATCAGATAATCAGCCAACCACATCACCCGCGGCATATGTGCAATATCAGCTACAAACACTGCTGTCATTTCAGTGTCTGCCAACAGTTCCATTTTCTGCTCCGTACTCATGGCACCAACTTCATCAGCGTTATAGCCATCTTTGATCAATTTATTAGATAAAATCATCGGAATACTGTTCGTAAAGTTAGTGACCGTATCAACCGAGTCGGGTTCCTCATCTGTGAACTCATCCAGTTTTCCAACTACTTCATTAATTTCTTTTTCACTCTTACCTTCACTTCGTAACTTTTCAGCGACGTTCTGCAACATCTGCTCTTTCATTAGCGTTGAAGTACTAATGCGCGGATATTTCTCATATTCATCCAGTAGTGCATCAGTCAACTCAGATGCGCTGGCGGTGTCTGGATCAATATTACGAGCCTCGTATATTCGCCGAAGCGCCCGGGTACAAACCTGCATATCTTGCATTGTTGGATTAGTGTCAACTTCGTGCATGAAATCGCTCAGATTGACTTGGTTTTCCTTTACTAACTGATGTATTTTAGCATCAGATGTATGAATCACATCCTCATAATTCAGCCCGGTGCTCTCAGCCAAAACTGGCATCGCTGTTGCCATAGCAATCGTCTTATTGTTCATCCTACCAGTGTGAACAACTTGTACGTCTGTATTGCCCTTTTCAATCGCCTGCAAATATAAATCACCAACCATCTCAGTGTTTGCCAACGACTCTGGCGGTAGTTTCACATTCCTGTCTGGGTGTCCAATCTCTGCTTCAACAACCTCTTCGCCGCGAGCAATATTGATGATGACATCAGCCGCAGACACGGCTCCAGCAACCTCTGGACCATTAAGATATGTAAAGGTAATTTCAGGGCAGTCCTGCTGTAACTGTTTGGGAAAACCGCGATATGGTACATAAACAATTGAGCGGCTCCTCGGCTCTCTTTCAGGATGGTCTGGGTCAGTAAATAGATTGTCCGATACTCTGGTTAGATAGCTTTCATAAGCATCTTGTGTATCCTGAGTTTTAACCTCAGGTTTAGAAATTTTCTCCATATTTGCCATCCTTTTATTTTAACTTACTTTTGTACTTTTGTCAATTAGCTAATCTGTTTGCTATACTTATATCATAAAAGCAGGAGGTTTATGAAAGGAATAATTCTAGCGGGTGGATCAGGTACGCGATTGTGGCCGATTACCAAGGCTATTAGCAAGCAGCTAATGCCAATTTATGATAAGCCGATGATTTATTATCCGCTTACCACGCTGATGCAGGCGGGAATTCGCGACATTTTGATAATTACCACGCCAGACGACCAGGCTGGGTTTCAACGACTCCTTGGCGACGGTTCACAGTGGGGTATCAATCTAGAATATGCCGTTCAGCCCAAACCAGAAGGCCTAGCCCAGGCCTTTATCATTGGCGAAGAATTTATTGGTAGCGACAAAGTAGCGTTAGTGCTCGGTGATAATATTTTTTATGGTGCAGCTCTTGATGATTCGCTACGCGCTTGTACCGACCCAGATGGCGGCATTGTTTTCGCTTATAAAGTATCTGACCCAGAGCGTTACGGCGTTGTCGAATTCGACGATCAAAACCAAGCAGTCTCAATTGAAGAAAAACCCGTTCAGCCAAAATCTAATTTCGCAGTTGTCGGCATATATTTTTATGATAATGATGTTATTGAGATCGCTAAAAAGGTTCAGCCAAGCGCACGAGGCGAGCTAGAAATTACCTCAATTAATGCCGAATATTTACGCCGTGGAAAACTCAAAGTTCAGACGCTGGACAACGGCGATGTTTGGCTAGATACTGGCACTATCAGCAGCCTAACTGATGCCGAAGATTTTGTTCGTGTCGTCCAAACGCGTACCGGCCAAATTGTCGGCAGTCCAGAAAAAACTGCTTTTCAAAACGACTGGATCAACCGCCAGCAACTTGACGAGATTGCTGCCACGCTTAAAAAATCAGGCTACGGAGAATACTTGAACGTATTGTAATTACCGATGAAAAAAGTTTGTGTCATCATACCTGCCTACAACGAATCTAGCGTCATCAAAGATGTTATTAAAATAGCCAAAAAAGTTTTCTCAAAAGCCAAAAAAGATTACTCAATTGACATAGTGCTCGTCAACGACGGATCAAAAGACAATACGCTTGAACAAGCTCGAAAAGGCGGCGCAATTGTCATTGATCATATTTTGAATTCTGGAGCCGGCGGCGCAACGCTAACTGGGCTTGCCTACGCGCGGCAACACGGCTATGATATTGCCGCTACCATGGATGCTGATGGCCAGCACGATCCAGAAGATGTCTTGGCGGGCATTCGGCAGAGCGACAGCTCTGATACTGATTTACTCATCGGTAGCCGACTCATCAATAGCGAAGGCATGTCTAGGACTAAGGTCTTAGGGAACAAGGGGCTAAGTTTCATCACTTATGCCCTGTTCGGTATTAATGTCACCGATTCACAGTCTGGTCTACGGGTTTACTCGCGAAGGGCAATTGATAACCTCGACTGGAAATCGACTGGCTACGAATTTTGCTCAGAGATGATTTGGCGCGCCAAACAAGCGGGTATGATCATTTCCGAATACCCAATCAAAGCAATTTACACCGACTATTCCCGCGCCAAAGGCCAAAACAACTGGAATGCCATCAATATCGTCAAACGACTATTTAAGCAACGCTTAACGGAGTTATTCGAATGAGATATCTTATCCTCGTACTACTCAATGTGCCGATTATTTTAGCAGCATTGATCAATATCATCACTCAGTACAAACTGCGCAAAGTTAGTGTAACGCGCTTTCGCCATCAATTAATTATCTGGATGGTTATCATGGTTGTACTGATTGGGTCATTTCCTCTGTATAATATTTCGATTGGACATCCACCGCTGGATTCGTCAGAATTAAGCCTATTTGATATTTTGCAAACTACGGCGATTATTTTGCTATTCTACATCGCCAACAACCAGCGCCAGCGTATCGACCAAAACGAGCGAAGACTGCGCGATCTGCATCAAGAATTATCAATCAGGCTATCGAATGAAAAATAGTATTGATATTATCGTACCGTACTGGGGTGAGTTTTCACTATTGAAGCAAACCGTCGATTCAGTGCTAGCACAAACCAGCAAAGCCTGGCATTTGACTATTCTTGACGATCATTATCCAGATAAAACTGCCTACAATCATTACAAAAAATTAAACGATAAACGTATCACGTATATCAGACACCGTAAAAATATTGGTATCACCGCCAACTTTAATTACGCTATTCAACAAGCAAGCGCACCGTATTGTATGATCGTCGGCTGCGACGATAAACTATTACCTAGCTACGTTGATACTGTGCTAAAAAACGTTGGTGAAGCAGATTTTTATCAGCCTCGCGTACAGATAATCGACGACAAAAGTAACGTATATCTACCGCTTGTCGATAAAGTGAAAAGAATACTGCAGCCTAAAAAATCTAGTATACTGTCTGGCGAAAAACTTGCTGCGTCGCTTTGCTGCGGTAATTGGCTTTATTTTCCATCCATCACTTGGAAAACCGATACCCTCAAACGATATTCATTTGATACAAAGTATAAAATCCTTGAAGACGTCATCGTCGAATTAACCATGATTATTGATGGCGCTTCGCTTTATTTTGACACAACAGAAACTTTTCAATACCGCCGTTTTGCCGAGTCGTTATCCAGTAAGGAAAAAGGTAAAAATGGTATCCGATTCAAGGAAGAGAAAGAAGTCTACGATAATTTTTCCGATAGGTTTAATGAGATTGGCTGGAAAAAAGCCGCACGAGCAGCAAAACTTCGCGTGACATCACGCATTCATAGTTTCTTGTCGCGGCTTTAGTGCTTGTCCCATCACTTAATTTATTTACTATTTTGTCTTTGCAAACTTACGATTAACCGCCCAGGCATACAGATTGACGATTATCGATTGCGGCAATAGGTCATACAGTCGCCAGTTTATGTCCTTCTTGGCTACTGGCATTTTAGCGTTTTTCCAGGGCGTTAGTTTCAAATATTTACGCCACAAAAAACCAACTGGATTATCGTTACCCTGCTGCCACGGCCTACCGTTCACACCAAACTGCGAATGAATAATCTTCGGCGCGTAGTAACTCTCCATGATTTCATCGTAACTGTAAAAGCTCTCGGGCAAGAAACCATTAGCTTTAATGTATTTTTTAATATTATAGCCATAGAAAACGGTCGAGAAATTATATTCCACACCAATCTTCTTGATCTTGCCTTTGAAAAACACGTTACACAAATCTTGGTCAGCCACCTCGTAGTGATTGTGCCGCAAATGCTCGCGCATCTTAGCATCAATCTTATCTTTCATCCATTTTTTGTGATTGATAAGCATAACTCCACAATTAAAGTAACCGTCGGTTGGTTTCAAACCAATAGCATCCTTGTGCGCGTTCACCATGGTAGCGTCATATGACAGCGCCATCACATTACCCTCGAAATCAAGCTCCAAAAGACCATCAAGCGCACCGCTAATCACCGTGTGCGGGTTAATGTACAAAATTCGGTCCGTTTTGATATCAAGCTTAGCAAACGCCAGCATCTTATACCATGTGATATATAATCCCTTCCAAGCCTTAACGCCAATCTCTTTCAATTCGTCAGGATAACTTGACACGTCAACGAAAGTAATTGTGGCATTCTTATAGTTTCCAATCATTTTGTTGAATTTGTTAACGCTATCTTTCTTGAGCTGGTATCCGAGGTAAAAAATATTGATCTGTTTTAAGTGCTTATTATTTTCTAAAAGCGACACAATGGAAATTGCACTGACTACGGCATAGTTATCGTCACTCTGATATAAAACGTTTAAAATTCCTTTGTTCATAATAAATCCTACTTGTTCGTTGACAATTGCTTAACATATTCTTTCAGCATTTCGGTGTAATCGCTTGGCACAAAACCCGTTTGGCGTAACTTCGACAAATCCATATCGCTATTGAGCGGCCGCGGCGCAAAGCCTGGCTTACTGGCAGCGTATTCCTCAGTAGAGATTGGCTGTACGCGATTGCGATCATATCCGGCATATTCAAACACGTCAGCGGCAATTTCGTACCACGATTTCACTGGACCTTCGTTGGTTACGTTATATAGTCCATATGCGACTTTATTATCTAAGAAGTATTTAGTAGCTCGAGCAATCTCTGACGCAAACGTCAGCCGGCCAAACTGATCATTGACGACTTTTGGATTGATGCGCATATCCGCCAAGTTTTTCATAGTTTTTGGCATATTGTGACCATCGCCAACGACCCAAGATACTCGCATGATATAGTGTTTTGGTACCAAGCTAACCGCTAGATCACCAGCAGCCTTACTTTCTCCATAAACCAACAGAGGCGCAACTACTTCATCGTCTTTATGATTTTTCTCTCGGCCATCCCATACATAATCTGACGAATAGTGAACAAGTGTCTTGTTCTGCTCAATGGCAATCTTAGCTAGGTTGCGCGGACCATAGGCATTAGCTAGCCACGTCTTGGCGCGCAATTCCGGAGTTTCAGAACCATCAGCATTAACTAAGGCTGCCGCATTTAAGATAACATCGTATTTTGACCAATCAAACGCGTTTATTTGCGCTTCATCAGCTATATCCAGCTCTTCCCGCGGCAGTGACTTGGCATCTGGAAACATGGCACGCAGCGCCTTGCCCAATTGTCCGTTTGCCCCCAGAATTACATACTTCTTACTCATAACTCCCCTTTACTTTGTCAATTATTATAGCATCTTTTAGCGACCGCTTGTAGATGACCAACAGAAGCGCTACTTGCAAAAAACTGATCATCATAAAAACCAGCACACTACCTAACATTGCCAACCGCTCAATTAGACACATAGACACCGCTACCGCCAAAATATCTGTGAGTAGCAATGTGTAAAATTGTCCCTTAAATCGACGCATAATTATCAGCAAATTAACATAAATTGATACAAAAGCGTTCGCCGCCGCGCCAATAACCATAATTGTCAAATCAAGGCGGAAATTATTGATATTGATGCCAAAAATAACGTTAAGCATCCAAACACCAATCAAATAGCTCAGGACGACTGAAAGTACGCCCATCCCAAAAGTTATTTGATTAATCTTACCAACAATTCGCGCGAACTTCTTCAATTTTCCTTTTGCTAATAGTTCAGACAAATTGACGACATTCGGCTGAATGATAAACGATATGAAGAGTCCAAGGAGCGTAATTGGCATTGCCATAATGCCAAAATAACCAATTTGATCAGGATGGGACTTGTCCAAAAAATACCGCGGGATATTGAGTGAAAACATCGTCAGAAACACCACAACAAATACCGCTGAAGTACGTTTCATGATTACGACAGCCTGACTGGCGTATTCTTTGATGAACTTTTTATTCATAGTAATAACCTCAACACGTCGTACCCATAACACATCGTACAGAAGGATAATGAGCGCATTGACTAGCAATATCGCCAATGTGCCATACATGACATTTTTAGTTACAATATCAACCACTATAAATACTCCAAAACCAAGAATCGCTTTCATGGTTAGCGAGATGCCAGCGATATACAATTTACGATGGATTTGCAAAACACCATACAACGAATCGGCAATTGATTCTAAAATTTTAAAGGCTACCAAAATCATAATCAAGCCTGTTTTCGTAGCGTTATATCCATTCAATACACAAAACACCACTGCAGAAACTGCCACAATAAGCGATGCAACGAAACGCACAGCGACATAACCGCCGCTGCAAAACTCCCGCTTGACATCAGATGCCTGATAGGTCCGACCACCCCATAAAGAAACCGCCCAAAACACCACTGAAAGTGATATTGCAAATGAAAACAGTCCAGAATCGTCAATGCCGTTTAGTCGAGTGATAACAATTAGCAATACTGGAGAGATCGCACTCTGTAGCAATGAGCCTAGTGAGTTCCAGATGTAATCCTTTTTTTTCGACTGCATGTCATTAGTATAGCAAGTTTGCCCAATATACTACTCTACTTTATAATTTTCTTAGTATATGAAAAAATATTGGTCTCGCTTTCTATCGTTTATTAAAAAGCCTGAAAACGTCTTTATATCTTTGTCTTTATTTTTTGGGGTGTTGTCGGCAGCCACCGTACCTCTGCTGTCAGTCAATGACGAAGGCGTACATTATATGCGGGCCTATGGATTGTCCCAAGGAAAAATTGAATCAGGAGTTGCCTGTACTTTACCTAAAGAAGTGGTATTAAAAGCAAAAGAAGCAGATGTAAATAATTTCGTAACTAACTATAAGAAAACTATAAATCGCAGCGATACAGAGACAGGGAAATGCAGCAGCGCAACTGGCTATCCTCCAATTATGCATCTACCGCAGACAATTGGTATCATTTTGGCAAATCTCATACATGGTTCACTCGGAGTAACCATCATGTTCGGAAGATTAGCTAATCTAATATTTTACTCATTTACTCTTTACTTCATTATAAAATGGGTACGCGTTGGCAAATGGACATTCGTAGCAACCGGCCTATTTCCGCTAATGATACATTTGGCAGCGTCTCTTTCCGGAGATAGTGTGACAAATATCGCAATTTTTACCGCTATTGCTGCTACATTAAACCTCTTTAGCCAAAAAAGCCCATTAACTCGACAACAGCAGTTGCTTATTATTGCTGTAGCCTGCTTGTTAATTCTCTCAAAGTCGGTAACAATACTCTTATTATCACCAGTCATTTTCTTGCCAAAGCGCCTCTTCATTCCAGATAAAAAATCAAAAATATCTTTTATTTCGCAAAAATGGTTGGTTCTCTCAGCAGCAGCAATATTAGCAGGCCTTTGTTTAATAGCGTGGCTTCATGTATACACACAACCCTTACTCACCACTGGCGCACCGCATAATCCGCTTCATAGCAATCCGCTCAAATTTATCCAGATATTATTTAATACTTACCTAAACCCAAACCTGCCCGTATCCGACGATATCCTGAGGGGCGTGATTGGCGCATTTTCTGCTTTTAAATATGGGCTGCCGCTTTTTATATTACTACCATCATTTTCCCTCCTCTTCCTCTCTCTCCTTCATTACAACAAGAAAGACCAGGAGTTATTAGGAGAGCAGACTGGTAAATTGGCAGTGTATAATTTGGCGACAATTGGGTTGTTTGTTTGCGCAGTGTCGTATGCTATGTATACAGCGTGGGCCTTATTGCCGTTTAGGTTTGGCGAGGGAGCGTATTATGCAGATGGTGTTCAGGGTAGATATTTTACAGCAACGGCAGTTATGTTGGTGCCGGTAGGGTTATGGCTGCAGAAGTATATTAATGTAAGGACTAAGAATGAAAAAGTATTTAATCTTATTATGTTCTTTGGGCTAGCTTTAGTGCTTGGGTTTTATGTTTTTGAGACGGTGTGGAAATTTAAGTAGCTATCCTAATCATGACAATGTGCTAGAATAAAAACAGTTATGAAAAAATATTGGTCTTTATTCTTATATTTTATTAAAAAGCCTGAAAATGTTTTTATATCTTTGTCTTTATTATTTGGAGTACTATCGGCAATACTAGTCCCCCAGTTATCTGTTAGCGACGAGAACATGCACTATATGCGCGCCTATGGAATCTCTCAAGGTCGCGTAGAATCTAACTCACCCTGTACATTGCCGAAAGATGTTATCAAAAGAGCTGAAGCAGTTTACGAAGGTAACTTTTCCGCTGATTATTCTAAACCTATAGATCGAAACATAATAGATGTTCATAAGTGCAGCAGCGCCTCTGGCTACCCACCAATTATGCACCTGCCGCAAACAATCGGCATCGGTATAGCAAGTTTATTTAATGGATCTACTGGTCTAACTATCTTATTTGGGCGTCTTGCTAACGTACTTTTCTATTCAATTACTGTCTATCTCATTATCAAGTGGGTGCGCATCGGCAAGTGGGTTTTTACAGTAATTGGACTTATTCCACTAATGATTCATATGGCGGCGTCGCTATCCAGCGACTGCATGACAAATGTGGCAGTCTTTACAATTACTGCTTTTACCTTGAACC
>JABZJV010000044.1 GCA_015257605.1 Nanosynbacter sp. | reverse complement strand
GCGATGATAAATCACAAACTTTCGTGCGAATTGATATGAAAAGCGAATGGCCGACGGTGACTTTTACGCGCAGCCCTGCTGATGACGGTGCGACCTACATTGGCCCTTTTTATAGTGGTTTGCCGGTCAAGAAGGCGCTGCGTTATTTGCGCAAAATTTTTCCTTATTATATCAAGCCGCCCAGACGCGAACACGCTAATTTAGAAGAGCAAATCGGTTTGGCACCCAGCCTTGATATGACTAGTCACGAGTACAAGAAATCTTTGCGCAAGCTGATCAAATATATCGAGGGCGGGCGCGTCAAAATCGCGCAAGAAATTGAACGCGACATGAAGCGAGCGGCGCGTAATCAAGAATTCGAGACAGCCGCGCAGCTTCGCAATAAGTTGATTTATTTACGCGAGTTGCAGCGGCGGATTATGTTCGGCGATCGCGAGTTCATTAATATTTCGAAAGATCGGGCACTATCGCAGTTAGCCGAGCTATTGAGTTTGTCAGCGCCGCCAGCGAGGATTGAGGGCTATGATATCTCGCATATGAGCGGCACAAA
Source organism: Nanosynbacter sp. (assembly GCA_015257605.1). Classification (GTDB taxonomy): domain Bacteria; phylum Patescibacteriota; class Saccharimonadia; order Saccharimonadales; family Saccharimonadaceae; genus Saccharimonas. The sequence goes on along the minus strand of JABZJV010000044.1, from coordinate 4,853 downwards.
TGTAGTGGCAAGTATGGTGGTTTTTACAAATGGCGCTAGCGACCGGACACATTATCGCAAGTTCAAGATGCACGTGCAGCGTAACGACGACACTGCTAATATGCGCGAGACTATTAGGCGGCGTTTCAGCAAAAAAAACCGTAAAGATTGGGGGATGCCGGATTTGCTGTTGATTGATGGCGGTAAAGGGCAGCTTAGTGCAGTGCTCGACGAATTAGACAGGCTAGACGTTACGGTGCCAGTAATTGGCATAGCGAAGCGCGAAGAAGAAATCGTTGTCGCCAAGAATCGTTTGCATATTAATGATGATGACGCGCTGCTTGGACAGTTGATGAAAGAATCGCGTCCCGGTATTAGCGTGCTGGATTCTGGTGATTTTTACTTAATTAATTTGCATGCTGGGCAGCAAAATGCTGGTTCGCACTCGCGAAATCTGCGCGGCAGCGATACTATGAGCGAGTATGATGATGTCGTAAAGCTATTTCAACGTATTCGCGACGAGGCGCATCGTTTTGCTGTTAGTTATCATACAACGCTCAAGCGCAAAGGCGCCACCAAAAGCGAGCTTGACGACATTCCTGGTGTCGGTTCGGCAACGCGGCGCAAATTACTGCGGCGCTTTGGCAGTATGCGGTCAGTTAGGCGAGCTAGCCAAACGGAAATTTGCGATACTATCGGGCAAGCGCTAGGAACTCGCGTCTATGAGGCTTTTTGCTACCAGAGCGGTGATAAGCCGCAACTATGAAAAATACGGCTGATGCGGTATACTGTAGCAGTATGAGTAAACAATTTATAGCTTTTATTCTCCGGTGGATATTGAATTCGTTGGGAATCTGGGTGGCAGTGCGGATTTTTGGTACAGGTTACAGTAATGCTCAGATTGATGCCAGTTTGATGGCGTTTTTTGGGGCTGGGCTGATCTTTTCGATCATCAACGCAACGCTTAAGCCGATTGTGATGATTTTGTCGTTACCAATGATTTTGGTAACGCTTGGCTTTTTCACGATAGTTGTTAACGGTTTTTTGGTTTGGTTATCATTGATGTTGGCTCCAGGCTTGCAAATGACGTTCTTGAACTCGATTTTTGCAGGCTTGATATTAAGTTTGGTAAACTATGTAGTAAGTAGTGTTCTGGAGCTCAGTTATCACGACGAACGAGAGGAGAAATCATAAAATGGATGTAACGCTAACTTTGCAAATTATTATGGTAGTATCGGCGGTGCTGATGATAATTTCGGTTCTGCTGCAGCAGCGCGGGGCTAGCCTGGGTGCTGGATTTGGCGGTTCTGGCGAATTGTATACGACGCGGCGCGGTCTCGATAAAAACTTGTTTGAAGTAACGATTTTCTTGGCTGTAGCGTTTGTGATGTCGATTGTGGCACTGTTGGTTTTGCCGAACTTATAGATAAATCAAGGGTGGATATAAATGAGTAAAGCAAGTAAGGGCAAACTGAGGTTGGGCTACAAGCGGCTAGCGCTGAGAGTCAAGCATGCCGAAGGCGCCACGCAGCGCCATGCTAGCCGCTTTATTCTGCGGCGTATTGAAAATGTCCGCTTAGTGATGACCGAGATTATGATTTGGCTGGCTGCCATAGCCTTGCTGATAGCTGGCTTGGGTATTCAGTATTCCTGGAATTCGCAAGGCAGCAAGAAGGATGGCGCTAAATCTGGCGGCGTGTATGTCGAGGGAGTGATTGGCAATATTAGCACGCTTAATCCTTTGCTAGCGGCTAGCGAACCTGAACAGGCGGTATCACGGCTGTTATTTTCGTCTCTGTATAATTACGATGTTACCGGAGCGTTGCATACTGACTTGGTCGAATCAATGACGGTAAAAGATGACAAAGTTTATACAATCAAGCTGCGCAATGCCGTCTGGCACGATGGTAAAAAGTTGACTGCCGAGGACGTTGTATACACAATTAATCTGATCAAAAACCCGCAAGTGCGTTCGCCTTTGCGAGTTAATTGGCTAGATATTTCGGCGCGGGCGATTGACGATTCAACGGTAGAGTTTATGCTACCAGCGGTGTATGCCGGGTTTTCGCATGCCTTGACTTTTCCAGTAATACCAAAGCATATTTTGCAAAGTGTTAGTCCGTCGTCAATGCGCGAAGCTGATTTTAGCAGTAACCCAGTCGGCAGCGGACCATTTGCGGTTAAACGAGTTCAAACTAGCGAGTCAACTAGCTCTACCGACGTGGTGCGGATGGAACCGAATACTAAATATTACGGAGCAGTTTCGACTTTGTCGCGCCTGGAGCTGCGAGCTTACGGTAATGAATCGCTGTTAGTTAAAGCTGTAAATAGCGGTGAGGTTTCGGCGGCTTCGGGTTTGTCTTTGTCGGCTGCTGATAACATTAAATCTAAACAGTACTCGACTAAACATTGGCTTCTCAACAAAGGCGTCTATCTTTTGATGAATAATCGCAGTCAAACACTTCAAGATGCTAGAGTTCGCCGGGCTTTACGCTACGCTACTGATACTTCATCAATCCGCGCAACTGTCGGCGACAATGTGGCGCGGCTAGACACGCCGATTTTGCAAAGTCAGATTGCGCAAAGACTGCCGGCAGCGCCAGATTATAATTTAGATAAGGCCAAAGCGTTGCTCAAAGAGGCGGGCTGGACTTATAACCAAGGCCAATGGAAAGGCAAGGATGGCCGGCCGTTGGCGGTTGCTGTGACAACTTCGTCTGGGCGCGATGAATACAAGAAAATAGTCGATGCGCTTAAACAGCAGTGGTCGAAGCTTGGCGTTGATGTCCAGCTGCGCGAAATCGATACCAGCTCGACAACTACCAGCTTTGTACAAAGCGTGTTGCAGCCGCGCGACTACGATGCTTTGTTGTATGAATTGGAGCTTGGCGCTGATCCAGACGTTTTTGCCTACTGGCATTCGTCGCAGGCTAGCGCTTCTGGTTACAATTTTGCTAATTATTCTAATCGAACAGTTGATAACGACTTGGTTGGCGGGCGCTCGCGCACTAATTCAGCTCTACGGGCAGCTAAGTATATTCAGTTTGTTAATCAGTGGCTGAATGATGCACCAGCAATTGGTTTGTATCAATCTGTCGGCAGCTACGTTTTGAACAATGGCGCGTCGATTGTTGAGCCGCGCGGTTCTCTAAATACCATGAACGATCGCTACGCTGACGTAACGACGTGGTCTACGGGTAGGGCTTCTGTTTACAAAACTCCGTGAGGTTAGTATAATTATAATCACGCCAATTAAAGCACTATGCACTGGTGGCGGAATTGGTAGACGCGCTAGCTTGAGGGGCTAGTGGCCATTGCGGCCGTGGAAGTTCAAGTCTTCTTCAGTGCACCAAATATACATCATGAAATCGTTGCTCTGCCAGCGATTTTTTCATAGTTAATGTTCAAAGAGCAACTGTAGTTTGGTATAATAAAGCAGACGGCGCGTTGGCGGAGCGGTTACGCAGAGGTCTGCAAAACCTTTTAGACGAGTTCGACTCTCGTACGTGCCTCCATAAAATTACAAGCGCGAGTGGCGGAATTGGTAGACGCGAGAGACTTAAAATCTCTTGACCAAAAGTCGTGCGGGTTCGATTCCCGCCTTGCGCACCATAGCTTATTTATGAAACAGCAAAAGAAACATAATACTCCGAAGTACTACGGTAGTGCATTTCTTGATTGGCTTACCGAGAGGTGGTATTTAGCGCGCTATCGCAATGTGCGTTTCCTGCAGCGGCGGCCGCATCGCAGCTTTCGACGGACGCGGCGGCGAGATTATCGCCGCAGTTTGCGTTTGCCTGGATATATTGCTTTTACTCACTATGTCAATCGCGTGTTGTGGAAGAGTAAAGGTCTGTTCTTGTCCATGATAATCTTGTATGCGCTGATAATAATTTTTCTAGGAATTATTACTAGCCAGTCAACTTATGATTCAATTGGCAAGCTAGTGTCCGAGTCGCTGGGTAAGATTTTCGACGGCGGCGTGGGACCGTTGCTAAATGCTGGTATGCTGACATTTTCGTCGCTGGCGATTGACACGACGTCGTTGCGGGCTGAACAGGGAGTTATGCTGGCGCTGCTTGTGTTGATGACTTGGCTAACGGCAGTGTGGCTGCTGCGCGAAATTCTACTTGGGCTTAAGCCAAAATTACGCGACGGCTTGTACAACGCAACCGCACCGTTGATATCGACGTCGGTAGTGTTGCTGATATTACTAATTCAACTATCGCCAGTTGGTATTATGGCGCTGGCGTATTCGGCGTTGGTATCGGTGCATATATTAACGGAAGGTTTCGGTATGATGTTATTCGGTCTGCTGGCGGCAAGTGTATTAACACTTGTACTCTATTGGGTGACCAGTACGATTATTGCGCTAGTCGTGGTGGCTTTGCCTGGTATGTATCCGCTGCGGGCAATCCAGGCTGCTAGCGACTTGGTGGTTGGCCGGCGACTAAGGATTATGCTCAGGATAGTTTGGGCGTTTGTCTATAGCTCGGTGATATGGTGCGTTGTGATGGTATCGTTGGTATTGCTAGAACGCGGATTATCGTCAAAGCTGAAGTGGCTCGAGTCGGTACCAATCGTGCCATTTGCTGGCGCGTTTATGATGGCGCTGTTGTTTGTATGGTTAGCAGCGTATATTTATCTGCTGTATAGAAAGGTGGTAGCAGATGACGCGAAGCCGGCTTGAAGAAATTAAAAAACTGCTCAATCAATACAGCTACGAATATTACGCGCTTGACCAGCCAAGCGTCAGCGATGCGGTGTACGACAGCTTAATGGTAGAACTAAAGAGTATCGAAGCAGCGCACCCAGAGTGGATTACGCCAGACAGTCCAACGCAGCGGGTTGGTAACAAGCTGCTTGAAGGTTTT
>JABZJV010000043.1 GCA_015257605.1 Nanosynbacter sp. | reverse complement strand
TTCATACCGATCAGCTCAGCAACTTCCTCGCCAGCAACAAAAATCTTCATATTTGGTATGCCCTGCACGCGGTAGTACATAGCCAGTTCTTTGTTGTCATTACTAGCATCAGTGTCAATTTTAACAATATCAAAATCTGTCTCGTCAGCGATCTGCTGCAATATAGGCGCCATCGCTCGGCATGGCGGACACCATGGCGCCCAAAAATCGACCAAGACCGGACGCTTGCTTTTTAGTACTTTTTCTTCAAACTCTTGTTTAGTTGTAATACTAATTAATGCCATAATTCCTCCTTCTATTTTTACATTGTTGACATACTCCAGTAATGACTAAGGGACCGTCGAAACAGCAGCCATCGAGCTGGCGCTCGATCTGGCAACGCACTGAATCAGGAACTTTAATATCCTGTAAACTATCGCACTCGCTGCATATAAAATGATCGTGTGATTCCGGTGAAAAGTCGTACCGCAAACAGCCCTGCCTTGACGCGGGTGCCAGTCCAATAACGCCATCACTCTGCAGACGTTGCGTAATACGATGTACCGTAGTATCGCTAACATTTGAATACAACTCTCGCAACCGGCTAGCAATCTCGGCATTAGTAGCGTGCTGCAGTTGGCATAAAATCGATAGTATACTATCAGTATATTTCGTGATTCTTCGACTAACTATTTGTGTCATATTTTTATTGTAAATGATTTACAATAAAAATACAATGCTTTTTTACAAAACTTATCATGCTACACTTCTTGGTCATGATTTTCAACAATTAAATTACTGATCAGACCAGGCTATTTTTGCCCACTGCCTAAATTAATTTTACTAGCGAGAACTCTACTAAACTTCAAGCTACAAAATCGCGTCAAAAATACCAAAAACTTATTTGGCCAGCCAACTACGTATACTGCTTTATTGCGCACAATAGCACGATAGCTTTTCGCGGCAACTACTTCTGGTGTATAAACTCTGAGTCTAGTGAACATCGCCGAGTTTATCATATGAGCATTTCTTTCAAAGTTAGTCGCTACCGGACCTGGGCAAATCGCTGTCACTGACACGCCAGAGCCCTTCATTTCTTCATGCAAAGCTTCAGAAAACGAGCGAACAAAAGCTTTCGAGGCATAATACATCGCCATGTACGGCCCAGCTTGAAACGAGGCAATCGATGCAATATTAACAATCTTGCCCTTACCGCGACGATCCATATCTTTACCAAATAGATATGACAACTGCATCACGGCCAGCATATTAACGCTAGCAAGCCCCTTCTGGCGCTGCCAATCGACATCAACATAGCGACCAAACGAACCAAACCCGGCATTGTTAATTAAGATGTCTATATTAATGCCTTTATATTTAATCTCGTCATAAACTTCTTGAGCGCTATTCTCAGCACTCAAATCTTTAACTATGTAAACCATTTCAACGCCAAACTGGCGTTCTAACTCCTGTTTTTGCTGTTGCAATAGAACTTCGTTACGCGCAACAGCAACGATATTATAGCCATTTTGCGCAAATATACGAGCAAATTCTCTGCCCAAGCCGCTAGTAGTGCCTGTTATTAAAACATACGAAACTGTTTGTTCTTGACTCATACCAAGATTATACCTTATAATTGGTTAATCTATGAACTCGAGCCAAAAGAGTTCCTCTAAATCTCGCGTTTGAATCACCTTATCAATGATCAAACTGCTCACAATATAAATTGCACAAGAGAGGAGATACTTTTGAAAAATAAAATTAACGATAAAGAAATTTTACGCCTATTCTGGCAAGTATCTGTACCCTACAGGCGCCGCAGGAATCTAGCGATATTTTTTGCAATTACTACAATCGTTATTTCTATTTTTGTCGGCCCGCTTGTTATCGCAGAGCTGCTTAATATTATCCAGCACAACCAGCTACAAACCGCTAATAATTTATGGACGCTAATTGTTCTGTATGGTGTTAGCGAACTGTGTTCAACGGTAATTGGCTGGCGCTTGGTATTGTATCTCACTTGGACGCTCGAGACTGCATTGCAACGCGATTTATACTCGCGCTGCTTTAGTAAATTAACTAATCAAACAATGTTTTTCCATGCTAATAAATTCGGCGGCTCGCTTGTCAGCCAAACCAATAAGCTAAACGGCGCGGTCGAACGTTTTTGGGATACAATTTTCTGGTCGATTTTGCCATTAGTTATCTCCCTAGCTGGATCAATAATCATTTTATCGACATTAATTTGGCAGTATGCTTTATTCCTGTTTATCTTTTCAATTATTTTTAGTATTGCCGTCTATTTTGGCTCTAGGCCAATGGCTAAATTAAGCGAAAAAGAGGCTAAAGCCAGCAATAAAGTTAGCGGCCAATTAGCCGACATGGTTTCAAATATTCTGGCGGTTAAATCATCTGGCGCTGAATCGACAGAGCAAAAGCGCTTTTCAAAAACGGTAGGTTCATGGCGCAGCGCTAGCTTGGGCACGATGCGCGGTTTCCTGAAAGTTAGTACCGTTTATTCGACCATCAACACAATTATCAAAATTGGCGCAATTGCTTTTGCAGTATACGCCGCTCAGCACAATTTAGTATCAGTAGCATCAGTTTATTTAATCATAACGTATACAGGCAGCGTAGCGCACGAGTTGTGGAACATGAATGGCATCATGCGTAGTTACAATCGTATTATTGGCGATGCTCACGAGATGGTAGAAATTCTTAAAACACCAACGACGCTAGTTGACCGCAGCGACAAAAAACTAAAAATTAAACGCGGCGGCATTGTCATGCACAATGTGACCTTTACGCACGACGAAGGCCAAGGCGATACCTTGTTTCATGATTTCTCGCTCAATATTCAGCCAGGCGAAAAAATTGGTTTAGTCGGATCAAGCGGGTCTGGCAAAACTACCCTCACCAAATTATTGTTACGGTTTGCTGATATTGACTCAGGAGAGATTGCCATTGATGCGCAAAACATCGCCGAAGTTACCCAGGCAAGCCTGCGCGAACAAATTGCCTACGTACCGCAAGAGCCGCTGTTATTTCATCGATCCGTCCGCGAAAATATCGCCTACAGCCGGCCTGACGCGACCGATGCTGAAATTGAAAAAGCTGCTAAGAAGGCTGGCGCTTACGACTTCATCGTCAAACTGCAAGACGGTTTTGACACGCTAGTTGGCGAACGCGGCGTCAAACTTTCGGGCGGACAGAGGCAGCGTATCGCTATTGCCAGAGCGATTTTGAAAGATGCGCCAATTCTAGTCCTTGACGAGGCGACATCAGCATTAGACTCAGAATCAGAAGCGCTAATCCAAAAGTCGCTGGAAACGTTGATGAAAAACCGAACGTCAATTGTCATCGCCCACCGCTTATCGACCATCGCCAAGTTGGATCGTATCATCGTCCTGGAAAACGGACGCATTGTCGAAGACGGTTCGCACGATCAATTGCTTGCCAAAAAACGCGGCGTTTACGCTAAGTTGTGGGCGCGGCAATCCGGCGGATTCATCGAGGAGTAATTTCTAGCATTTCCGGCTATAGCAAAAACACCGCCAAATCATGACGGTGTTTTTTGATAACCTAAGACCAGACTATTCCGACGCTTCAGTCTTTTCAGCTTCTCCCGTAACTTCGACTTGTTCGGCGTCAGCGGACTCAGCTTCGCCGGCCGCCGCATCGTTGGCAGCTGCTAGAGCGCTCGGCTCATAGACGTTTGCCACAACCAAATCTTTGACTGTAGTATCGTCATCAGCCGTGCCTTCGCGGCCGTCGTCGCTATCGACCAGCTCAACACCATCCGGCAAAACAATATCACCCACGGTCACGTGGTCGCCTTCTTTAACAAGACCATCCGTCGGCGCTTCCAATGCTTCTGGCAAATCCATCGGCAAGGCCTTGACCTTGATCTTCTCAAGCGCTTGCAACACTACCAAGCCGGCACGCTCCGCCTCAGATTCTCCTGTACCGCTCAAATGAATCGGCACCTCGGCAATCACCGGCTCATCAGCCCGAACTGCGTGAAAAGAAATATGGCGAAGAGCATTTGACCTAGTCGGATATGATTCAACATCCTTAATCATCGCTATGCGCCGCTCGCTGCCTAGCAACTGGACGGGCGTATGCTTGCCAGCTAGCTTATAGACGCGCAGCACTTCACCAGCTTCAGCCTGAATCGGCACCGCTTCCATACCCGCACCGTAGACCACGCCTGGCGTAATTCCTTGGCGACGTAGCGTTTTAACTTTTTTGCCAAGCACTTCGCGCTTAGCAATCTTCAGAGTAATTTTTTCTCCCATTTCTCTCTTCCTTTCGTTAGATACCTTTTCGGAGGCTTACTATTACTTCTCTATTATAACATGTTTATGATAATGCTCGAACCAAGCTAGTGATTCACGATATCCCCGATACGTTTCGACAATAAATTTTTAGACCCAAACCTATTCCATTAGCTGGCGCTAGAAATTTGTGCTATAATCAGCTCTAGCATGGAAGCCTTTATTAATTTGATTATTCATCTCGGCGTGCCAATTATCTTATTGGTAGTTTTCGCTGAGTCGGGTTTATTAATCGGCTTCATATTTCCAGGCGATAGCTTGCTGTTTACGGCAGCCTATATGGTACAACAGCATATTTTGCCAATTGATATTCATCTATTCGCTATCCTGATATTTCTGGCAGCCGTGCTAGGCGATAGCGTTGGCTATAGTTTTGGACATAAGGTCGGCCGCAAATTATTTGAAAAAGAAAATTCGCGTTTTTTCAAGAAAAAATATTTAGAGCAAACTGAAAAATTCTACGACAAGCACGGTTCAATTACTATCGTGTTGGCTCGTTTTGCGCCAATCGTCCGCACATTTGCGCCAATCGTTGCTGGCGCCAGCAAAATGCATTACAGAACATTTTTGGTTTTTAACATTATCGGCGGATTCTTGTGGTCATCACTGTTTGTTTATCTAGGTTATTACGCCGGTGAATTACTTACCAAAGCAGGCGTTAACATCGAGGTTGCTGCTCTTATAATCGTATTCCTCTCTGTCTCGCCGATGATTATTCACGCGCTCAAGAAACCATCAAACCGCACGGCTCTCAAAAAACAGCTCCAAGTTTTATTCTCAAAAACCAAGACGTCCAAACGGAAAAAATAACGCAAATCCGTACCAAATCTTTCGTCTGAGATTGGGTTTTTAGTCTTTGCAAAGATTATCGTTTATAACAGCTTCTGTAAGTATTTCCCAGTTTGACTTTCTGGATTGTTTGAGACGTCTTCTGGTGTGCCAGCAGCAACCACTCTGCCGCCGCCTTGTCCACCCTCTGGACCCATATCAATAATCCAATCAGCGCATTTAATGACTTCCAGATTATGCTCAATGATTATCATACTGTTGCCACCATCAACTAATTTTTGTAAAATCTCGAGCAATTTGCGCACATCAGCAGTATGCAAGCCAGTCGTTGGCTCGTCGAGTATATAAAGTGTTTTACCAGT
>JABZJV010000042.1 GCA_015257605.1 Nanosynbacter sp. | reverse complement strand
CTGATGTCTGTAGAAGTAGACATGAAAGCTTTGTTTGAAGCTGGTGTTCATTTTGGGCACAAAACTAGCCGCTGGCACCCGAAGATGGCACCGTATATCCACTCAAAACGCCAGGATAGTCATATCATTGATTTGGCGAAGACGGTTGAGGCGCTGGACAAAGCTTTGCCGTTTATCACCAAGACAGTCGCTAGCGGTAAAAAAGTTTTGTTTGTTGGCACCAAAAAGCAGGCCAAAGATATCGTCAAAGCGGCTGCCGAGTCGGCTGGCCAGCCGTTTGTGGTGAATCGCTGGATTGGCGGCATGCTGACTAATGTCACTACTACTAACGCGCAGATCAAAAAGCTGCGCGATCTCGAGCGCCGCATGGACAACGGCGATCTCGAGAAACGCTACAATAAGCTAGAAGTTCAGCGCTACCAAGAAGAAATCGATAGTTTGAACTTCAAATACGGCGGTATCAAAGAATTGAATGGTAAGCCTGGCGCTTTAATCGTGCTCGATATGCTGGTTGATAAAAATGCAATCGCTGAAGCAGAAAATCTCGGAATCCCAGTGGTGGCAATCGCTGATACTAATGCTGACCCGAGCAAAGTTGAATATCCAATCCCAGGCAACGACGACGCGATTAAAGGGTTGCAATTGTTGCTAGACTACTTTGTAGCAGCGGTGAACGAAGGCAAGACTAAAAAAGAGGAGAAATAGGATGGGCGTATCAATTGAAGACATTAAAAAGCTGAAAGAATTAAGCGGCATTGGCCTGACTGATGCTAAGAAGGCGCTAGTTGAAGCCGAGGGCGATTTCGATAAAGCTCTCGAGGCACTGCGTAAGAAAGGCTTGACTAAGGCCGAGAAAAAAGGCGACCGCGAGACGCGCGAAGGTCTGATTGAGAGCTACGTACACTCGGGCCGTATTGGCGTGGTTGTCGAGGTTAACTGCGAAACTGATTTCGTGGCGCGCTTGCCAGAATTTAAGGAGTTTGCGCACCAAATTGCTATGCAGATCGCAGCGATGGCACCAAAATATGCAACGGTCGAGGATATTCCGAGCGACGTTTATGAAGCGAAAAAGCAGGAGTTTTTGGCAAGCGACAGTTTGCAAGATAAGCCAGAGAATATGTGCGAGCAAATTGTCGAAGGGCAACTCAAAAAATATTTTGCCGAACAAGTCCTGTCTGAGCAAGCTTTCGTACTTGACGACAGCAAAACCGTCGGCGAGCTGATCAAAGAGCAAGTAGCGCTGCGCGGCGAGAATGTGCGTGTTAGCCAATTCAAGCGTATCGAGCTTGGCGGCGAATAAGCCTACGTCTTATACAACCAATATAACCGCTGAAATATGGCGGTTATTTTGGTATGATAAAAGCATGAGCAATCAACGGCGGAATGTAGATGCGGAATTTTGAATCTGGTAGTTTTGACTTTTATAGCAATCGCGAAAAGCCAAGCGGCGGCGAGCGAGAGCGTGCGAGCGAGCTGGATGATATCGACTTGCGGCCAGAAAGCGAGGTTTTTCAAGACCACGAGCGGATTGATAGCAAGGATCTTGACGATCAGCTGATTGCTTTGCGAGACCAGCTAAGCAAAGATACAGGCGGAATTATTCATATTGATATTCCAGCTTATAGATATGATTTTGCCGACAATCCTTTCGTTGGCATGGGGCCGAATCGCACCAAGACTTACGAGATTTCGCGCTATGTGGATATAGTGTTTCTGCATCGTTTCATGTACCAAGAAATTATCGTTTGCGGGCTGCAATCGCGCAAATTTACCAACGAGACAGGGCGGGCGGCGTTTATTAAACGGATTCGTGAAACTGGCGGCTTGCCGCTAAACCGGGATGGCAGCGAGCCAGAAGTTTTGGGGCGAGCATTCGTGCCATATATGCCATATCACACGACTGATGCGTTTTTCCGCTTGTATCATACAGTGATGCCACGGGTAGCCGAACGGCCGCACTATCCGCTAGACGTGTGGTTGATTTTTGATGAAAATGCCTATCAAGAAGTCGACGGCTCGCCAGATTTTCGCCAAGCGTATCGCTTGCGCCGAGGATTTGATCGGCGGGCTAGTTTGCTAGGAGTAGCGCAGATAAATTAGCGTTTGATGTTACAATAGAGTAAAGGAGAGTATATGTTTAGTACAGATGAATATGAAGCAAAAATGACAGGCGCATTTGAGCACTTTGGCGAGGAGCTGCGCAAGATTCGCACTGGCCGGGCGCATCCAGGTATGTTAGCGGGTGTGATGGTTGAAGCTTACGGTGCTAGCATGCCGCTCAATCAGGTGGCCAACGTGACAGCTCCCGAGGCGCAAATGTTGCTCGTGACACCTTTTGACCCGAGTAATTTGCAAAATATCGCGGCGGCGATTCGTAACGATCAGAGCCTTGGTTTTAATCCGAGCGACGATGGCCGGGTAGTGCGCGTGCCAGTACCAGCCTTGACTGAGGAGCGCCGCAAGCAGCTGGTTCGTCAAGCGTCAGAAAAATTAGAAGAAGCGCGAATCGCTTTGCGCAACATTCGCCAAGACGGTATCAAGGATGCCAAAAAAATGAAGGAAGCTAAAGAGCTGAGCGAGGACGATCTTAAAATGATTGAAAAAGAATTTGATCGCTTGATGAATGAATTCCAAGACAAGCTAGAGGCCGCTTTCAAGGACAAAGAAAAGGATATTCTAACCATCTAATGAGCGAGAAAGTATTGCCAGTACACGTCGGCTTCATTGTCGACGGCAATCGCCGCTGGGCAAAAGCTCAGGGTCTATCAGCGCAAGAAGGGCATAGCGCTGGTTATGAAAAGTTGCGCGAAATTATCATCGACACTATCGATCGCGGCGTGCCGTATGTTAGCGCGTATATTTTTAGTACCGAGAACTGGCATCGTAGCGGCCCGGAGATTAAGCATCTGATGGATTTGGTGGTGCAAATGTTGACGCGCGATTTACATATTTTCGTTGAACACGGTATACGGCTAAGGGTGGCAGGGACGCGTGTGCGTCTCAGCCGCCGAGTCAAAAAAGCGATTGACGAAGCTGAAGCGGCCACCAAAGATTTGACGCACGGCACGGCAATTTTGTCATTTAATTATGGCGGGCACCAGGAAATCATAGATGCAGTCAACACCTTGCGCAAAACGCTTTCAACACATAAAAAAGTAACAGCGCAAATCTTTGAGCAATTTTTGTATACGCCAGATGTGCCGCCGTGCGATTTGATAGTGCGAACTAGCGGCGAACAGCGGCTAAGCAATTTTATGCTGTGGCGCAGTGCTTATAGCGAGCTAATTTTTGTTAAAAAATCGTGGCCAGATATGACAAAACGCGACATAACCGCTATACTAAATGAGTACGCGAAACGTTCGCGGCGGTTTGGAGGGTGAAATGAGTTTAGTTTTTGGCATCATTGTCGGTATAATTGTGTTGACTATTTTGGTGGTAACGCACGAGTTAGGCCATGCTTTGGTGGCGCGGCGTTACGGCGTGCGTGTTGAGGAGTTTGGTATTGGCTTCCCGCCGGCAGCTTATAAGAAGAAGGTTAAGAAAAGCTTTTTGGGCAAAAATGTTGATTACAGTATTAACTGGCTGCCGCTAGGCGGTTTCGTTAAGCTGCAAGGCGAGCACGACGATGATAAGCAGCCTGGCGACTACGGCGCAGCGACATTTTGGCAAAAAACACAGATCTTGCTGGCTGGCGTAGCAGTGAATTGGCTGAGTGCGGTGTTGATATTTACGATTTTGGCGTGGTGGGGTATGCCGCCGCTTGTCGCTAATCAATTCACCATGGCTAGCGACACGACAACTTCAGGCAAAGAAGTCAAGATAGCTGGTGTCGAGAACGACTTGCCAGCGCAAAAAAGCGGATTAAAAACTGGCGACGATATTCTGTCGGTCGATGGCGATAAGATCAAAACTCCAGATGAGCTGACTAAGAGGCTGGCTCGCGACAAAGGTAAAACAGTTAAGATCCGCTACTCGCGAAACGGCCGAGAGGCAGTGCTGCCTGTAGTATTGCGGTCTAGCAACGATGACAAGCGCGGTTATCTGGGCGCCAGTTTATCTCAAGAGGTCTTGATGCGTTCGACTTGGTCGGCGCCAATTGTCGGCGTAGGGCTAACTACTCAATTGACCGGGATGACTATTCAAGGGCTTGGGCAAGTTGTTTATGATGGTTTGACGGGGCTGGCTATGAAAATCGTGCCGAACGATCAGGCGCAGCAGCAGGCTAATCAAAAATTAGCAACAGTTGGCAATAGTGTTGGCGGTCCAGTGACGATATTTGGCATGTTGTTTCCGGCGGCTGGCGAGGCTGGCGGCCGCTATGTCTTGATGATTGCTGGGTTAATCGCTTTGTCGCTGGCAGTGATGAATATATTACCGATTCCAGCGCTTGATGGCGGGCGGTGGTTTGTGACGGCTTTGTTCCGCTTAATAAAGAAACCGCTCCGCAAAGATACTGAGGAAAAAATTCATGGTACTGGCTTCTTGGTTTTGATAGTATTGATAATATTAGTAACTATTTCTGACGTCGGGAAACTATTCAAATGAAACGCTGGCGGGTGGGTAATCTAAAAAAGCTTCGTTTTTCCCGGCGGCAGATACTATCGTGGATCGGCTGGACGCTGCTGGTGGCAGTATCGATGGTAGCGGCTGCTTATGCGGTAGCTGGCGTTGGGCGATTGCTATGGCGGACGGGTTGGTTGGCGCAAGCTAATGTATCAGTGGTTAATCTAATTTTGCAATGTTTTGTTCATGTCTTGACAATTGCCGCTGTTGGCGCGGTGGCTTGGCGCATTAAAAAAGCGGTATCAGTCAAACAGGCTGGCGTACAGCGGTTGATTGAGTGGCGCGATATCGGTATGGCAATCGTTGGCGCGGTGGCTTACATTGCTTTGACAGTGAGCTTATCATTTGTTGCGCAAGCCATTATACCAGGATTTAACCCAAACCAAGCTCAGGATGTCGGGGTATCAGACAGGCTGTTTTCGCTAGATTTAGCGATAGCTTTTGTGGTGCTGGTGATAGTGGTGCCATTATGCGAGGAGTTAATTTTTCGCGGTATACTGTACGGCAAACTGCGTTCGGCGAAGCTGCCAGTAGCAGCTAACGTATTTTTTGTCAGTTTGCTTTTTGGGGTGGCGCATGGGCAGTGGAATGTTGGTATTGATACGTTTGCGCTGAGTTTGGTGCTTTGTACGCTGCGCGAATATACTGGATCGATTTGGTCTGGCTTTTTGCTGCACGCAATCAAAAATAGCGTGGCTTTTTATGCGGTTTATGTTGCGGCGGCGTTTTGGTAATTTGTTGATATGCGTGATTCACGGTAAAATGAGGATATTATGAGACTAAGTAAGAATTTTACTCGAACTATCAAGCAGGCGCCAGCTGACGAAGTGGCGCGTAACGCCCAGTTACTGATTCGTGCTGGTTACGTGCATAAAACGATGGCAGGTGTTTATTCATACTTGCCACTGGGACTAAA
>JABZJV010000004.1 GCA_015257605.1 Nanosynbacter sp. | reverse complement strand
GATTACGCCAGACAGTCCAACGCAGCGGGTTGGTAACAAGCTGCTTGAAGGTTTTCAAAAAGTTCGTCACGCGCGGCGAATGGTTAGTTTGAATGACGTGTTTGATAAGAGTGAAATCGAAGCGTGGATTGAGCGTACTGATAAGCTAATTCCTGGTCATCGACATGAGTTTTTTACCGATATCAAGATGGATGGCTTGGCGTGCGCGCTGATTTATATTGATGGCGTGTTGATCCAGGCAGTGACGCGCGGCGATAGTTTTATCGGCGAGGATGTGACGAACAATGTGCGGACCATTAAAAACGTGCCGCTGCGGCTGCATGAGGCGTCAGGCTTTGAAAAGTTTTTGGTTGGGCGGACAGAAATTCGCGGCGAGATTGTGATGCTGAAGCGCGACTTCGCGGCGCTAAACGAGAAGCAAAAAGCTTCGGGGCAGCCAGAATTTGCTAATCCGCGTAATCTGGCGGCAGGGACAATCCGCC
Source organism: Nanosynbacter sp. (assembly GCA_015257605.1). Lineage (GTDB taxonomy): Bacteria > Patescibacteriota > Saccharimonadia > Saccharimonadales > Saccharimonadaceae > Saccharimonas. The sequence goes on along the minus strand of JABZJV010000004.1, from coordinate 28,626 downwards.
AGCTCGATCCATCCTTGGTGGCGGCACGGCCGCTGCATTTTCGTGGCTATGATGTGCTGCGTGATAACGACGCTGAAGTGCCGACCAATAGCTTTGCTTACGAGGCGCTGACTGCTCTAGGAATTACTCGTAATCAGCAGGCGAGCGTTTTTACTACTTTAGCTGATGTGATGAATTTCGTTAACGAATGGGATGATAAGCGCCATGATTTGCCGTTTAATACTGACGGTTTGGTGATTAAGATCAATGATCGAGCGTTGTATGAAAGCCTCGGGTTAGTCGGGAAGAATCCGCGCGGCGCGGTCGCTTACAAATATGCTGCCGAGCAGGCTACAACCATCGTCCGCGATATTGTCATTTCCATCGGCCGGACGGGCGCAGCCACGCCAGTGGCAGTGTTTGATCCGGTGGTGGTGGCAGGTACGACGGTGCAGCATGCTAGCCTGCATAATGCTGACGAAATTGCTCGGCTGGATGTGCGCCGCGCCGATACGGTGGTGATTTTCAAGGCCGGCGATATCATTCCACAGGTTGAGAGTGTTTTGAAAGAATTGCGACCAGCAGGTACCAAGCCAATTGATTACCCGGCGGAATTGGCGCGCCAATATCCAGAACTAGAGTTTGTGCGGCCAGCAGGCGAGGCAGTCTACCGTGTCAAAGGTTTGAGTGGCCCGCTGATTTTGAAGCGAGCCCTAGCACATTTTGCCTCCAAAGGCGCGCTGGACATCGATACGCTAGGCGAGAAAAATGTCGAGGCACTGGTCGAGGCTGGGCTAGTTAACGATTTGGCGGATATTTACCGGTTGACGAAAGATGATTTGCTGCAGCTGGAGCGCTTTGCTGAGATTTCTGCGCAGAAGCTCATCGATGCCATCGCCGCTAAAAAGCAGCCAGCGTTGGAGCGATTTTTGTTCGGTCTCGGCATCCGACATGTTGGCGCGCAGACGGCGATTGACCTCACAAACCACTTTGAGAGTCTTGAGGCTATGTCTCGTGCGACTATTGATGAGCTGCGCGAAGTAGATGGCGTGGGCGAAATTGTTGCCGAATCGATCGTGGCATGGGTTGCTGATGAAGACAATGTTAAGCTGCTCGAAAAGTTTGCTGACTTGGGCGTGACACCGCAGTTTAGCCAAAAAACCGACCGTCTGGCTGGCCAAAGTTTTGTCATCACCGGCACTCTGCAGTCGATGGGGCGTGAAACTGCTGCGGAAAAAATCCGCGAACTCGGCGGTACCTTCCAAACCGCTGTTGCAAAAGATACAACATATTTGGTAGCCGGTGGTAAAGTCGGCGCCAGTAAATTGAAAAAAGCCGAACAATACGGCACCAAAATTATTGACGAGCAAACATTATTAGAACTCATACAGTAACGTAGGCATAGCCATGATACAGCAACCGCATCGTGCCCTCGCCATCAAACCCGCCGACACGGTTGTGTTTACCGCTATGTCCAAGAAATATTTTTACATGAGATTTTTCGTAACGAAATTTGCGCTTGAGCAAGGCGTTGTGCCGATTAATCCATTTGCCAGTTTTGATTATTTTTTGCTCGATGCGGTGGAGCGCGATACCGTACGGCGCGCCAATAACACGCTGGTGGCGCGCGCTGATGAGCTGTGGGTATTTGGCGATATTGCTGATGGCGTGCGGGCGGAAATAATTCAAGCCTGGCAGCAACATAAAACCGTCCGATTTTTTGCGTTTCGTGGCGATAAACACATTTACGAAGTCGCGATTAATGATGTAGTGTATGAAGATGGTGTCGAGCTCCTAATTCATATAGGAGAATAAGATGAAGAATGATACCGCCAACCTAAAAACTATCAGAGTTATTCGCCAGAATCATAGGTTTGCGGTTAGTGAAGTAGATTGGCTTGGCGAGCGCGTGTTTTGCAAGCAGTCGCAGCCTGGGGTGACTGGCAAAGATGAAATATTGCGCGAAGCGAATGGTTTGCGAACTTTTGATAAATTGACTCGTAATTTTAACGATATACCGTTTTCTGTGCCAAAATTGCTGCATTATGACGATATGAAAATCTTAACGCAATTTATTGATGGATGGACGCCAGAGCTAGCCGACGTGCCTGATGACTTTTTTATACAAAGTTTCGTGCAAATGGACTACTATTTTCGCAATCAGAAACGCCGTTGCTCGCGCTGGTCGCGACAAAATAAAGACGGAGAATATATTTGGCAGAAGCTAGAGCGAATTATATCCGGGTTTAATTTAGAAGTGATACCGCCGGAAATATTTCGGGCTAGTTTGGATTTCTTGCGTGACAATCATAGCTTGTGCGAAGCTCGACCAATGCATGCGGATTTTACCGAAAATAATCTATTGTATGACGGCGATAGATATTGGCTAGTTGACTTTGAGAGTTTCCGCGATGATTGGCCGCGCTGGTACGATGTGGTTAATTTTACTTACAACCGCGAGATGGAACGCCCCGAAACCGCCGAGCGTATGCGTAATATTCGGCGCCTGGTCATTGAGCGGCTGGGCGAGGAGCCGACTACTCAACGAGAAATTGCCTGTATCAAGATTGTACGCAGTTTATCGTTAATTATTGAACATATGACTATCGGCGGGCGTAATCACGCAGCGATAGTACCGTTTGATAACGCTTTGCGCCAGAGGATTATAACTTCTTTTACGAAGCTTTTGCCAGCTAGATGATAAAATAGGATTATGAAAAAGCATAAAATATTCTGTTCGTATGCTTTTACTGGCGAGGACAAACTGAAAGTTGAAGCGCGTATGCGCCGGGTGGTCGATTTGCTCGAGGGCTGCGGGCATGAGGTTTATTGTAATTTGTTTGATGGCGCGACCGAAAGTTACGACAGCCCGCGTCAGTTTTTGCGGCGAGCAATTGATCAAATGAATGAGTGCGACAAAATACTAGTAATCCAAACTTCGCCGCGCCGCAGCGAAGGTATGCTGATAGAAATCGGCGTTGCTATGGCTCGCAATAAGTCAATCCTGTTGGCACAGCATCAGAGCGCTGCCGGCAAATCGTATTTACCAGATCTCGCTAGGCGGACGCAAACCTGGCATAGTGAAAGCGAGCTAGATACTGCTATTATTACTCTGATAAAATCTGAATGCGATTAATCATGGCAGAACCAAAGAAGCTATCTTTCAATGAAACGCTAAAAGCTTTTGGCACGGTGGCGATAACGACTTATAAAGCTTCTCCGCTGGCGGCGATTACCAAAATAATCGGTACGATTATCGGTTCGGCTATTCCGTTAGTTACTGCGTTTGTGTCCGCGCAAGCGACTACTTATCTGGCGGCTGGCTTCGCCGGTGACGAGCAAGCAGGCGCAAGGGCAATTTGGTGTGTTGCAGCGACTGTGCTATTGGGAATTCTTATGATGGCGTGGAATAGTTTGCAAAATTATATAGATCAATTCACTTCGTATAAAATCAACTCGGCTATTAGCGACCAGCTGTACGAGCATTTTGTTAGTATTGATTTTTGGCGTTATGACGACAAGGATACTGCCGACATGTTTGATAAGGCGCAAAGTTTTGTTTCGTTTTTCTCGCGCTTCTTCGACGCTATGGCTAGGATAATTGCGTCAATTGTTAGTGTAATAGTAGCCTTAGCTTCGCTATTTTCTGTTAGCTGGTGGATTGGCTTGATATTGTTTTTAGCGATTATTCCTAGCGCAATAGTTCAGTTAAAGTTGTCGCGTTTACAGACAGAGCATTGGCGTAAATATACCGAAGCTCGGCGCCGCAGTGATTCAATTTCTTGGAATGTGATGCAGCCGCAAAATCTGGCGGAATTGCGCATCTATAACGCAGCGCGCTATATGCTAGATATGCGAGCGAAGTGGCGCGACAAAGATCAGCTCGAGCGTATTCAATTTGAGCGCGCTTATATTATCAAACGATTGGCGGCCGACGTTGTCGAAGCAATAGCTCAGCTAGTTGGGCTATTATCGATTGTTTTGCAAATTATCCATCGTGTTCAGCCGGTCGGCCAGTTTGTTCTGGTTGAGCAAATGATGTCGAGGGCGCTTGGCGGTATGAGCGGTTTAATTATACAGTTCAATAGCATTGATCAGGATATTGCAGCGATGGTCGATTTCCAAAAGTTTATGCGGTTGCCGAGAAACTTGAACAAAGGTCGGGAGCTGCCTGAACCGCCGCAGGCGATTGAACTGCGGAATGTTTCGTTTAGTTATCCCAAAAACGACAAGCTAGCGCTAAGTAATGTTAATCTGAAAATTCGTGCTGGCCAACGGATTGCTATTGTCGGCGAAAATGGCGCTGGCAAATCGACGCTTATTAAATTGTTGCTGGGGTTGTATCAGCCGACGCGCGGCCAGGTCTTGCTTGATAACGTGTCGTTGGCGGATATTAATAAGAGCTCGTGGCACAGCTATCTCGGAGTGCTGCAACAAGATTTCATAAAATATCGATTTGCAACAGCTTACGAGAACGTTGTGTACGGAGACGTTCAGCGCAGTTATGACGAGCAGCATTATCAAAGATCAATCAAGCAGGCTGAAGCCAGCACTTTCATTGATAAATTGCCCAAGAAGCGCGATACAATTCTCGGGCAATGGTTTGAGCATGACGATGGTACTAACGGCGTCGATTTGTCGGGCGGACAATGGCAGCGTCTGGCGCTAGCGCGTAATTTTTATCGCCAGGCGCCAATTGTTATTCTAGACGAACCAACTAGCGCTATCGATGCCTTGGCAGAATCAAGGATTTTCGCTCGGCTATTCGGCAAGCATGGCAATACTATCATCGCTATCAGCCATCGTTATACAACTATCAAAAAAGCCGATGTTGTCTATATGATGCAAAACGGCAAGATTGTCGAGCAGGGCAGTGTTGACGAATTAGTAGCTCGCCGGGGTGAATTTTATAAGATGTTCGCTAGTCAAATTGAATAAGCGCTTGCAATTTACTAAACGTTGCGCGATAATATGCTTATGCTGGTACGCAATGGGGCCGCCCTGTTGCGAAAACAAACATTATACCAACGCCGTGCCCCGGGTGGGCGCGTAGCAGCACAAACCGCTACTAGAAATTGTAGCGGTTTTTTGATATTGTAGATAGAGGGGAGATTGTTTGGGGCATTAGCTCATTTGGGGAGCCTTCAGCAGAAATATTGCGCAAGCGCTCTAGTCAAATCGGCGACTGTCCTTTAGTAGTTTGGGGCATTAGCTCATTTGGCTAGAGCGCTTCGCTGGCAGCGAAGAGGTGACCGGTTCGAATCCGGTATGCTCCACCACGGACCTTTAGCTCAGTTGGCTAGAGCGCACGATTCACATTCGTGAGGTCGCAGGTTCAAGCCCTGCAAGGTCCACCAATTTAGGCGTAAACGGTTTTTGGGAATAGTTATCCTTGTAAACAACTTAGCCACAAGCATGGGGATATAGCTCAGCTGATAGAGCGCAGCATTCGCATTGCTGAGGTCGAGGGTTTGAGTCCCTCTATCTCCACCAAAAATAGTATGAAAACGGCAGCGTAATCATGGACGCTGCCGTTATTTTATTTTTCAAGACATTATTTACTTATTATTACCAATTCAACTTACTGGAAAATCTCGTCCGACTACTGATGATATGCATCCGTCTTTTAAAAGATTACTTGCGAAGCGAAAACCAACTTCAAACCAGATTATCAATTGGACAAGTTCGCATATGTTGCCGAAATTGACCGATTATATTGAAGAAGGAAAGACAATAGACGCTGTAATATTTGAGCCGGCAGTTCTCTTGATCAATGAGCTGTTCGAATCTTGACAAAACTTCGTCGCCCTGCTAAGATTTTCAGAGGCCAATACGTTGCTTTTGCCCTGAGCGGGAGCGTAATGTTGTAAATATAAAACACCCTAGTTGCACCGATAACGCGCAACTTTTTTGTTGCCAAAAAATCATTAATCAAAGGAGGAAATATGCCCCGCACTAAGCGAGAAGGAGTATTTTATGGCGTCGTCATGGCGTTTACTATGTCAATTTTTATGAATTTGCTGAATACATTTTTGCACGCTGGCGTGTCGATACGATCGCTGGGCAGAGCACTGTTGCTGCAGTCAATTATCTTTGCGATTGTTATGCTGGTTGAAGGCTTGGTAGTGTCAAGTTTGGCACACAAAGCCATGAAGCGTTTTGTCCACGCGAAGGACAGCGCGGAGGCTCATGCACTGGCGCGAACAGTGTGCATGGTGACGGGTATGTAGCTGGCGATGAGCTTGATCGGGCTTGTCTTGGCCGGTACGCCGCTAGCCGAGTTGCTGCTGCGCTTTGCCTCGGCTTGGCCGATGAATTTCTGCGCGGCGTTTTGGTGGCAAATATTAGCTGCTGGGCCGATTGCGCGGATGGCGCTGAAGGCAGTGCGGGCGTATCGCTCAGAACAAACTTCAATGGTTATTGATTAGTTGTGATGTTATTCTTACGTGTAACATTTCCAAATCTTACGCCCATGATTTTCAAATCTTCCACGTATGATCCCTGAATCTTCCGCGTGGGATTTTTCCGCCTGGCGCGTATAATAGAAGCATGGGACGAGTACCACTGGCGGAGCAGATGCGGCCGCAAACGCTGGATGAGGTGATTGGACAAAGTCATTTGCTGGGTGAGGGCGAATTGTTGCGACAGATTGCTCGGCGCGGCGAGCCGGTTAGCTTGATTTTGTGGGGGCCGCCGGGGACGGGTAAAACGACGCTGGCGCGGATTATTGCCCGCGAGGTTAATGCGGAGTTTGTTGAGCTATCGGCCGTGACTAGCGGCAAAAAAGATGTCGAAAAGGTGATTGAGCACGCTCGGCAGAATTGGAATTTGGGGCTACGGACAATTTTGTTTGTCGATGAAATCCACCGCTTTAACAAGGCGCAGCAAGATGCCTTTTTACCGCACGTCGAGAGTGGGCTGATTACTTTGATTGGGGCGACCACTGAGAACCCGAGCTTCGAGGTGATCACGCCGCTGCTCAGCCGGACGCGGGTGCTGGTGCTGCAGCAACTGACCAAAGATGAAATTGTATCAGTGCTGAAGCGGGCGCTGAAGACTTTGAAACAAACCAAGCGGGTGTCGTCCAAAGCTCTAGACTATTTGGCGGAATTGGCGGACGGCGACGCGCGAGTTGCCTTAGGCAATTTGGAATTGGCGCTGGGTTTTGGCGAGAAGGTCACGCCAGAGGTTGTCAAGGCGGCGGCTCAGCGACGTTTACCTGGTTATGACAAAAAGGGCGATGCGCATTACGACGTTATCTCGGCGTTCATCAAATCACTGCGCGGTAGCGACGCGGTGGCTGCGGCGTATTATTTGGCGCGGATGATTGACGCTGGTGAAGACCCGAAGTTTATTGCTCGGCGGATGGTGGTCTTTGCGTCGGAGGATATCGGATTAGCGGGTAACGGCGCGCTGAGCTTGGCAGTCGCCACCTTTGAGGCGGTGGAGCGTGTTGGACTACCTGAAGCCAAATATAATTTGTTTCACTGCGCCATCGCTTTGGCTCGCAGCCAGAAATCGCGCGAAATTACTGATTTGATGAATGAGGCTTTCGCTCTGGCGCACAAATATCCGAACTCGCCGGTGCCGCTACATCTTCGAAATGCCGCCACCAAATTAATGAAAGATTTGGGCTATGGCAAAGATTACAAATGGCAAGCTGGCTTCCAGCACGAAAAAGGATTCTTACCGGAAGAAGTCAGGGAAGAGTCTTCTAACCGCTGATAGTCTTTTTATTGAATCTTCGCCATAAAATCCACACAAAAACAAACGACAAAGTTTGCGCTAAGAATATTCGCGCAATTTGCAAGCTATCATTTCCTTGGTTTGAGACGACGTGCACAATATTAATTATCGCATTATTAAAAAAGTGATCTGCTGCGCCAAGCCACAAACTTCCTGTCATTTTATATAGCCAGCTCATTTTTAATCCAAACATGAAAGCGAACAAAACATAGCCAACGCTAAAAATTGCCGTCTGAACCAGCGAAAACTCACCGTCAAGTAACGACCGAATCGGCATTGCTACATGCCAAAGTCCGAACAGCAGGGCGCTTATGAAAATCGTTGCCGCAAATTTATATTTTTGGCGCAGTAATTTCTCGAACAACCCGCGAAACAGGCCTTCTTCCATCCAGACATTGAATATATTAAATATAATAATTGACCCAATTCCCACGCCGACGAATTGTTCGGTGCTAGCGAGCGAAAATCCGCCAGCCTTCATTAAAATGTTAGGTTTAGCGCCGGAAAAATACAGAAATCCGAATTCAATCAGCAGCGTAACTGTATAAAAACAAAACCCCAAGGCAAGCCCTAGGCCGATATCTTTCAGCCAATTTTTGCGTGTAAAGCCAATGTCGCGCCAACGAGCGTGCAAATATTTCAGGCAAACGAAAATTATTACTATACCGAAAATCTTATGCACTATATTCTCACTGAGTGCTGATTGATCGGTACGCAAAGCTAAAAATTCCCACATTCGCACAGCGAAACATGTAAAATACAGTAATAGACAAAGTGACAACGGATTTTTAGTGCGCTCTGTGAACATAGGTTTATTCTAGCACGTTAGGAATTTTACTGAAAAGCGAATGAAAATATCGCCTTTGCCTCAATAGTATGGTACATTAAACGTATGAGCAGCAAGAGCGCAAAGAAATCCGAGCAGCGCAAATCTAATCAGCAGCAAGATGGCGCTCAGGCAAGCCAAGGCGAGCAGATTCAGTTGCCGCAAAGTGTTACTCAACCAGTCTCAGGCGGACAAATTCAACCGCCGCAGGTAGAGCAAGTCCAGCAGCCAATGCCGCAAATTGAACAGGCGCAAGCGCAACCCGAACAGCAGAATCAACCGACGGCAGCCACTTCGCCACAAGCTTACCAGAACCAGACTCAATATCAATACGTTTATGTCAACTATTCAAGAAAAAGCAACGTCATCGGATTGTCGATTGTTTACGCGATCAGTTTATTCTTGACGATAGGCCTTCCGATTGGTTTATTCAGCATGAATGGTTCGATGAAAGACTTTTCGAGCGAAGCAAACTATTATTTGATTCAAGTAGTGAAAATAGTCATGCCGATTGTTCTGGCACTGTCGGTGATATCGTCTATAATTTTGTGGATAGCTTACTTGTCGAGTAAAAACAAAATAGTAGCCAAAATTGCAGCTGCCTGTACGCTTTCTATATCGGTCATATCTTTTGTTGTTTTTTGGATTTATTTAAACTTCTATTCTGTGGTAGGTTTTGGCGATGCGGTGTTCTTTTTGCCTATACCTTTCGGCGTGATGATATTAGGAATTGCTTGGTGTGTTAACGTTTTTAAATACCAGAATGAAAAGCCAGCGTATTATGCGAATACTCCTCTAAACGGCCAATATGTAGTTTCGCCGCAATATTCTAATCAGCCACCGCAGTACCAAACGCCTTATCCGCCTGTATCGCAGCAATATCCGCAAAATAATGTCCAGTATCCATACGATTATAATAAAAATAAAGGAGAATAATACAAATGGCACGACAATCATCACAACAGCCGCAACCGAGTATTCAGCAGCCAGGTGCTGCCGATCCGCAGCACGGGCCAGCGCCAGCTGAGCAGAATGTTCCTTATGAACAGCAGCCGGTCAACCAGCAGTATTTCGCGCAGCCGCAAGCGGCGCCAGTCCAGTATGTTGTTATGGCGCAGTCGCTCAAAGGCGTCAAGGGTTGGCTCGCATTTTTCATGGTGTGTCTAGCGATTGATGGCGTTTGTTCGGTTGGTTTGTTTTTTACCTCGTTGTTAAACCTAGGTGATCCATCGGCTGTCGTTTCGGTGATATTCATGCCGATCATTGCTGTACTGACTACTGTCGCGGTGGTGCTCATTAATCTGCAAAAGAAGCTTGGTAAGTGGCTGACGGTTGCGGCGCTGGTAGTCTCGTTCTTTTATTCAGCAAGTTCTGCGGTAGTTGATAGCGTGGTCAAAAGACCTCCGAACGCTGACTCAATTATTACTATGGCTAGCACTATCATTGCTAGCGGGATTTCTATGGGATTGCTTTGTTTATACTTCTTTGTTTCTAGGCGCGTGAAAGAGACTCTGGTTAACTGAAATACTAAAAAGTTTCTCTATACGAATAGGCCGCTCCTTTTCTAGAGCGGCCAGTTTTTTATTCAATTGATAGCCGGTGTTCGCTGCATCCGATTAATATGCCTTCGTACGGGCGTAGTTCTACCGAGCCGTCATCGGTAACCTCGGGGTAGTCGATTGGGTGTGTGGCGCATAAGACACTGCCGGTATGTGGTAGCGTAACACGGTGTTTGGTGTCGCCGAAATTTAATGCGACAAAGACATGCTGCTCTCGGCCAATCCATCGCGCGTAAGCAAATATGTCATTGTCTGTGTCGCTGAGTGGTTCGTATTCGCCAGTGCGCAAAATTTCGTAGCGGCTGCGCAAGGTTAATAAGCGGCGGTATAGCGCCAGAAATGAGTCTGGTTCGTTCTGCTCTGATTCTACATTGACGTTCTGGCAAGCAGGATTTACTGGCAGCCATGGTTTAGCGGTACTGAATCCAGCATTTTGGCCAGCCGTCCATTGCATCGGCGTGCGTTCTGGGTCGCGCCCGACAGATTCGTCATTGCCGTGGCTAAAGACCGACTTATCTTGAATCTCTTCAAAGCGAACTGGCCCATTACTCATGCCAATCTCGTCGCCGTAATATATTACTGGCAGCCCTGGCAGTGTCAGTTGCATCAACGCAATCAAGCGAGCTTGCTTTTCGCCGCCGAAGCGCGTAACGATGCGCGATTGGTCGTGATTACTAAAACAATAGACTGGCGTGTGCACGTCGGGGTTGATCATGCCTTGGAATTCGTTGACGATTGTGCTCATCGACTCGGCATTAAATTTGGCGTGTAATCCTTCAAAATTGAATGGCATTGATACTTTTGGATTGACACCATAAAAACCCAAGTATTGTTCGCTAGTGCTATAGTTTTCATCCGGATAGTCTTCGAAAACCATGATGCGATCCGGATACGAGGCGACTATGTCTGTTAGCTCGCGCAAATACGGGAAAAGATTCTCCCAAAAACGGCTGTACTTATGCTGCAAATCATCGAATTGTGTCGGCGGTTTCTTATCGTGATAATGCTCGGCGACTGGGTCGTCGCGTAGTTCTGGGTCTTTGCTGATCCAGCGTACCGCGTCCGCTCGAAAGCCATCAACACCGAGATCTAGCCAAAAACGCAGTACATCTTGCATTTCGCGGCGTACCTCAGGATTATCCCAGTTGAGATCTGGCTGTTCTTTCAAGAATGTGTGTAAGTAATACTGCTGGCGCCCTTCGTGCCATTGCCACGCCGACCCGCCAAAAATACTCAGCCAATTATTCGGTTCTGAGCCATCAGGCTTAGCGTCGCGCCAAACATAAAAATCGCTCTTATCGTTGTCCTTGGAACTTTGCGATTCAACAAACCACGGATGCTGGTTGCTGGTATGATTGGGCACGAAATCGACCATTACTTTAATATCGCGAGCGTGTGCTTTCTCAACCAACTCTTTGAAATCATCAAGCGAGCCGAAAATCGGATCAATATCACAATAGTCTGCCACATCGTAGCCCATGTCAGCTTGCGGCGACGGATAAAACGGCGAAAACCAAATTGCATCAATACCAAGCGAATTGTCGCCGCCCTTAATATAATCAAGCTTATCAATCACGCCGCGCAAGTCGCCGACGCCATCGCCATTAGAATCCTTAAACGATCGCGGATAGATTTGATAAAATCCGTTAACGTCGCGCCATTTTTTTGCCATAATTACCCCCTCTTATTTATTATATTAAAAATTAAAATTTACTTTTTGTTGGCGCGCTTTCGCTCATTGGCATCGAGGTAGCGTTTACGCAGGCGCAAAGATTTTGGCGTCACTTCCAACAGCTCGTCATCCTCGATGAAGTCGATGCATTGCTCCAGGCTAAACTGCGTAAATGGCGTCAGTTGCACCGTGCCATCGGACGATTTGGAACGCATGTTGGTCAGGTGCTTAGCTTTACAGACGTTGATTTCAATGTCTTCTTGGCGGTTGTAAATACCGACGATCATCCCAGCGTACACTTCCGTGCCAGGTCCGACCAAGAGTTCGCCGCGCGCCTCGGCCGCTTGCAGCGCATACGGCGTGGTGGTGCCAGCTTCAAAGGCGATGAGTACGCCGCCGCGGGTCTTTGGCAATTTGCCGCCCAGCGGTTGATAGCCGCACGGCAGGGAATTCATAATCACCGTGCCCTTGGTGGCGGTCAATAGTACGTTTCGCAGGCCAATCAACGCCCTCGTCGGCAGCACATAGGTCATGCGGGTAGCGCCGCTGGCGGTGGTTTCTTGCGACTTCATTTCAGCGTGGCGCGCACCCAACTCTTGGCTGATCGCGCCGATGAATTCGCTGCTAATTTCGATCTGTAATTCTTCAACTGGCTCTTTTTCGACGCCGTCCTCGGTGATGGTGACCACTTGCGGGCGGCCGACTTCGAACTCAAAGCCTTCGCGCCGCATAGTCTCGATCAAGACGCTCAGGTGCAGCTCACCGCGGCCAGACACCGTAAAGCCGATGCCGTTTTCTTCGACGCGCAGCGCCACGTTGGTTTCTAGTTCCCGCCGCAAGCGGTCGCCAATTTGCCGCGAGGTGGTAAATTCACCCTCGCGCCCTTTCATCGGGCTGGTATTTGGGCCGAGGTACATGCTCAATGTCGGCGCTTCAATAGCAATCGCCGGCAAGGCCTCAGGCTGTTCTTTATCAGCAATCGTATCGCCAATGTGCGCTTCACTGACGCCGACCAACGCCACAATGTCGCCGGCAAATGCCTCGTCAAGTTCCTCGCGGTTCAGCCCGCGGTAGCCAAAAACTTTCTCGATTCGCGCTGAGCCCGACACCTCGCTGTGCTTCATCAAACTAACCGCCAGGCCACGCTTGACCGACCCGCGAGCAATCCTCCCAATAGCGTATTTGCCCTGGAAGGTGTCATACTGCAGGCTGGTCACCAGCATCTGAAAACCGCCGTCAGCCGTGACGCTCGGCGCCAGGATATCGTTGATAATCGCTTCAAAAATTGGTGTGAGATCGGCATTGTCGCTCGGGTCAGTAGGGATCTCTCGCCACGCCTTGCCATCGCGCCCAACGGCATAATAAATCGGATAATGCAGTTGACTATCATCAGTTGCTAGTTCCAAAAATAGATCACTTAGCTCATCTTCAACCTCGGCGATTCGCCGCGCCGGCTTATCAATTTTATTGATCACCACTACTGGCTTCAAGCCCAGTTCCAGCGCCTTGCTCAGCACAAACTTCGTCTGCGGCATCGGCCCTTCCTGGGCGTCGACGATCAGCAGCACGCCGTCCGCCATCTGCAGCGTCCGCTCGACTTCGCCGGAAAAATCAGCGTGTCCCGGCGTGTCGATGATGTTGATTTTATAATCGCCGTAAAAAATCGAGGTCTGTTTGGCGGTGATGGTGATACCGCGTTCGTGCTCCTGATCGCCCGAATCCATGATCAATTCTTGGCTCATCTCAGCTTGATTGTCGCGAAATGTGCGCGACTGTTTGAGTAGCCCATCAACCATGGTCGTCTTGCCGTGATCGACGTGTGCAATAATGGCAATATTTCGAATCTTGCTAGCGTCCTTCATAAAAATATGGTCTGATGTTAACGCAGACCTTCCTTTGGTTGTTAATTGTAGCACAGATGAGCGGGGATGGGAAGTACGCTACTGCGGTGAAGCTTGCTCTTCAAGCTTTAGCTGTACGAAAACGGCTAGTCCTGATAAAACCACCAGCATCCAACCAGCGATGAAAACGCTTTGGTTTGACAAAACTCCAAACACAAACGTTAGCGGCATGAGAACAATTCGTCCCACGGCGTTTATCACCGAACCGGAACCTGTGCGGTATCGCGACGGCAGCTGGTGTTGTATCTGTGCAGTAAAATGGAATAACAGCGCCCCCGAGACTACCGCTATTAGAACCTGTGCGGCGATAGTTATCCATAAATTACTACCCACCGAAAGCGCGAGCGATGCCAAGCCTAGTAAAATCGACAGAACTATATTTATTTGCTTTGAGTTGAGATATTTAACCAACGAGCCGCCCAGTCCGCCCAAGCCTTCTATGAACGAACCAGCGATGCCAAATACTATCGCCGGGGCCGACAGCGCAATATACCACAGCTGATAAGCTTCGCGATTCATCTTTTGGATACAAAAGACTATCATAATCGCAGTCATCAGCCAGAGTAGGCTTTTACTTTTGAAAACGCATTTGAATGTATTTTTAGTATGTTTGATAAGTTTTTCATCAGCCACCTCGCGGCTAATTTTTGCATCCTTATAAATTAGATGGCAAACCATAGACATCGCAATTGGAACAATTGTTAAGTTAAATGCCAGCAGTAGCGAATGTTCGCCGATCCAGCCGCCTAAAAAGTTACTGATAATTAACGCTATCCCGCCTAAAGTTTCGTATAGTCCTAGTGCTCGATTAAAATTCCTGGCGTGCCCTTGCTCCTCGAGCAGCGTATCGTAAATCATAGCTGCGCCAGTTCCGCTCGAAAAAGCATCATGAAGACCCCAAATCGTCACAGCGGCGGCATACATAAAGATATTATCGCTAGCGCCAGCCATCAGGCTGCTAATCCCCAAGAACAGCCCAGCCAGCACCATTGAGCCTTTGCGGCTCCAACGATCCGCGATAATTCCTGATGGAATTTCGGTCAGAATAGACGATATCAGCAGAATAATCGCGATCAAACTAATTCCAAAATTGTCAATGCCGATACTTCTTATGAATAATTTCTCAATTGAATACCAAAGTACAAAGCTTAAGAAGAACTTGCCAACATACAGCGGAAGCAGCCTCTTCATGACAGCTTTTTTCATATTCTAATTATAATGCGTGACAGCGTTATCTTAAAGGTTCATGATAATAGTTTGAACTGGTGCGGGTAGAGGGAGTCGAACCCTCGTCTCATGCTTGGGAAGCATACATAATAGCCGTTATACGATACCCGCGCTGACTATATTATACACTATGCTCTGGTTATTTTTGCAGGACGCTACCTCCAGATTGACATAACCGGTTTCCTTGCTACAATCAAAGTATGAAAAAACAAAAACTTGTAATTATATTAGTTATTTTAATACTAGCGGGGGTAGGAATAGGCTTATATATTGCTGTGCGTGCTGCGTCGAAAGATGCGGGTAGTGCTAATCAGCAGCAAAAGACAACTACCAATTCTAATTCTGGCTCTGATAATTCCGATTCTAGCAATAACTCTAACGGCAGTAAATTTAGCACAAGCTCTAATTCTAAACAAACTACGCCGAACCAGCAAGAGAAGAATCCTGAAAAACCGCAGCCAAACCAAAAAGAGCAGAGAATTGACCCTGTACGTCCGAAACATAATCCAGCCCCGCAGCTACCGTCGAGTCCAGCCTCGCCGCCGCCGAAAAACAACCAACAGCCAGCTCCGCAGCCTCAGCAGCCCGGTAACTCGCAGCAGCCTGCGCCGAATCCGCAGCCAAATCCAAATCCGCAGCCGCAACCAGCAGACCAAGATAAAAAGTATGACATAGGCCCGCCAGATGCTTTGGAGATTCTTGAACTGATTAATTATGCTCGTAGTAAGGAAAATCTGAAGCCGCTAAAGATGTACGAGCCGCTTAACCGAACAGCACAGTGGATGGCGAATGACATGAAAGAGAATAACTATTTTAGCCATTATAAACCAGGCACAACTATTCCGCACGGATTGCTTAAGGCGAGGACTGTCTGTAACGCGCCGGCCGAGAATCTGGTGCAAACTTCGCCGCCAGATCTGCACACTAGCCGCGTAGCCTTCAACGCCTGGATGCAATCGCCGCCGCACAGGCAATCCATCATGTCGAGCACTTACACGCTAACTGGATTTGGCATCGCCGGCAATAAGATCGTGGAGCATTTTTGTTGAGTGTGTGCTCAGGCTGCCGAGCCTCCTGCGGACCTTCCCGCTAGTAGTTATTACATAAGTACCATATCATGAGATTTTTAGATTCTTAAATAAAAATGAATATTTTGTCTAAAAAAATTAGAAAAACCGCTCTAATCTTGCGGCTTGATCTTGGATTTTATGAACTGAGGCACCCTGCGACTACAAACTACGCCGTTTATTATGCGCTCCATATCGTCGTCGCTGAGGCTACTATCCATCATTATCAGGTTGCCATTTTCAAAATGCTCTGGATTTATGCGGCACGTTTTGACCGAGTTGCAGTCTACAAGGGTCTTTTCTGGGAAAAAAGGATATTTGCCCGCTTCGAGTACTACAGTGGTGCTCTCTGGGTTGAGATTCGGGCGATACTTGTAGAAATTAAGCCGCTTATATACCTGAGACGTTCCATTTACTAAAATGAGGGCTTCGTCTGTGTTTGGATCGTAATTGAGGACTATGAATACGTGGTATTTACTACTTGGAAACGGTTCGTCGCCTCGCATCCGAAACAGCGTACCTTGGCGTAGTGATGCGTGAAACGAAGCTGATTGGATGTCTGACGGTATTTTTATCATCTACAGTGTACCGAGGGCGGCTAGCGCGTTTTTATCGTCAATATAAAGCTCGCGGGCTGCTGCTAGCTGATCAGCATCCTGATTAAAGAACTCGTCGCCATGCTCTGGGTTATCAAAAAACTTGATAGGGTCAATATCCCTACGTCCGCGACCGCCGCCGCGAACAAAGAAGTCTTCAAACTGTGCCCATTCAGGATAGAGGTGACTAACGTTATTGGCAATATCGAAAGCCTCTCTATCTCCAAAGGTATCCCACGCCCATTTCAGAGCTTCCTTGTCTGTTTCTGATAGGTGATCATCCTCTATATTGGCAGCCGTAGCCATGGTATCTTTTTCATCAGCGGAGAGGTAATAGCCGATATATTTCATGTCTTCTTCATCGAGTGCGAAGTCATTCTTAACCTGAGCTATATCAAGAGCGAGAGAGGATACAGGACCGAACTTCATGGCGACATAGTTGCTGTCAGATACCAAACGCCCATAGTGCCGCATATGATAGCGATCGGCTGCCCATAACAGCTTGATTAGTTTGGTGCGGTTCATTTTTCCGTTATCATCAAAGGACAACAGGTATCGTAGTATCTGTGTCATTTTTACAATATCGCTGCTTCGAGATGATATATTCATATCGTATATTCTATCATAGTTTTGCCGTTTTGGCAACCCTACGCCCCCTTTCTATAGACTATACAGCCTACATATAGTTTACCACAAGCGTATTGAGGGGTGCAATCAGCTATGGTCCTAGGGGTAATCTCCTTGAGTATGGTACGCGCCTTAACAGATATTTGGCAATACCTAAGCGTGAAAAACGCACCCTAGACATTCCGACAGAAGATGGAGTTGAAGAGTTTATTTCCATCTTAGCCATGAAGCGGCGTGGCTACTGTAATGCTAATAGGCTGCGTAATGTTGCCATTTGCAGACTGATCTTCTCATCAGGCATACGCGTTAGTGAGGTGTGTTCTCTAAATTGTAATTCAATCAAAAACCGCCAGTTTACTATCGCCGGCAACAAGATTGTGGAGCATTTTTGTTGAGGCGTGTGTTTTATGGAGCGGTTTGGTGTGTTGAGGGAAATCTGACACCATTCGCATCTTGGAAACCTCGCGGATAAATCTGAGATAGGGAGGTGGCGTCTTGCTAATGCTTTTTCATGGTTTAAGTATAAGCGAGATAAATAGAGAATTCAAATGAAATATTTGAAGAATGAGACTATCGTTAGTGACGGCTATACGTTGAACTTTTACACTCTTCTGTGAAGTTTAGATGCTATAGTATAAAATAGATTTATGAGGGGTAAAAAATTAGAAAAACGCTCGCGAGAAGATATTATATCCGATATTGAGTTGCTTGTAACAACAAAAGGCTACATCTTCGCTTTTGCAGAAATTATCTCACAAGATTTCTTTATAGATGTATATAACGTAGCTAACGTAAACTGGCGAGAGAGACTACACGGTAACGAGGTAGCTTTTCTTATGGGGCTAATGCTAAAAAATAAAGTTATTAGTTTTGACAGAATTACCAAGAAACAAATTGAGGAAGCAATCAAATATACCAGACTGCTACTTGATGAACTTCACGACACCTACATGTATGATTTCAGCGAAGCCATGGCGAAACACACACCAGAACAAATTGAGGCTATGAGCGACGGAGAGAAAGAGCATGAATTTCGAGAAATCTTTGGTAGTAAAGAAATGATCATAGAAACTACTTTTTATGGCGACACGGGTTTTTACGACGTGCAGCCATTTGAGATAGCGCAAAAGCTATATGCTCGAGATGAAGATTGGATTAAGAGTAACACGAAGTTTAGTGTTATAAAGTCAAAAACTATATTCTTTGCTCTAAAGGACATGTTCAATCGTATACATCTCGCTCGCTCAATATCTGCAAACAAACAAGTAAGGTCATTACGAGCGATAGATGAAATATCCTTTCACTTTGATCTCATAGTTGAAGCTGTGCAGAATATAGACAAAAGCATTAAGAAAGAGGATATTAGAGCATTTCTTGAACTATTCAGCTGCTCGTTTGGTGACCAGTTAGAAACATTCAATGAGCCTGGAAATGAGAATATATTCACCTATAAGCCAATTATCAAACTAGCAAACGATATCTATTTCTTCCCGAACACGATGACACTGGCCTCAGCTATATATAAGAGTCCCTTGTATTGGATGCGCCAAGATGAGCAGTACGTCAATACTGTTAATAAACACATTGGCGAGGTAGCCGAAGATATAACCTATAGTTACTTCAAAAATATCTTTGGCGAATCAAATGCATACAAAGCTGTAAAGATCGTCAAAGGAAAGAAAACCTTGACCGATATTGATGTTATGGGAGTCGTAGGTAATGTAGTTATTATCGCACAGAATAAAAGTAAAAAAATGACAGCTTCTGCGCTTAATGGTGATGTTGAAGCTATTAAATCCGATTTTCAGAAGGCAGTTATTGACCCGTACAAGCAAGGTATAAAAGTCCGTAGCGTAATTCTAGGCAACGAGCCCTACAAATTAGTTGATAAGTCTGGCAGTCAAATTACACTACCAAAAGGTATAAAGCACGCGTATATATTATGCGTATCAAATGAGCCATATCCAGCTGCGATGGATCAAATGCGTGCGTTCTTAGCGGATATCAACCAATTACCGCCAATGCAGATAAGCTTGTTTGACCTCGACCTAATGGCTGAATATTTCAAAGACCCCTACGAGTTTGTCTTTTATATTAAGCAACGTCTTGAAAATCACGAAAATATAATATCGTCAAACGAGATTATTCATCTTGCATATCATCTGCGATATGGGCTATTTATGCCTAAAAATTCTGACATGCTCGTATTAGACCAATCCTTTGGTCAAATCCTCGATGCAGACTATTATCATAGAAAGATGGGTACTCCGAAGCCTGAAAAGGAAGATGAATTATTTAATCCTTGGCAAAATGAAGATTTTAAGAAACTTATAGATACTATTAAGCAATTAGACGACCTTTCAGCAACCGATGTTATTTTCTTTTTAATGACGATACCTCGGAGTACTGTAAAAAAATTAATGGAATACATTGATAGGATTAATACTCAAGCTAAAGAAGACGGCGGTAAATTACATGATTTCTCAGTCCAAATCACAAACAACGAAAAGCCCTGGGGAGGTATAACTTATATGATTGGCTACTTAGAGCAAGACGTTATTTCTAAATTACGATTAGTAGCTACTATGAATAAGTATAGGGCTAAAGCTGGGGTGTGGTTAGCTCTGGGTGCAGATAAGACTGGTAGCATACGGTGTGTAATGTTTAATAATAATCCATGGGTGCAATCAGAGTGCATGGACAGAGCCCTAGAGTTTTATAGTCAAAATACACAATCTACGGTAAGCAAATAGGCTAAGAATAATACTACTAATAGGCGATTGTGCTAAGAGCTAATTCATTAGCAAACTAACAAAAATCGAGCTCAAAGCTCGACGTGTTAAATTGTCATCATTTCGGAAATAAAACGAAAACGGCCACCTCGTCGGGTGACCAAATCTCAGAAAGTTCCATTTTGGCGCGGGGTGATGCTACTACATAGAATCTCTAAGTATTCTGAGTGTATAAAATTGACTGCGTTAGTTACACCTTGTAGATATGCTCTGTACTCTCCTAGTCTGTTCCTGTTGAGCTCAAAGTATTTTAGATTTAATTCAGGGGATGAACTCCCAATCGTATCAGCTGAGCTGAACACATAACCATCTTTTGTTAATGATGGCCACTTTGCATGCGCAATAATGTTTCGAACCTCTCCCGCCCTCTTTAGATGCTTTTTTAGCTGACTAATGTCCGCTCGATACTGTGTGCTTGGCTCTGAGCCTACAAGTCTAAGAAGTGTAATGTATGTCTGCAGTTTTTGCTCGAAAGACATCGTACTAGTGACTACCATCCCTAGCTGATGTGCCCTGTCGTTAACTAGCTCATATAGATTATACTCCAATTCACTTTCTAATTCAGCAAATACTATAAGGCAAATACCTATCAACGGTGCGAGGTCATTCCATACAGTATCGAAGCTGTCAAAGCCTTTAGTGTCGGGGTTGGCATAATCGAAGTCATTCCACTGATCTGATGGAATTTTTTTCTGTATCAACTTTACAGGCTTGGCACGAAGTTGGTCGATAGGTTCTAAGTTGTCAAATACGTATTCTGAGTCCATTATCATAATACCTCTTATTATACACGCGTAATGCAGTTACAGATAAGACATGGTCAGAATAAGTAAGCGTGGAGGAAATATGAAAAAAGTAGGCAAAAGATAAGCTACTACAGTGTAAACAATTGCTAATTCCTGCTGGATTCTGGGTTGATGAAAATGAAAATGTTTACACTCCTGAAATTAGCGTACTTTACAGATTAGCTACAAGCAAAAAAGACCTTTCAGAGCTTGAAAAGTCTTTCATGGTGCGGGTTAGGAGACTCTAACTCCTGGCCTCTTCCATGGCAAGGAAGCGCTCTAACAACTGAGCTAAACCCGCATAATGTTTGCTGCGTATCTCGCCGGCAAATCGTCATAATTTTGCGAACTCGCCTATGATGTGCGATGCAACAGCCAATCTTTCGATTACATAGTAAGTATAGCAAACAAAACCGCTCATTTCAATAATCTTCTCACCAATTTCTCTTCGTATGATCCGGCGCGGCGTTTTTGTAATCTTCCAGGTGCTGGTTTCTTTCCTGGGATTTGCGCTGTTCGTTGTAGGCGTCGATGAATCGCTTGTCCAATTCTTTGAGTTTGCCGTCGGTGCTGCCCGCGTCAACTTTTTCTTTATCGCCAGGGTTGGTGACTGAAATGCCCTGGTCGCCGTTTCTGAGCTGCTTTATTTGCGCCAACTTTTGCCGGATTCGCTGCTCGATAACGATTGCCGTCTTGCCGTCGTCATTATTCGCGTCGACTGTTTGGCTAGCAAATTGCACGCCGCAACTATCCTCGCCGTCGTGCAGTACGGCGTTTGCTTCGTCGTAGCGGATGATTGCCCGGTCGTAGCGTTTTTCGCCGGCGAGGGCGTCTGCTTGCGCCTCGATTGACAGCACCAGGTTGATGCGGACAGGACATTCGCGCGTTTTTGGTACTTTTTGCAGGGCTTGGCGGAATTGTTTTTCTGCCGAGTCGTAGCGGGCTTGCTTATATAGAGCGTTCCCGTCGTTAAAAAATACTTTATAAGATTCAAACAAATTCATGGTATAAATTGGCGATAAGCGGAAGGAGGCCTGGCTGTTGTCGCCGTCTTTATAGGCGGCGTGTGCTGCTAGCGACAACAAGGGGAAGCTTGTTAATTTAATAGCAATCAGCAGAATCACCGCGCAAGCAGGGAACGAATAGCGGAGTAGTTTCCGACGTTTTTCTCGGCGGATTTTTTCAAAATCTAGTTTTTTCAGGTCAAATGGACGATTCTTGTTCACGGCTGTTTCTCCTCTGGCGGTGTTATGTTTTGCAGTTTGCGCAAAGGCAAATATACACTTCTGATTTCAAAGGCCAGCAAAATAGCAGCCGCAAATATCGCTATCCAATAGATATCGTTGTAGCCGTCGAACGAGCGGCTGCTACTGACGGCTTTGTCGACAGAGCCGTTCTTGACAACGGCGTCGATGGAATCTGGAGTTTGCCGGTGCGTGTACGGCAGGTCTGTTTGACTGGCGATGTTTTTAAGATTTGTCTCGTCGATTTTCGATACGGCATATTTCAGATCTGGCCCGCGCAAGTAAAAACCGTCAAAGCTGCCGCTGTAGCTTGGCGTTTTCATTTTTCCGCCGTTGGCAGTGCCATATCCCATAATCGCGCCGCCGCCCAGCAGGGGCTTTAAGCTGGCGAATGACTTTGGCGAGGCATCGCTGGTCTGTTCGCCGTCGCCCAGGTAAAATAGCAGCGAGGTGCGCTCGGGATTTTTATGCTTGGTGCGAGTAATTTCCGAGGCGATAGCGTCAATCGGTGTATCAATTGAGCTGCCCATAGCATAGCTTTCGCTAATGACATTTACCGTGTCAACTGCCGATTCAAACATTCTGACATCTGTCGATAACGGCGAATCAACAAAGGTTTTATTATTGAAAGTTATTAAGCTAAATCGCGCGCCAACCAACTTTTTGGCAATTTCTTTGGCGTCGCGGCGCATGCCGTTAATTCGCGGCTGGCCGTTATCATAATCCTCGGCAGCAGAACTCATCGTTGTATCTATTACAACATAAACATCGACTAGCGGCGCGCCCCATTCTTTCATCTCGCCAGGAATAGCCGGGCGAAAACAAGCGGTAATGATAAGCAAGACAATACAGAACCGCCGCAGCCACGCTCGCCGGTTAGATATTGGTTTGGAGAAAATCCTCCAGCCGGTAAAAATTGCAGTAACTACCAGAATTATCAGCAGCAGATACCACGGCAAAATCGGTTGCATTATCATATGCGAAGCCTCCAATCGATAATAATGAGAGAAATTATGATGATAAGCATGCCGTATAGCAACAATTGCGGCTGATCAGTGCGAGTAACGCGCGGCGTGCCTTTGAAGCGGGAAGCGTCTTGGGCGGCAATTTTTTGGACAATGTTTGGAATTGTGTTTTTGTCGCGCAGTGCATAATAATCGCCGTTCGTCGCTAACATGGTTCGCTTCAATTCTGCCGCTTCGGCCTCGCGATTTTTATTACTATTCGGGTAAATGCCGTATACGCGGATATCTTTTTGCTTGGCAAGTTCTGCTGCTTCGGGCAGGGAAATTATTGGGGTACCAGCCAATTGGTTGTCGGTTCCTAAAATGATACTCCGGGAGCGTTTGCTGTCCAATTTATCGAAGCGTCCGATACAGCTTGCTAGTCCATCGCCAATCAGTGATGAGCCTTGCCCGTTCGAGACTACCGTACCAGATAAAATATCGAAATATTCCAGCGTTCCGGGTGGCGTCAGCGCTTTTTCGATTAGCGCTAATTTGCTGTCAATGAGGCTGGCGTCGTCTGTCAAAGGAAATATCACTGCCGGCGAGCGGTCAAACAATACTAAACCGAGTCGTTCGCCGTCAAATTTTCGTGCCAATGTGCGGTAAGTTTTAATAATCTCTACATCATATTCATACATCGACCGCGATACGTCAAGGCACAGCACAATGTCGCGATTTTTCACCTCGGGAGAAACGACGGCTACCGACGAAGGGCGGCCAGTGAGAATAATCATCATGACTAGCAGGAGCGCGTGCAGTCCCAGTACAACCGCCAATAGTTTTTTGTACCGCTTGACCTGCTGAATATAGAGCGGGAAAGCGCGCAGCCGCGAGGTATTAGCGATAGGGAGTTTTTGCCTAGGCGCGTCATGGCGTTTCAATCGGCTGTATCGGCGGAGTATAATCGGCGCGGCAAACCACAGCAGGGCGATAATTATAATTAACGCCAGCGACAATTGCCAAAAAACTAATTCCATGCCGCTACCGTCTTTCTGGCTAACGCCGCCGCCTCGGCAACACTGCCTTGTTCAACTGCGGTAAATTCAGGAATGTAGAATTGTTTGATAGCGGCTGCCAATGTTTTATAACGAGTCTTTTCTAAATCTCGCAGCGTCAACGTGTCGACGCGGTGGCCGTTTATCTCGACGACGAACATGCGAAGAACATGGCTTAATTTCTGGTGGGCTTTACGCGAGGATAGCTTTCCGGCAGCGTGATTTTGTTCAATTTCGTCGATTAGCCGTTGGTATTTCTGCTTCAAGTCAGTCAAATCTGGCGGTGTGTATGGCTTTGGTTTGAGCGTAGCCAGGCTGCGGTGAGAGCGGCGGCGAGTCGAGTAAAACACAAATCCGTACCATAAAATAATCGCGCCTAAAAGCAAGCAGCCGACAACCAGCCACAGCGGGTCATAATCTACCCATTCGCGAAGCTCAGTGCCAGCGCGCATGCTTTTGCCTTTCTAGCAGTGAAAAGAAACTGCCGACGACGTCCTCTTCTCCGGAAATTCGCTCGCTAACGACGCCCAAACGCTCCAGGGCCGTGGAATATTCGCGGTAGTATGATTGCTGCTCGCGGTCGAAATCAGCCTGCAATTTCGTTTGTTTGCGAATAAAATAAGGCAGCTCGGCCAAATCGTCAATATCATAAAAATCGCGGTTTCCGTCAAGTCCTGAAGCGTCATTGACAGTTATCCATAACATCTCGTGCTGGGCGCGCAACCGCCGGATAATATGCTGGTGCTCGCTAGTCAGTTCATCGTCGTTGGCGACCACCACTAGCATCATCTTGCGCCGTAAATTGCGTGCAATATATTCAAGCTGATTCACAATATTGCTCGGCGCTGCTGCTAGTTGAGTGCTCTTTTCAATGTGCCGCAGTAGCTGCTCGATATGCCGATCGTCGCCTTTGAAAGGAATATAGGCGTTGTTTTTGGCGTCGCCGGATACCAGTCCGATTAAATCGCCGTGCCGCAATACGATGTAGCCTAAGACTCCGGCGGCCATGATACTGATGTCGCGCTTGCTGCTGCCGCTTTTACTGGTCGCTGCCATGTGGCGTCCAGTATCGACTACTAGTAAAATATTATGTTTGCGGATTGCTTGGTAACGCCGGATTCGAATACCGCTGCTGCGAGCAGTCGCTTTCCAGTCGATATCTTTTATATCGTCGCCAGGAATGTATTCGCGCAAGTCATCAAAATCAAGACTGCGCCCCTTAAATACCGAGCCGTATTGACCGTCCAACAAACTCCGCACCTTTTCATGGGTGTAGAGATCCATCTTGGCTTTGACTTTGGTGAAGAGACTTGGCATATTACGGCACAGGAACAGCGTTAAATATCGAATCAATGATAACTTCCGGATGAACTTGGTCGGCGATGGCTTCAAAATTGAGAATAATGCGGTGGCGCAATACGCTGTGGCGTAATTGTTTGACGTCCTCTGGAATAACGTAGTTGCGGCCGTTAATTAGCGCGAGGGCTTTGGCGACTTGCTGGAAGGCAATACTGGCGCGCGGGCTGGCACCGTATTGGACGTAGCGCGCCGTTTCGCTTGGTATGATTGAGGCCGGATTGCGCGTTGCTGAGACAATTTTCACGATATAATTCTTAATGGCGTCGTCAACGTATATTTTTTGCGCCAAGTTTTGCAGCGTCTCGACCGCCGCCAGCTCGATATTTGGCGTGTTGCTATTATTCGGCGCCTCGCTTAGCTTGCCCGATTCAATCCGCTTCAAAATCTCTAATTCCTCGTCCGGAGCAGGGTAAGACAAAACTTCTTTCAATAGGAAGCGATCCAACTGCGCCTCTGGCAGCTCGTAAGTTCCTTCCTGCTCAATCGGGTTCTGGGTGGCCAGCACAATGAAAGGCTTCGGTAGATCGTAGCGTTGTCCGCCGATGCTGGTCTGCTTTTCCTGCATCGCTTCCAACATGGCGCTTTGGGTTTTGGCGCTGGAGCGGTTAATCTCGTCTAATAGTACGAAATTGGCGTGAACTGGGCCTAGCTCAGTGCGAAATTCACCCTTGTTATAATCGTAAATCTGCGTACCGATGATGTCGCTTGGTAGCAAGTCCGGCGTGCATTGAATACGTTTGAACGAGCCCTGTACGCTGGCGGCTAGCGTCTGCACGGCTGTCGTCTTGGCGAGTCCTGGTACGCTTTCTAGCAGAATATGTCCGCCAGTCATCAAGCTCACCATCAAAGCCGTCCGCAAGTTCTCTTGTCCGACCACCCGCGACGAGAAGGCGTCGAAAACAGTCTGGATATTTTGGTTAGCTGCGGCCAGCTCGTCGTCGCTAATCGGCGCAGACGTAGGTTGAAATTGCGTCGCTGGCTGTGCGGCGGACTGGGATTGTGTCGCTAGTGTGGTTGCAGGCTGAGGCTGAACTGCTGGCTCGGTCGATAACTGAGGCTGATTTGCCGGCTGAGATTGCACCTCTGGCACAACCGCGGACGTATTATTGCTCGCCAGCGAATCCGGCTGAGCTGGCGCTGGTTCTTGATCTGCTGATATAAACGGATTTGGGTTCATAATGATTATTCCTTTCTATGTCCAATATTGCGAAATATTCGTTACCAACAAGCGGCACTCTTCCGGAGTGTAGCTATCCTTTTGCTCAAAATAATGCTCTGCCGGAAACATATGAGTCATTACATCCAGGGCGACGTCTTTGTCGGTTTGTAGGTGAAAATAATCTGCCGCCGTACTATCTACATTGCCGCCCAGTCCGTATAAGGCTCTGTAGCGCACGCTCTTCAAGTATTCCAGAGCCATCGCAATCTCTATCCGATCCTCGACGATGTCGCCAGTCAGCAGCAACACTCTACCATTGAGGCCATCTTTAGAAAATGTCCCGTATTGATCGAGAATGCGATTCAACTCAGAAAAAGCCTGGCGCTTGATGTCTTCCAGTACCGAGCGGGATTCTAACTCAATGCCGTCGCGCTGCGGTTTTTCCAGGTCGGGGTTCCACGTGAACATACCCGCCGGATCAATCAGCCCGACCACCCGCGGATCGCCAGGAATAATAATCCGCTTGCTAAGCAAAGGAAACACCCAAGCATTAATCTCGCTCGCCAAGCCAATGCAAGCTGTCAGCGCATCTTCTTTCAGCGCGATAACGACCGCTTCCTGGCCCTTCAAATCGCTTACGCGCCCCGCCAAAGTCCGCCCCAGCTCAATCCTATTGATATAGTACATACTGGTTATGATTATGCCTGAAAGCGCGGGAGAATGCAATCGCGGCGGATACTCGTCTGTCTCAGACTGCAGCAAGCTAGACTATATCCATCAAGTGTATGATTTTAGTCCCGCCGTTCTACCGCAATCGTACACTGCGCCATCAATGCCACTGCTGCGCCGAGTGCTGCGAGGGTCGGCAGCAGCAGTACGCCGACCACGCCAGCAGTGACTGGGAATTCCATGATGCTTTCGCCTTTTTCGTTCTTGATGATAACGCGGCGGACGTTGCCTTCTTTGATGAGTTGCTTGACCTTCTCGACAACTTGATCGCCGTTAACACTAAATTCTTCGGTACGGTTTTGTTCGCTCATGTCTACTCCTTACTTTTTATTCCCGCGAATTGCGTCAATCAGTTCAATCGGGAACAACATCATCGTCTTTTGTGATGGTTCGGTGGAGATACGCTCTAGCGTGTTCAGTGTACGTAGGTTAATCGCCCCTTGGGTTTTTGCCAGAATCTCGGCGGCTTGCGCCAATGTTTCAGCGGCAGCCTTTTCACCGTCGGCGTTGATGATGTTGGCGCGGCGCTCGCGCTCGGCTTCGGCTTGCTTGGCCATGGCGCGCTTCATGTCGCCAGGTAGTTCGATATTCTGAATCTTGACATTCTCGACATCAATACCCCATTTGTCGGTCTCTGCATCGACAATTTCCTTAATTTGCTGCGAGATTTCCTCGCGCTTGGCCAAGAGATCGTCCATGTCAACGTTACCGGTAACGTCGCGCAGGGCAGCCTGGGCAAATTGGCTGGTGGCATAAATGTAGTTGGTCGTCTCCAGTACTGCTTTTGGCGCGTTAATCACCCGGAAGTAGACCACCGCGTCAACGCCGACAGTGACGTTGTCTTTGGTGATGACCTCTTGCTTTGGCACGTCAATCGGCGTCGAGCGCACATCAACCATCATCATCGTCTGAAAAATCGGCACTACCACCCTTAGACCCGGCTCGCGTACGCCAGTAAACTTACCTAGCGTCAACACCACGCCGCGCTGATATTGATTGACCACTTTTATGCCGCTCAGCACATAAATAGCCGCGATGACTAAAATTACTATCATTATTTCCATAAATACCTCCTGTTTTCTAATGATATTCTAGCACCAAAGCGGTATAATAACCATATGAACAATAACCAGCAAAACGCCAATCCGCAGCCGCCAGTTTCACAAACAATGCCAACGATGCAGCCAATGCCCGACCAGTCGCCGCAAGTGACGCCAGCGACACAGCCGTTACCTAGTCAATCACCGCAAATGGCAAACCAACAGTCGGCAGTAGAACCTGAGGAGGCGGCTACAAACCCTAACGACGCTCCTAAAGGTATTATTCAGCAGCATCGAGAGTTTATTAATAGTAGTA
>JABZJV010000041.1 GCA_015257605.1 Nanosynbacter sp. | reverse complement strand
TCTTCGCTGTAGCCCGCCACTTTCAATTTGTACAAATCATTCACGCATTCCATCAGCGCTGCAATCGCCGTATTAAAGCTGAGACGATGAATGTCATCGGTGACTTTTTTGGTAGTAGAATTAATAATGATATCAAGCTTCTGAGTATCAGACGTACCGGTTTTGTTGCTGTCATTAAATTCTTGCACTAGCGTCCACAAGCGATTAAGAAAACGATAAACGCCAGCAATGCCGCGGCTGTTCCAGCTAGAGTTTTCGTTAATCGGCCCCAGGAATAGTTCAAATGTGCGCAGGGCGTCAGCGCCATAGCCAGCGTTGATGACTTCGAGCGGATCAACGACATTGCCGAGGCTTTTACTCATTTTGCGGCCGTCCTCGGCTTGAATCAAACCATGGTAAACCAGCTTTTTTACTGGTTCAGCAAAATCCGTCAACCCAAGCTCGCGAAAGACATGCGTCCAAAAACGCACATATAGCAAATGGGCCGTCGCGTGATCGCCGCCGACATACATATCAAGCGGCGCCCAGTAATTTGCCTTGTCTGGCGCCCAGGCCTGCTGCGCATTGTGCGGATCAGTATACCGCAGCAAATACCAGCTACTGCAAGCGTAACCGTCCATCGTGTCAGTTTCGCGCCGAGCTGGGGAGCCGCAAACCGGACAAGTCGTCTGTACCCAGTCTTCTTGCGCCGCCAAGACTGATTTGCCATCACCGCGCGGCTGGAAATCATCGACATCCGGCAGTAATACTGGCAAATCACTTTCCGGGACTGACACTGCGCCGTGCTCCGGACAATAAATAATCGGAATCGGCGCACCCCAATAGCGCTGGCGGCTGATCAGCCAATCGCGCATTTTGTAAGTAATTTGCGACTTGCCTTTACCCTCTTGCTCGAGCCAAGCGACAATTTGCTCGCGAGCATCCTCGCTGCGCGTACCATCAAAAGCGCCAGAATTCACCAAAACCCCTTCGCCGTGATAGCAAGCGTCGGTGTCAATGTCATCCTCAGGCCTCTCGATGACCTCAACGACCGGCAGCTCGAATTTTTCAGCAAAAGCAAAGTCGCGGTCGTCATGCGCTGGCACGCCCATCACCGCACCGGTACCGTAACCGCCCAGTACGTAATCAGCGATCCAAATCGGGATCTTTTGGCCAGTCGCCGGGTTGATAGCATAACTGCCGCTAAAAACACCTGTTTTCTCTTTGGTGTCGTTGCTGCGTTCAATCTCTGATTTCTTGACGGCATCATTAATATAGTTCTCGACTAATTCGCGCGTTTCATCATTCAGCAGCGTGCGCGCTAATGGATGCTCGGGCGCTAACACCAGAAAGGTTGCGCCAAAAATCGTATCAGGACGCGTCGAGAAAACAGTTATCGTATCGTCGCTACCGTCAACTTGAAAAGTAATCTCAGCGCCTTCACTTTTACCGATCCAGTTAGTCTGCGCAATTTTGATTTTGTCAGGCCAATCCATCTCTGGCAGTTCGGCAAGTAGCTGCTCGGCATAAGCAGTAATCCGGAAGAACCACTGTTTCATCGACTTCTTAACAACAACCGAGTCGCAGCGCCAGCATTTGCCGTCAATCACCTGCTCGTTGGCGAGAACCGTCTTATCCTTTGGACACCACCATTGCAGCGATTCTTTCTGGTAGGCTAAATCCTTTTCAAACAGCTTAGTAAATATCCACTGCGTCCATTTGTAGTATTCTGGGTCGCTAGTATTGATCTCGCGCGACCAGTCAATGCTAGCACCGACACTGCGCAATTGTTTTTTGAAATTCGCAATATTGTCAGCTGTAGTTTCTCGAGGTTTGCGGCCAGTTTTGATAGCGTAATTCTCGGCCGGCAAGCCAAAGCTATCCCAGCCAATCGGATACATTACGTTGTAACCGAGCGCTCGGCGAAAACGCGCCACCGCATCGACAATGGAATGCTCCATAAAGTGGCCGGTATGCATACCTGCGCCGCTTGGATACGGGAACATGCCCGTCACATAGTATTTTGGCTTGGCGCTTGACTCGTTCGTATGATAACGCTGGTCATCCGCCCAGATTTGCTGCCATTTCGGCTCAATTTCAGAAGGGTTATAGTGTCTCATCAACTATCAGTATAACAGATAAAACACAGCTGGTTCTAGTAATTAATCGTCGTAATCGCCATATTCTAAATCATTATCAGTATCAACGGTTGGTGCAGATAAATAACTACCGCCAGCTACCGACTGAAAAGATTGGCTGATCGCACTTGCCCACTCTTCAGCGCTTATGGCGTCGCTTGGAACAGCGACCTGCGAACCTTTGCTAAAATCAATAATTGTCTTGGCGCTAACATTGTAGTTTTTGTCGGAACGGCTATCGGTCTTAAGGTTAGTGGCCTTAACGTCAACGCCGCGCAGTTCATGCGACCATTGCGACACCCAAACGGTCATGGTAGCGTCAGCTTTTGATTTGGCTTTTTTGGCAGACTTGTAAGTATCAGACGACGAAGACGAAACGTTCGGCGCGCAAGATTCAACGCTTTTAGCGAAAGAGGTTTCTCGAAAATCCTTCCAGAAAGCTTCTGCCT
This sequence comes from Nanosynbacter sp., assembly GCA_015257605.1. Classification (GTDB taxonomy): domain Bacteria; phylum Patescibacteriota; class Saccharimonadia; order Saccharimonadales; family Saccharimonadaceae; genus Saccharimonas. The sequence continues at coordinate 2,988 of JABZJV010000041.1, read as the reverse complement.
TGTCGTCATCAACTGATACGTCGTAGCCAAAATTACCATTTTGCGACTTAACTTCTTTGTCGATAATTATAAATGGATGTTTTTTGTAAACGCTGGAAATTTGATGCTTAGCCTTGTCGTCTTTGGAGTATTTTTTGTAAGCATCAATCACACACTGTAGTTGATCGGCTGATTTTTTGTCCTGCTTGCGAGCATCGGCTAGCGAATACTTTACCCATTTGCCGTCAATCTTTTTCAGGTGTTTTTCAGCCTGAGCTGGCAACTTTTGATGTAGAATAGACAACGTTTCCTTGATGCTTGATACGATATTGTCAACCTTGAAATAGACTGTACCGCTGTCAGTTGCCAAGCCGCTAGCCTTGAGAGACAGCTCCTTGCCATTCACTTCTAAGGCCAACTCGGCATTTGCATCAAGTTTCGGCGTATTTTCAGCGCCAGTATCAAATGTAAATTTTTTGAACTTAATGTTCACGCCGTCAGCTTCATAAGAAAAGTTTGAGTTCACCGTGGTTTTAGTCGAGACTTTGGTAGCGAGCGGCAATTTGCTAACCGCATCAAGCAAGACGTTTTCTGGCTTCTGATAAAATGCATAGGCAGTAGCGCCAGCAATCGCCAGCAACACAACTAATATTACGGCGCAAATAGCAATAATCAAGCCTGCTTTAGACTTTCGCTGGCCCATCGCCATCTGCGGTGGCAACACTGGTTGGGTCATAGGTTGGGTCATAGTCTGGCTAGCAGCAGTCGGAGCGGCGGCTGGCTGTTCTGCCACAGTATTGGATTTTGCAGCGGATTGCTCGGCGGCTGCTGGCGCTGGCTCTGTTGTGCTTGTTGAAACTTTAGCTTTTTTACTGGTCTCGGTTTTGGCCTTAGTCTTGGGCTTGTTAGAAACCCTCTTTTTAGTGGTTTTCGGCTTCTTTGGCACACCGTCTTGTTTCATTGCTAGCTCGCTCCTTTACTCCTTAACTTAAACCTATTATACACACGATTAAAATTGCTGGAAATATTTATCTTTGATAGCTAGCCATTTATCGCTTTGGCGGACTAATTCAGCGTCCTCGGTCATGTCACAGAGCACCTTAACACATTCTTCAAGGAATATTTCGTTCTGCGAGCCTTTGACTAGCACTACCGTCCCCGGCTCGGTTATCGAACGGACGAACTCGCCAGCTTCGATAGCGTTGCGCGCCACATGAACTTGGCAGCCTGTCGAACGGGCCGCTGGTGCTAAGTATTGCGTCGCCGCCACGCCGACGACTACCACCCACGACAAAAGATTCGGATCGCACATGCGGCCGAGCTTCTCGTGCTCGGCCTGGCTGCTGCCGCCAAGCTCTAGCATATCGCCAAAAACAGCCACTCGACTCGGTACATCCGTGAACTCGTATAGAGTTCGCAGCGCCGCCTGAGCCGCTGCCGGGCTAGAATTATAAGTGTCGTCTATAATAGTCACGCCGCCAATGCCGCGCAGCAGATTCATCCGCCCTGGCACTGGCTTGAGGAGCGACAGTCCGCGTATAATGTCTTCCACTGGCAGCCCGAGCATCATTGCCGCGCCAACTGCACCCATGATCGGGCGCAAGCTATGCTCGCCCACTACTTTAATAGTAGCGGGGAAACGAATATCGTTAGGAGCAATAACCGTGCCGCTGTAACCGTTTTCATCAAGCTGTTGCTGCTCAAAACGAAACTCTGCTAGCCCAGTCGTGCCGTAAGTACTAAAGTTTGCCGACTCCAAGAAATCTGCGAATCGCCCGTCGATGTCATCGCGGTTAATTAGCGTATATTCAGAAAATTTAGCAACAAATAGCTCTTCTTGAGCCACATGTTCAATTGAACCAAAAAATTCCATATGTTCAGGTGTTATCGCCGTAACTAGCGCAATATTCGGCCGCAAGTAAGTGCCGAAATCCATCATCTCGCCTGGATGGTCAACGCCTAATTCTTGAATAATGACATCGACATCCGCTGGACTATAAACGCGGCGATGCGCTGCCCTAAAAACACCTAGCCACGCCAACGGGCTATGCAGTCTCTCTGGCAAGTTAATGCCGAGAATCGCCAATGGCGCCGACACTTCTGAATTATGATTACCCTCGTGCATGCGGACGCGAAAACGCTGCGATAATAATCTGCCGAGAGCACGCTTGGTGCTAGTTTTGCCAACACTGCCAGCAACAACTATCAATCTGACATGCGGATGCAGCTCAAAGTACTTAACGACATACTTTTGAAGCTTCTTCTTGATATACTTTTTGAACATAATTCTATCATACCGTATACGGTTAAGAAATTGAAATGTGCGCCATTATTCTAGCAGTCCAAAACCGCGAATCGGTCCGTCGCGGCTGAGATCCGACTGTTGAATGTTAATCACGCCGCCCTCGTTACCGCCAATAGTCGTCACCTTGCCGTTATCGTATTTGAGCACAAAGTTCACATGCTCGCCATGACGGCTGGCGTTGTCGTACATAATAGCGTCGCCAGGCTGCAACTGGTAGCCGCTATTTGCAGCGCGGAACTTACCAGCGTTACGATAATACGTCTCGAGACTGCGCACACCTGGAATACGCCAACCGCCGCTATGCGGATTAGTTAGCGGCACGCCAGCTTGGCGACTGACCCAACTAACAAAATTTGCGCACCAATCCTGCTTCTCACCCTGGCTATAAAACGGGCCAGGCTGCGGATTGTCATACTGTTGGCGAAGTATATTTACAGCGCGAGCACGCAGCGGCGACAGCTTATCTACCTGAATATCAGGGAATTTTTCACGAGCTGGTTGCAATTTAACGGCAGTATAGCCACCCGATGAACGAAATGTAAAGTAGGTCGCTGCGCACACCAAGACAATTACCACTATCAAGACCACACCGAAAATTATCGGCCCGCGCCAAGATGCTTGCTTTCGCTGAATACTTCTCATTAAAATTATTATACCTGCTTTCTAGCCTAAAGAAAAACACTCTCCGGCGGGGAGAGTATTTT
>JABZJV010000003.1 GCA_015257605.1 Nanosynbacter sp. | reverse complement strand
CAGATATGAAGCAGATTTTCAAAACTACCCTACTTATGGCAATTCTGACAGGGCTATTCATGATGGTTGGCTATGCGTTTGGCGGCCAGCAGGGTATGTTGATGGCGCTAGGATTAGCGGCGGTGTCTAACTTTTTCATGTATTTTTTCAGTTCGTCGCTAGTAATTAAGATGCAAGGCGCTCAGCCGCTGGGCAATCGTTACCCGCAGGTCGAGCGTATCGTCCGCGAGTTAACAGCCCAAGCGAATTTGCCGATGCCAAAACTTTATTACGTCGAGACACCGATTCCTAATGCTTTCGCGACAGGCCGCTCGCCGCAGCATGCTGCCGTAGCGGTGACGACTGGTATCATGGATATTCTGGATGAGGATGAACTGCGGGCGGTTTTGGCGCACGAATTAGGACATGTCAAACATCGCGACATGCTAATCTCGACCATCGCCGCGACGCTGGCGGGTGCGATTAGTTATCTGGCACAGCTAGCCTTTCTATTCGGCGGATCGTCGGATGATGATGACGGCGGTAATATCTTTGCGATGATTGCTTCGTTAATTTTGGCGCCTATCGCTGCGATGTTGATCCAGATGGCAGTATCGCGCAGCCGCGAGTATGCGGCTGATCAGTATAGCCACAGTATTCTCGGCACTGGCGATGATTTAGCGTCGGCGCTGATGAAGCTAGAAAACTGGAAAGCTAGCGTACCGCCGATTGCACCATCGCCAAGCCAAGAAGCTTCAGCTCATCTAATGTTTTCGAATATGTTCTCGCTGGGTGGCTTGCAAGCGCTTTTCTCGACTCACCCGTCGACCGAGGCGCGAATTGCTCGCTTGAAAGAATTAGACAAGTAGGCGTTGATGGCGGCCAAGCGTAAGTTCCGCGATCAAATCCTGCACAAGATGCTGCATGTTCCCTATCGGCTGCGCGTCCGTTATAAACGTTTGCGGCGGCCATTCGCGGTGACTTATGTCTTTGTTCACGGTCTGGCGGATACTGGTGAGTTGTGGCAACCTTTTATCGAGAACGTACCAGCTAATTGCAACTATATCGTAGTTGATCTGTTGGGCCACGGCGATTCTTATCTGGCGCAAACACGGCGAATGTATAGTGCCCGCGAACAAGCCCGCCACCTGCTGGCTACCTGCTTGACGAATGGCTTGAGCGGTCCAGTAGTGTTGGTCGGACACTCGTTTGGCTCGCTGGTGGCGATTGAGTTCGCTAGTATGTATAAGGGTATCGTTAAGCGCTGTATCTTGGTGGCGCCACCGATTTACCGTGATAGCTCTCAGACAGGCGCGGCGCGATTACGCCAGGACAATCTACTACGTGAAATCTATCGCCAAGCGTTAAAAACACCCAAGGCGGTAGTGGCTGGCTACGATTTATACTCTAAGTTGGGGCTGGCTGGCTTCTCAGAAACGCAACTGACTCAGGATAATTTTAGCGCCTTTCGCGATACGCTGTTAGCTGGTATTATCAGCCAAAACGCTAGCCGCAAATTGGCTGAAACACGCATCGACACCGATATTATATATGGCAAACTAGACCCGTTCATCGTAGAGAAAAATCTCAAGCATATTGCCGAAAAGAATCAGCGAGTTACACTGTATTCGCTAACTACCGCCACCCACGCCATCCGCCAGCGCACGCGCAAAGTTATCGTTCGCTGCATGAAAAAAGCTGTTAAGCCAGAGTCTAAGTAGATTATTGAAACATTGTTGCAATAAACAAATCGCCGGCTACAAGGTAGATTTTGCAAACAAACTTAAACGCTATTGCTCATTGTTGCAAATAAGCCGAGATTTTCGCCTTGGCAGCGTTGACCGACTCGTCGGACGGAACCATCACGTAGAGCGGCGTGCTATTGTAGCTGTAGGTTAACTCCATCGCTCCCGGGCCGTCAACGTTGGTTGATTCGACCTTCCATGGGTGAATATCGTCGAGCTGCTTGCGGATAATCGACTTGATAGATTGCTCGGACAAATCCGTCTCGATAGAATCGCGGATAGTGCCGACAATCTGCGGCAATTTCACGGCGTTTTCAGTACGCGACAACTTGGCGATAATCGCCTCGATGACGTGCTGCTGATTGCGCCCGCGCTGGCGATCGCCTTCTGGGAAGCTGTAGCGCTCGCGCGAAAACTCCAAAGCTTGCCTGCTATCCAATGTGTTATATCCTTGATGGTAAGACTTAAAATCATAATCCGAATAAGCCTCAATCGGACCGATAGCGTCGATCAGAGTTACCAGAGAAGTGAAATTGATGCGGATATAGTGCTGAATATTAATACTATACAAATCCTCCAGCGTTTTCACCGACATATCAACGCCGTACACTCCGGCATGCGTCAGCTTGTCACGCAAGCCAGTCGTGCCGTGCAGTTGCACATAATAATCGCGCGGCGTATTTACCAGCAGAATCGAATGTTTGGCTGGATTAACCACCATCAATATATTGACGTCGCTACGCGATACGGTAGATATTTTGCCAGCCGTATCGATACCGCTGATGTAAAGAACATATGGTTTATCGACATTAATCGCCGAAGACTGTTTTGCAGCCTCCCCTTCCACGCGAATAGTTTGCAGCACCACCAAATTATCGTGGAAAGTTTTATCAGCTTCTTCGATAATTGGCATATTAGCCTTGCGAATAGTCGCCAGCTGCAAGTCGCCTGATTCTAGTTTATTCTTAAGTTCAGCCAAACTATCCAGCGCTTGTTGATTGGCAGGAGTTTCATCCTTGACTGCCTTAGTCGCTTTATTATAAAGCGGATCAGCCGAAAGCATCCCAACCGATTGAGCATTATTAAGCGACGTATTACGATCCTTATAGGCAGCAATCACATATTCAACATACGACGATTTCCTGCTCTGCACCGAAGACGTCAAACTATCAAAAGCTCGCGCCGTACTGATAACGTAAATATTCACAGCAGTAATCACCAAAGCCACTACGCCAAGCGCAATCAGCACGCCAGTATGAATATTACCAAAGCGCTTCTGACTCACCAATCCCCAGATTATAGCAGCAGTCACCACCCCGTAAATCGGCAAACCAATCCACAAATAACGCTCAGGCACAATCCCCGCCTGCAAAACACTAACCACCAGCGCTATGAACGATAACAACAAAATACCAGCGACCATTCTTCGCAAGCCAACGCTTAGTTTAGTAGTTTTAGCGACTTCAGACACCATATCTTATATATTATACCCTATTTTTTACTTTTTTGCAATATTCTTACAAAAATACTTATTATAAATACTCCAACTATTGCGGCGCAGCTATCTATCATAATATCGCGAAGCTCGCCGCTTCTACCGATGATAAATAGCTGGTGGAACTCATCGCTGGCAGCGTAAAGTGCGCAAACAATGATTGACAGCATAGCTGGGCGGTTAAATTTGAACTTGCTTAAATCCACCCGCCATAAGGCGTTAAACGTCAAAATACCCAGCACGAAATAAGCGAAGATGTGTGCACTTTTGCGAACCAAAAAAGTTAGTAGCTGCTGATCAATACTCGGTGCAATGTAGTGCAGTTGTTCAACAAACACGCCGCTCTGCCCACTAGAAACCGAAGCTGGCTGGTGCGAAAGCATGAAAATAACCGCCATCCAAAGTAGTGGGAGAAGCAGGTGGATTTTACGCATGTTGCTTTGCCAACTTTCTAAGAATTTTAACAAATAATTTTTTGAAATAGATATATTCATCAGACTTATGATACACTAACCATATTATAAAAAGCGGCACTATTATAGCAACAGCGCCATCATAAATTAATTGCAATAATGGATTACTCAAAACTATTGCGCGACTGATTACAAATGATGTACTAATGGCACAAAAAGCTAAAGCGGTATTAATTAGTATATGTATAGCGTATTCTTTGTAGCTCTTATGAAACAATCCTTTGAACACGAATTTTGGGTAGCTATAGCAGTGTAGTATCATTGAACTTATAGCCGTACCTAAAAACACTCCTGGTAGTCCAATTATATAAACCAGTGCCAATGAAGCAACGATGTTAACTAACGACTCTACGACAGGCGCCAAGCGATCTTCGTAAAAAATACCTGCCGCTTCCTTAAAGTTACCGAATACCGACCTAACTAGCGTTATGTACAAGCTGAGAGATAATGCCACTACCACCCATGTATCAAGAACAAACTTTTCACCGAGCCACATACGCACCAGACTGCGCGACGCAACAAAGAATACGCTTACCGATATAATTGACAGAATTTGGTTTGCAAATTGCAATCGCAAGAATGTCGTGAAACTCTTTTTGCCGCCAATATCTACTAGCAGATTGCCGATACTGGCACGCACCGCATTAGATATCTGGATAAACAGAGATTGTATTGCAACCTGTATAAGCTGGTAATTGCTATACAGACCGAGTGTTTGCAACCCGAGTGCAACAGAAATAATGATATTGTCGGTCCCCATGACCACAAAAGCGCCAATCTTGTGAAAGAATAATCCCCCTATTTGCTTGAATATGTCTTTTTTGATTGTTTTATCAATTGGTTTTGGCGACGCTGTTAAAGTATATTTTTTGTTAACAATTCTATTAATTAAAATATTTTCAGCTAGCGTCATAACGATAGAAATCGTTGCAAACAGATAAAAACTTTTTGTACTAATCAGTGCGATAACTTTTACTATATTAAAAATAACTATTGCCGAGAGATGAATAATATTTATAATATAGTTCTTTTGATCGGCGTATAGTAGCGATCGTTTGTACGACATCAAGTAAGACAATATGCAGTTTATTACGAATAGTCCGTAGATAACGTATATATTGACAGACACGCTTGGATTGCCAGCTATTCCTGGTATAAAAGGTGCCAGGATAATTGCTGCGACTGCTATAATCGCGGCAATCGAGCGATAGCTTAGCTTATAAAAACGCATGAGTGACGACACGCTTGACATATCATTTTCATGCAGCGGCTTGTATAAATGAAATATAACCGCAGATCCAAATCCCAATTCGGCTACTGACAACATCGAGATGATATTAGTAAACAGACTGTTGAGGCCTAGCAGTTGTACGCCTAGCGTTTGTACAAAGTAACGTTGCATGACAAAATTAGCAACAATCACAACTAGCCCTAGAATTACCGATACAATAACATTTTTTATGGAGTTACTTGTGCGCATATTAGTTACTTTTCTTTTTTGCAGAATGGAATTATCTTTGTCTACAGTATTAGCGTCCACGGGATTGTAATAATTTTATAGCAATATCGTAATTAATTAGCGCTATAGCAGCGACAATTCTGTACTTATAGAACATATTAAAATCACGCATAACTAATCCTGCATTCTTTAGTATGACCCTCTTTATAATAGCAGATCCCTCTACTGATCTATTTACACTCGGATCAGAGGCTATTAGAACTGCTTCGATAAAATGACGCCCTACGGCTGCTTTTTGGATTTTTTTGTTATTTGTTGTAGATAAAGCATCCTTAACGATAATATCAGTAGCAGTTAATCCACTTAGTCTTTTCTCATTGAATTCTTGGTTCATTGCACTCTTCGGGTTTGGTCTATAAAAATACAGTTTTTCATTCAATACTTTAATTATCTTAGAAGATTTTATTAATCTATAATTTAATTCAAGGTCCTCTGCTATCGATAAATCTATATTAAATAAGTTTTTTTTCAACAGAACTGTAGGATATAATTTAGCATAAGGGCCGTTGTCAATTCCATAAGGGTACAATAATTTTATTAAAGCTTGGCTGCTGCCTATGGACTTTACGACAGGTTTTTTATATCCTAACACACGTTCTTCAAATTCATTAATTTTTTGCGTAGGTTTGCTAACTATTATGCACTCAGGATGAGTACATATAATTTGATTTACTAAACACTCCACTAAATATTTTCCAACTAGGTCGTCGCCATCCACGAAGGTTATATATTCTCCCCTTGCCTTTTTTATTCCTAAGTTTCGCGCTGCAGACACGCCCTTGTTTCGCTGCTTGTAGTATAAAATATTGCGATATCTTTTTTTCTTGTCTTTTATAATATTTTCAGATTCATCTTTAGAGCCGTCGTTAACAACAATAATTTCAATATTATCATAAGTTTGCTCGGCAACAGAGTCTATACACTCGCCTATATACTCTTCACAGTTATAGACTGGTATGACTACGCTTACCAAGGGCCTCTTATCAGATCTTTCGCCTTCTCTACTAGGCTTTAGTATAATTTTTCTGCGAAAAAATGCCACTATTCTGGTCGGCAATATACTAGACGCAATAGATTTAATGATTACCAGGTAGGCTAGCACAGGGGCTTTAGTCAAATGGTAGTAATGCAAACGCGCCTTAATCTCGCCTCCGCGTGTTTTGAGCTTTCTCTTCGAATAATCCTCTTTATTAACCCTATAGTTCAATAACACTCTGTCAATCACAAAAAGACGAAACCCTTTCATGACTAACTCAAACCAAAGAGACAAGTCTTCTGCTCGTTTGTAATTTTTGTATCCTCCGACAGATTGAATATCTTTCTTCCTCATCATTACACTTGGGTGAATGATACTATCACCATATGCTAGCGACTTGGCTGTTTTTTCGCCAGGTTTTCCTAAAACCCCCGTAGTACTATTTTTTGAAAATTCATTCGCAAGCGTTCCTACAACGCTATACTCTTCATGATTTATCATAAACTTATATTGCTCCTCTAAGCGATTTTCGTCGGCAATATCGTCAGTATCCATTCTTGCCAAAATATCAGCTTTAGAGACGGCTATAGCTTTATTTAGAGATTTTACTAATCCTATATTTTCATCATTTTTAATAATTCTTATTCTTTTGTCTTTGTATTCTTTGACTATGCTACTTAAGTCATTTCTACCGCAATCATCAACTATAATAATCTCAATATCTTTGAATGTTTGATTTAAAATGCTCTCAATTGAGGCTCTAAGGTAATCTGGCGGGGTATTATATTCCGACATGATAACACTAATTTTTGGCTTGCTCATTAAAATCCTCCAAATATACTCTGATAAGGAAATATATCAGAGCCTTTTAATACAAAATATTGCATAAAGAACATAATCAAACCATACAGTAATACTAGTAATAGAATAGGTCTCTGCACCTGTCTTGTAAATACTTCCGTTATAGAGGGGATGAATAGCAAAGAAAACACAGAAAAATACATTGCAAACCGGCTAATATCAACCGACGACAAACCTATTACTAGCATAGTAATCTCTAGAAATGACATTGCTATGAATAGTCTTGAGTAAGCTAATTTGTGGAATTTGCCCATAATTATGAGAGTTAAAAAGACAGAGAATATGATAAATTTTAGCATTAACATACTGCCTGCTGCGGCGTTGGAGGTAGATGAGTACTGAGAATAATCTGAAAATATAGAGCTCTGCATAAATGTTGAAAATATAGCTGAACCGCCTAATAATATAGCAGTCCCTACGATAAACATTGAGAATATTTCACGAAACTTAAAATTAGTTTTATATATAAACATAAGTATAGCTGGTAAAAATACTAACAAAATTAGAGAGCTCTTATGCACAATAACTGCTGCGATAAATGGTATAATCGCCGCTATATTCTTGCGTTTATATAATAAACTGACCGATAAAAATACCATAGACATAGCTGCTAGCTGTCTAACCGCATTAAAGCTTACTGGAAAAATCACTAATAAATATAGCAGATAGGCAGTACTGGGATGTTTCAGATTAAAGTTCTTAATGCCGTAATATATCGGTAATATAGTTAGCGCGGAGAAAGCAGTAAACATGAACCAAGAATCAAGATTGAGGGCGATTCCTATGTTAGATATAAAGTATATACCCAATTCTGTTGGACCGTATGTCATATAACCTTTTAGGTCTAAGTTAGGAACTATTCCGTTGTAAATATTTTCATAGTTCTTAAAGTCAGTGCCAACATTATAACGAAGACCCGACGCCAGAATTGGGATCAGCAAAGATATCAGTAAAAATAGCCTATTTTTTCTTTTTTGGCCAATTCGCATAAACACCGCAGAAGCCAAAAAGATAGATATGTAAAAAATCAGACTTTCTTGCATAGCGTTTCTTTATATATTTTATTAATTTTCACTGATATATTATCTATCGAGTAAATCCTTACTGATTTTTTTAAAATTTTATTATTCCTAGTTTTCTGTATGCCTTCTATGAATTCATCTTCATTAAATCCAACCACAAACCCATTCACGCCGTCCTCCACTAACTCAGTTGCTCCGCGGCATTTGGTAGTGACTATTGGTAGTCCAGCGAACATTGCTTCGATCAGATGGACAGGTAGACCTTCTCGGTGACTAGCCGATACAGACAGGTCAGACATTTGTAGTAATTGCGGAATGTCAGAACGGTAGCCTAAAAAGCGCACGTTCTTAGCTATGCCTAGTTTATCGGCAAGTTTTTTATGGTAGCCATTTAGATTATCTTTGCCAGCCAGCAGTAAATGTACTGATTTATCTTCTTTATTGATTTCGTGCAACACATGTAGTAGTAAGGTTTGATTTTTATTTTTATTTAATTCTGCCGGATAAATCATCACGAAGTCGTCTTTTTTAAGACCGAGTGATTTGCGAAGTTCTAGCTTTTGCTTGGCAGTGAGCTTCGGCTTGAAACGCTTCGGATCAACACCCACGCCTGGCATGTATATAACATTTGTCTTGAATTGTTTTTTAGCGCGATGGTAATCCTCTTTATTGATAGTAATAAGCGTGTCCGTATGGCGAGCCATCAGGCGCTCAACTGGATAATAAATTAGCCAATTTAACAGAGGCGCGCCTTTGAAAAAGTGAAAACCGTGGGCTGTATAGATAATTTTAGTACCGTTTTTACGAGCCTTTTTGGCAGCCAGCCGCGTTACTACGCTACCCATCGGCGTGTGAGTGTGAATGATGTCGTAGTTTTCTTGGTTGATAATCTTTTTCAACTGTCTGTAAGCGGTAATATTACTCAGTTTGAACGGGCTTCGCGTAAATGGTACAACAAATGACTTATCGCAATCCAGAATCTCTTCCTCGCCCATCGACGCGTAATGGACTTGCCAGCCTTTTTCGCTCATCATATGCATGAACGGACGGTTGAATTTTTGGAAGTTTGCAGTGTGTGACGTGAACAATATCTTCTTTGAGCTTTTTCTATTTTGATGCATTGTTAATTCCAATACTTTCTTGTTCGCTTCCCTCTCGGTTGCCTGTTCTTTTCAGCACTATGGCGATTGTTTTGAGGAATATTTTAATGTCCGTTTTTGGACTTACGCTGTTTGCGTATTCACCGTCTAGGGTGGCTTTATCTATATCGTCTAACTCGTCGCGGCCATTGACTTGCGCCCATCCAGTGATGCCTGGTTTTAGAGAGTTAGCATCGTGTTTGTCGCGCAAAGCTATCAGCGATTTTTCTGCCAAAATAACTGGACGCGGTCCAATAACACTCATATCGCCTCGCAATACGTTAAATAGTTGAGGCAGTTCATCGAGAGACAATTTTCGCAAGATTGCGCCAAACGGGGTAATAAAACTAGAAGCTTTTGAAAAACTGTTAGTCGGCATGTTTTTTGGAGCCTTTACAGACATTGTGCGGAATTTGTTGATAGTGAATGGCTTTTTGTCTTTGCCGTAGCGTTGATGGCGAAAAAATACTGGCCCTGGCGACGTTAGTTTTATGGCTACGGCTATGATTAGCATAGGCACAGACAATATTATTAACGCGATTACGGAGAAAAGCATGTCCATGAGGCGCTTTCCGTATTTTTGATACATTGTTTCGGTTTCCTTAGCGTTGTTTAATTATATTTTGCAATCTTTGGTTTCGTCTGAGCGATTAGCTGTGATTTTCTGTAGTCATAGATGAAGAACAGTACGATTACGGTCAGTGCTACCGAGGCGGCGGCAACTAAGCCGATTTGCTGCAGCGGCTTGATATTCGACGGGCTGTTTGGGGTGTCGGCCGAGTCGACGACGCTGATTTTGACAGAACTGTTGCCATAGAGTGATTTGGACTGCTCCTCGAATTCTTGGATAGCCGACTCTAAAAGTGCTTTGCTGGTTTTTGGGTTTGAGGTGCTCATCGATACGTTGATGATGTCGGTGTTTTTAACGTTTTCTGCTGTAGTATTGCCAGATAGGGTTTTATAATCTTCCGAATAATCGTTATTCGTAATAACCGGATCAAGTACACGGCGCGACGTGAATAATTTTACATAGTTATTGAGAGTCACTGAACCCTGATTACTGCTCGAATGGTCGGCACCAACCAGCAGGATAGTTGCTGAGCTTTTGTACTGTGGCTGCTGGATAAAATAAGTATAGGTAATGCTGATAATTGCGCCAATCATAGCAGCGATAGCGATGGTTAGCCATCTTTTGGCATAAAAGCGCAATAAATCGTAAAGATTAATCTCTTCCATAGAGCTCCCTTGAAGTTATTTGCAATGTATTACTCTTTCTATTGTAGCATAAATTTCTCTTTTTGTAAATATTATCGTGGGATAGTGCTAAGGCTTTTATGATTATTAAGCCATACCTAGCTTAGATAGGCCTTTATAACGCTTATGCTTGTTACGCTTATGCAAAGTTTGCTATTATTTCTGTAGGGCGCTAAGGAGGGTGCTTATGAAAATTAGAGGGTATGATATTACAGAGAAAAGAGTGGCAGCCGTTTGTGCGGTTGTATTGCTAGTGGTTTCACTGTTTGCAGCTGTCAAGCAAACAAACGCAGCAGCTGATACAGAGAATTTACTAAAAAGTAAAGATCAGCAAAAGAGTTCTAAATCGGTTGAGCAGAAGATGAAAGTTAAGTCAGATGACAGTACTGTTCAGCAACTCGTGCCGCAGAAAAATAATGCTAATGCCGCTAATGCCAACAAAGATGCTGGGGCCGCCAAGAAAGCTACTGGCAGCCAAGAGCAAAGCAATAAGAATGAGACAGAAAAGAAAAATAAACCAGACGATAAAGCCGCGCGGTCGTCTGTGAATAAGTTGAAACCCCAGTTGGGCAGCTACACTTACGCTGTGCAAGACGGTGATTCGTATGCAAAGATTGTTCGTCGCGCTATCAGCGAGCATGGCGGCTCAGGATTAAATCCCGCACAGAAGATTGCTGCCGAAACCAAGCTAGCAGAACAAGCCGGTTGGCCCGAGGTAGACACTGGACAAACCATAAAAATCGACAGTGCTGTCCTATCGCAAGCTGTCAGCTTAGCTCGATCAATGACAGCCGACGAACAGCAGTCATGGCAGGCTTATGCTGATGGGATTATTTGGTAAGAGCTATTTGATTTAACTGTTGTTTCTGGCTTATTGTCAGGTTTAGCTATAGTACTCCCCTGGTTGCTAGATGGTTAATCAGAATATTCATCGGGTCGATAGTGTTTGGTCTTTTGGCGAAGGCGCAAGATAGTTCGGTGCAACCTAGCAGTATCGGCGGATTATTGAGGTGATTTTCTACATAGTTGTCTATCTCTACCCTATCAAACTTAGCTATTCTTTCTACTTTCTCTAGTGCTAATTGCGGTACTGTCCGTCCGGCGATTAATGCACGAATTATTGTCTCTAGCGCTTGTCTTTCGTTATCATCTGGCGTTAGTACGGTTACTCCAGCAGTTTTTAGCGGTTTATCGTATAGTCCAGTGCGGATGGCTGTCGGCGATGCTAACAATCGAATTGTTTTATGATGGCGGCTAACATAATCAATTGCGGCATCCACCATGGAAGTTATGTGAATATTCAGCTGCCGTTCAATATCTGGCTGTAGTAAATGCGCGGTATTGCAGGCAATTATGATAACGTCGTCCATCGACGCGTCAATGTTTTTCAGTTCGTTTATGATAATTTCCAAGGCTTCGCTGCGCCGCGATTCGTTGGCGATAAAATCAGGAACTGGTAGCGACAAATGAACGATGTACGGGAAATCTGTGCCGTCTCTTGCGCCGTTTGCTGATGTTCGCCGAATTATTCGCCGGTGTAGTTCCAAGCTTACCTGCGGTCCCATGCCGCCAATGATAATTATTCTTTGTTCCATGGTTCCTCCTTTGGTCATATAAAAAAACCGCGCGCGGCCTCTAGTCATGGTTGGTATTTTCAGAAGAAATTTACGAACAATTCAACAAGCCGCGGCGAAAACGCGTGCTTTGCCAGGCGGTACTGATGAATTGTCGTTTTATGGTCATGGGGTGATTATAGCGCTGGCGGGCGAAATATGCAAATACCTATAACTTTGCTTTATGATACGCCCGCAGAATCGCTTTCAAACTAACGTTATGTCGGAAATCTGCACTGTCAACCTTATCCAAGTGAACTCATTCCGGCTTTAAAAATTGCGTTAACCAGCCCACTTTATGAGCAGTATTATCGATTTTACTTCTTTAGTTTCTTATCTTTCAGCTTCAACACCACATCCGCCTCTTTGGCTAGCTGTTTACTATGGGTGACGACGATGACGCATTTGTCGTTTTCGTGGGCGGCGCGGCGCAGGATGTCGATGATGTCGGCGGCGGTGGTTTCGTCCAGGTTACCAGTTGGCTCGTCTGCCAAGATAATCGGTGCGGAGGACACCAGTGCTCGACCGATCGCTACGCGCTGTTGCTGGCCGCCAGAAAGTTTCATGACGTTGCGGTGGATGTGATCGTCGTCCAGGCCCATGGCATGCAACGTTTCGTTGGTGGCCTTGGAATTAACCAATTTCAAGTTTTCTAGCGGCGTCAGATAATCGATCAGGTTATAATTCTGAAACACCAGCGAGATATTGTGCTTGCGATGATGCGAATAATCCTGCTCGGCAATGTCTTCATCGTCGAACAAAATCTGCCCGCCAGTTGGCGTGTCCAGTCCCGCTAGTAGCCCCAGCAGTGTCGATTTACCAGCGCCAGAACTACCGACGATGGCGTAGAACGTGCCTTTTTCAAATTGATAATTGATGCCGTTGAGCACATTGCTAGTGCCGTCAGCGTATGAATAGATGATATCGCGTAACGTAAGTATTGACATAATAACTCCTAACTTAATTTTGCTAAAATTTGCTTTGGTGATTGGCGCATGATTGGCGCGGTGGCAGCGATGGCTGATAGCAGAACGACCATGTAGCCGAAGGCGAAAGCCTCTAGGTAGGTCGCTACTGGCGCGGCTTGCACCGCAGTCTTTTCTATGCGCTGGCTTTGGTCGGTTTGCGCTGTGAGGGCGGTAGAAATCTGCGACGAGGCGACCGAACCGATACCAAGCGCAAACACCGAACTGACTGCGGCGATGATGGCGAGCTCCGCCAAGAACTGCCCGATAATCTGCCGCTTCGACGTGCCGATGGACAGCAAGATACCAATTTCATGCAAGCGGCCGCGCACCCAGAACACCAGCACCAGTGACAGCACCGCCAACCCTGCCGCGGCTGCGCCGATGGTGGCAATCGTCAAAATGTTTTGAATGCCAGCGATGTTTTGGAGGACGCCAGCGAATGCCGCCCCGTTGTCAGTCAGGCTAAATTTTTTCCAATCGACGTTTGGTAGGCTTTTGGTGTGGTCTGTTAGCGACTTCAGCTGATGTGGATTTTCGGCGAAATACGTTACTCGTGTCAACTGCTGGCTACCTGTCAGCTGCTGCGCCGCAGCCAAGTTGGTGATGAGATGATTCTCCGCCATGTCGGACTGCAAGACCGCCGGCTTTTCGCCTTTACCACTAAAGATACCAGCGATGGTCACCGTCACCCGCCGGCCGTCTTTGGTAATGTCCAGCTTGTCGCCTGGCTTGATACTATTTTTCTCGGCAAACGTTTTGTGAATGAGGGCCGCGTTTTGGTCGCGCTCGGTCAAGTGCCTGCCCTGCTCTAGTTGGTAAAATCGACCGGTGAACTCACCGAGCAGATCGCTCTGTGTCGCGCCTGTCACTTTTGCTTCGCCAGCAATTCCAGAGTCCAGCTGCACGCCGCTGCCTGCCACGTCGATCAACTGCTTGTCCGGCAGTCCCGCGGTAGTCTCTGCCTGGAAATTGTGTGCTTTGACGCCATGTGCACGCTGCACCTGTCGTGCCATTTCCATCGGCACCTCGCCCGACGGCTGCTTGCTGGCGATACTAAAACCGGCGCGGATATTACGTTCAACCGATTGCTTCAGCTGCGCCATCGTCTGCTGCACCGTCAGCGTGCCGATGAGCAGCGTGAAAATCAGCGTCATAATCAGGGCGATGGTCAGGCTGCGACGCCGTTTACGCGTCACAGCTGTCCAGGCTCGTTTGATAATCGTCATCATTCGCCCCTAGTCCACTTCAGTTAGTAATTCTTTTGGCGTTGATTGGGTAATCGGCCGCGAAGCCAGTAGCACCGCAATGATAATCACCGCCAGTCCAGCGCCCCACACCGCCAGCAGATCCGTCGGCTGCACACCAACCGTCACCTTGTCCAGCGTGCGCGATGACGTCACCGAGTCAGCGTCAGCACCGAGCGATGCACCGTTGAGGGAACTGCCAGCTTGACGCGTGGCGCTCTGTGCCGCCTGCGATACTACGTGATCACCCATTTGTTGTGCGATCAGCCCTGCGGTAAAGTACGACGCACCAAAGCTCAGCACTGCGATCATCACCAGCTCAGCGATGTATTGCAGCACAATCTTTGACTGCGGCACGCCCGTCGCCAAGAGCACGCCCGCTTCGCGCTTGCGCTCGTTCATCCACAAGTACAGCACCATGCCGATCACCGCGATACCGACCAGCGCTGTCGCCCACAACATACCGTCGATCAGACCGTACACGCCGTTCACTGCGCCAGTCACGCCAGCCAGTTCCTGGCTATTCTTGTTCAATTGGTACTTTTGCCAATTGACTGGTAACTTATTTGCCCGCGCCATCACCTCGTCCAGCTGCTTGGTACCTTTGGTAAAGAACGTAGCATCTTGGTAAATCTCATTTTGCTCGGTATACGCATTTAACTGGCGGGTCGTCGCGATGTCAGTCAAGAACAAATTCTCGAACAGCTCCACCTGATAGGTCGCCTGCTTTGGATTCTTGCCGTTAAATATACCGACGATTTCTACCTCAACCTCATCCTTGGATGGATGTTCGTTGTCGGTGTCGTATTGATTGGCCTTCAGCTTAATTTTACTACCAAGCTTCAGGTTGTTAGCCTTGGCGAAATCTTCGTGCACCAAAATCTTGTGCGAATCGTTCTCGGTGATGTGCCGGCCAGCGATGAGCTTGAGCGCGCCAGCCCGGAACTTCTTCTCGGACTCAGATTTATTGACGCCGATGATGGTAGCGGCGTTGCCAAACTGTTTATCTTTCTCGGCATCATAACCGCTGCCACCACTCGGTAGTGGCACCAGTTTGGTATTGATAAAATCGACCGTGGCGTTCTGGCGCTTGACATAATCCGTCACGCCCTCCAGATTCTTCACCGCGTCGATGTCTTTGTTCGACACCGTTCCCGAACCGCGGGCGGTTCCCGGATTGGTGCGCGGATTATTGCCCAGCGTGAAGCCGGCCTTGAGCGTTTTGTCGAGCGACTGCGCCGCCGCGTCGGTCGAATGCTTGATGGCAAATCCACTCAGCATAATCGTCGACATACACAGCAAAATCGCCAGCAAAATCAGCGTTTTGAGTTTTTTCCTGGTGATATACAACCAGGCACGTTGTATAAATGACATAGATCTCCTTTCTTGGTTCTATGCCAGTGTAGCAAGGGTATGTGAAGGGAATGTGAAATGGACAACGAAATCACGACGGATTATTTTTCACTGATCAAGAGATAAGGATAAAAATATGAATTTAACACCTTAGAATTGCTTAGTCTGTCATTATACTTCAGGACAAAATGTCTTAATGGATGATGACATTTTTAGGTTGTAATTGCTCATTTTTTCTCAAGCGCTACGACTCGCTTCTTCAAATCATCCAGTTCGGCGCGGAGTTCGCTGGTGCTTGCTGCGGGACTGCTTGGCTCTGTTTTTTTAGCTTTAGAGTCTTTTTCTTGCTGAGCTTTTTGCTTCTTGCTTGCTTTTACGGCAATATGCATAGAGATAGCACTACTTGATACTACGATAATAATACCTATCATAGATACTATGTCTAGGGGTTTGATATTCATACATATTCCTTTGTTTATGATTTATTGTTAGGTTTATTATACATCCTGCTGTGGTATGCGGCTAGTAGGTTGAGGTTGGCTAATTCTATACTGTAATTTATAGAGCCGTATAGAATAGTGAGACTTAGCAGAAACCCTGCTATCAAAAGATTTCATAATACTTTCCCAAGGAAAATAGGCTAGTTGTTCGGTATCTTAAGTCAGATACCAGTGACACCAGCCCAAGTCACTCGCATTTATTCAGATGGATTTCTCCAATCTAGGAGATGCGTGCTCCTTACTGTTGTCCTACTGCTGTCTCTCGATCTCGATGACGTGAACGCCGAGGCGCTCCTTGCGGGCGGGATAGATCTTGCGGAGGAGGTGAAGCGCCTCCTCCGCGTCCCTAGCCTGCGGTACAATCTGGCGCCACGGTTCTGCCGCCAGCATGTCTGCGAAGTTGTCGTAGATGCGAATCGCTCTGATCCGCACCACGCCAGACGTATGTCCAGTCTCGAGCTGCAACAGCCCTCCCGCCTTAAGGCGCTTGATACTGTTGTAGCCGACGCGAACTTCGAGAGTCTTACGACCCTCCATGATGGCGTCGAAATAGGGCTTCTTGATGCGCATCTTACGCACACTTGCTCCTTCCTTGTTGAAGTTGAATCCCCACTGCTGCACCACGCTGTTCGGCGCGTACCCACCAGGGAACACGCCCTCCAGGCTCCAGCCATGACGCTGGAGACAGGCGACCTGCCACGGCTCGGGAACCAAGTGGACGTACAGCTTGTGACCGTAGTCCTCCAACAACCCCTGCAGGTCGACAACGAGCGCCTCAAACGCCGCCTCTGATGAGGCCACCAAAGGCATCAGCTTGATGGGCCGCCCCTTCTTAGGAGTAGCCCCAGCGACGCCGACCACCTTACCGTCACACTCCGCGGTGAAGATGATCTTGAACTTGGCGTTGACATCGCCAAGCTCCCGGCGACGGTAGCCAGCGAACAGGGCGTCAACCCAGTCGTTATCCACACCGTTGAAAGCATCGCTCATCTGCGACAAGATGAGAGCTCGCGCGCTGTCAGCCTGGCTCTCGTCAAACGGAACCACAGAGATGTTCGGCGAGTCGAAGCCCGCCTCATCCACAAGTTGCTTGTACAGCATGTGCTCGTCGATGCCGACCTTGTAGTGATCCTTCGCCGTGCCAGTGACGCGGAATCCTTTCTTGAGAAAGAACCCCAGCGCTTTCTTGTTCGGAGCTGCCACGGTGCAGTAGATCTGTCTCGAACCGAGACTACGGGCAAAATCTTCAGCGTGCTTAAGCAGCACGCTTCCAACGCCCATCTTCCCTCGGTACGCCGTGTCAACGATGAGGGGACTAATCTTGACAGTCCCCTGCTTCTTGTTGACGACGTGAATGACGCCTGCAGGTTGCCCATCGCCGCTTTCGGCAATGAACATGTGCTGCCCAGAAGAAAACTGACCAACCTGATCATGCCCGCCCGCGATGTGCGTATCAAAGATACGCCGCGCGTGCGCATGGTGGTCGCCATCGTAAAACGGAGTCAGTGCTCGGACCATGAGGTCGGCGACCCACTCGAAGTCGTTTGCGTTTGCTTCGCGTACGACGATGTTGCTGACTGATGCTTCAGTCATGGTACACCTTCCTGTGACGGCTACGATTTTTGACGTAACCTGGTTGTATAGGACAAGATTCTATTCAGAATCTGATATATATATCAATAATGGAATAAGAATACAAGCATAACTACATTAGTTCAAATTCAATTCCAATGATTCCATTTTGCTTTTGATCGTGGAGAGAATAGAATTCGTTGATTTGATTCTCCAGCCATTCAACACTCTCGCCGCCAAACTTACGCGGATCATTATGCGAGAATAAATCATGAAACGTTGCGTAGCGTAGTAAACCAATTACTTTAACATTGGCAGTTTGACTAGAATTGTCTCGATTGGTAAAAATTATTTGGTCGCCTATTTGAATTTTCTGGCGCTTTTCATCGTATAGTCGTGACTCGATGGTTTTATTACTAGAGGTGATGGCGTTAAAGGGTTCGGTGGCTAAGGTTAATTGATGTGTTGTCATAGTAGGTTATTATAACAGAATTAAATGGCACGCAACTAGTGAGGGCGCGAAGCACTCACTAGTTGCGTGCCCTAACCTATCCATTATCCCTGGACGACCTACGCTCCTGGTTTTGGTTTTGGCGCCTCTTTCTTTGGTTCGGCGGTCTTTTCGAATTTGGCGTTCTTGATTTCTTTTTCTAGGACGGAGCCTGCCACGAAGCGGACTTTGGCCTCCTCGATGAGGCCGGGATTGACGTCTTTTTCCTCAAGGACGCCTTTGGATTTGAGTGTGACATGGAAGTAGCCCAGCTCGCCCAAGTGGACGCTGTGGCCTTTGGCGAGCAGCGCTGACAATTCCTCACCCAGGATGGTCAAGACTGCTTGGATATCTGTTTTGCTAACAGTGGTAGAACGATGAGCAAGGCAGCTTAAGGTCGGACATATAAGCTTATTGCTCTACATGCAGCATAGATATTTGTTTAAGTAACCTCTCTCCTAATAACCTAGCTTTACTAGAAGACATAACACGGCCTCCGATTACTTCGAGTGCTACGTCGGTTACGTCATCTATGTCGCCGCTATTATCAATCCAGATTACATC
This sequence comes from Nanosynbacter sp., assembly GCA_015257605.1. GTDB lineage: Bacteria > Patescibacteriota > Saccharimonadia > Saccharimonadales > Saccharimonadaceae > Saccharimonas. The sequence continues at coordinate 10,694 of JABZJV010000003.1, read as the reverse complement.
ATCTCTACCTAGCGCCCATTCTAGGTTAGTTTTTGCCTCCTTGATTCTTGCATGCCTATCAGACTCGCTGTGTTGGTTTCCTCGGGAAGCTACTCGAGAATGCCATGTGTCTGGCGATGCGACTACTTCTATAATGCGAGAATCTTTGAAAGGTAGCCGCTTCATTGATTTGACAGCCTTTGGGACGACATCCAACAAAGCTATACTACCATCTCCATAGTCAGGCAGTTCAGAGCCATAAACAAACCTAGTTGTCGGATGTACCATACCTTGGACTAGCTCTCTTTTTGTTGCTTTTTCTATAATCATTTGGATATTTTGCTCTGTGTGTGGCACGAAGCGATAGTTTTCCTGCTCAGAGACGTCTCTGCAGGGTCGCGTCGTAAAGCCCTTAGTTCTCGAGCAATTGCCGTCGACGCTTTCTATGCTCTGCATAAGGCTTGTTTTGCCGATAGCAAATGGACCAGAAAACATGACGATAGATTTGTGTCCAATTTCTGAGCGCACCCTCTCTGAAGGCTTGTATCCTTGCAATAACCTGTCTAGCTGTTCTATGGGTTGATTAAGCCTATTTTTCACACTACAATTGTATCATTATGACCAAACGATCGCAGCATACAATGACAGAAAAAGACACCTTACTATATTGCAAGAGTAAAATACATAGTCTGTTTAGAGATACGGACTTAGATAAAATTTCTATCGTTCCTACGTACGATAGGACAAAATCTATATCTGACACAGAGAAAAACGATAAATTATTTAATTACAAAAGACCAACCGCTGAAATTATTGATAAAGTTGGTTATCTTTATTTGTTTCCTGGAAAAGACTACGTATGCCATTATAAAAAGATCTATGAACAATGCGGTTATAAGGTTAGCGTAAAAACACCAACCCAGGCGCAAACGACGAGAGCTTTGAGGAGTATATTTCCAAGCGATATACCTTCTTGCGATATCGTGCTGCTAGGATATGTTGAGGCGCTCGCTCCTGGCAACAAAGAGTGGCAAGGCAACGATGATATAAAATGGAAAACAGAAACAATCAATGGTCAAAAGATTGTTTTTGTTGGTGTGGCGTTTAGCTATTGGGGTAATATAATATACTCTGTAGTCGAGGTTTTATCAAAGTATTGTTCTACTTTTATTTATGTAGGCAAGCTCGGTTCACTTTCTCCTGACGATACACCTAATACGACTATTGCCACTGGCGATTCGTCGTATGTAGACGGCTCTCTTATAACATGGAATAATATTTTTAAGAACTCTCCGCTTACCGTAGAGGGCTCGCATTATACGTTACCATCTGTTCTTGACGAAACAGCTAGTTGGTACGAAGAAAGTAAGGACAAGTATCGTTTCGTCGACCCAGAAATAGGATGGGCGGCGAAGGCGGCAGGTGATTTTGGCTTGGCGTTTAGTTATCTTCATCTAGTAACTGATAATTTATCAGGCCTGTTTAATGAGAATCTAACGACTGAACGTGAGGATACTGTACTTAGGAAGCGGTTGCAATACGTAAGTATAATACGCGCTATACTATGGCATAGAATAGGTATAGAGCATAGCGTATCTCTCTTCTCGGAAGTATTAAAAGCACAACAAGCTCGAGTTGACAAGGGCTACATGGAACCGCTAGAGAGAAATTGGAAAGCGTGCCTAGCGTTTGCTTATCACACTCAGGAGGAGGCTTGGGAAGTTGTTCGAGAGTTGCCGCGGCGTCAGTGGAAAGAGCAAAAAGTTAATCCAGAAGCATTACTCTCGGAAATCGTTGATACGCAGATCCAGTTATTGACAACGTTAGCGTATGCTGGATTCGATGAGCAAGACTTAATAGATGGAGTCATAGCAAAGCTGCATGCTCATCGCCCCGATTGGAAAAAATAACCATTCTATATGAATATATGAACACGCCGCTCAACAATCTCATCCGCAACGACATTGACATGTTCTGGTCAAATAGATTAGGTTTGGTTCATAGTGCGGCCGATGTGCGGTCGTTTGTGTGCGAGTATCTGCCGTTACTTGGCATTGATTATGATATGTCAATTGCTGAGGCTATCTTGCAGCTTCAGCGCATAGATGTTGTAGAGGCTCAACCGTTAGTTTCTGAAATAACCGCTCTGGCGAAGTTAATTTATGACGAGCAAGACACGAGTGTGCGCCTAAAACTTTGGCAGCAGCTGGCGAAAAAGGTTGGGTATGACAAAGAAATTAACAAAATAGACATAAATCTAACGTCTAGGTCAAATATTGTCAAATATATTAAAGTGCTTTTGTCGGACGATTATATGAAGATGTGTCCGGCCCATGATATAGCATATAAAATTGTTAACCTAATGGCGCATTATGATATTACCGAAGACGACCGCCCGCTGTATGAGACATGGGACTTAGCGACAGAGATAGAAGCGATGAGTTTGGCCGAGATAGAAAAATCTGGCAAGCTGGATGAGATGATTGGGCTGAGCAAAGGGCTCGACTGAATATAGGCCGTCGAAGGCTAGCATTACTAGGCCGTTGCGCAGCATGGCAAATTATCCTATTCTTATTTTATGAACACTATTACCCACCGAATCGCCGCTGCCATTCGCGCCAACGATTTGCCAGCCTACCAGCGCGAGCGTTACCCTGTCATCCCCGACGGCGAGATTGTTCGGTTTATAGATGAGGATTTTTCTGGCGTTGATTTTGACCAGTTTGTCATGGGATTTTTTGTATTTGAGAACTGTAACCTGGACGGCGCAAAGCATATTTACGGGCAGCCAATTTATTTTACCAATTCATCAGTTCGGAATGTGGATTTTCGCGGCGTCAAAGCTATTATTGAGGCAGAGGGCTGCGACTTTCGCGGCATGAAATACGACGAGGAAACGCAATTTGTTTATGGTAGCGGTGAATTGGCAGCGCGATCACGTTTCGTGAATTGTAGGCTAGACGAGGAGGCACGAGGGTTTTTGACGCGGCAGGGTGTGGAGATTATAAGTTACGATAAACAAGTAAAATTATAACCTCACCACAAACCGCATGCCCCGCCCATGCGGTGTGAAGTCGTAGTCTAGGCCCTTAGCGTCGAGCAACATTTTCACGGTATAGAGGCCAATGCCGCTACTGTCGGCGTGCTGTTTCGTGGCGTCAGAGCTGCGATAAAACGGGTCGAAAACGTGCTGGAGTTGCTGCTTAGTCAGTGGCTTGCAGGCGTTTTCGATGGCCAGTTGCTGCTGGTCGCAGGTAATTTTTATCACGCTCCCCGCATCGCCGTGGCGCACCGCGTTTGATATTAGGTTTGAGATGACGTGCCGCATCATATCAGGATTAGCGCGAATGGTCGTCGGATGTGCGTCAATCGTGAAAGTCATGCCGCGCGTTTTTGCTAGCAGGCGGTAATCGTCAACCACCTCAGCGACCAGCCTATCAATCCTCAGCCGCTTTTCCTGACGTAAAGCCTGCTCGGCGACACTGCCAGAGCGCAAGACATCATTCACCATCGCCGCCAAGCGGTCAACCTGCGCCACCGATTCCGCCAGGTACTGATCGCGATTTTTATACTCACCGATATTTAGCTGCATGTTCTCGAGCATGATCCGTAGCGCCGCCAACGGCGTTTTCAGCTCATGCGAGGCCGCGCGAAGGAAAGCAATTTTCTCCTTCTCCAGCTGGGTGATTCGCTTATTTTCATGTTCCAGCGAGCGAATCGTTTGCCACAGATTTTGATAAAGCTCGTTAATGTTTCGCCCTAGCACGCCGATCTCGTCATGGCTATTCACCGGGTAGCGCGCGTTCTTTTCCAGTCGCTGCATGGTCGTGGTCACCGCCGCCATCTGGCGAATCGGCCGTGTCACAAATCGGCTGTAGATGTACGAGAATAGCAGTGCCACTAACAGCGAGCCGAGCATGGTATATGGCAATATGTGCAGCGTGGCGAGCTTGGCCTGAGTGACGGGCGCTACGTCGGCGAGTAGCTTGACCGTAATCGTTTGGCCTTGGTTGTTCGCCACACTACCCTGCTGCAAAATCACCGAGCGTGGATCGACCGTTTGTCCATCAGCAATTTTCACCACGCTGGTGTCAACCGATTTGCCGCTATCAGTCACGATGTTGATCGACTGAAAACCTTGAAAATACTGATCGCGCCCATCAATTGTCAGCGTGATATTAACATTTTTCACCTGAGCGAACTCCTGGCTGAGACGGCGCATTTCCTCAGTCGATTTACCGCGTAGTTCAGCCACGAGCGCCATAAGATTATCCGCCGCCTCGCGCTCTTTTTGTTGCAGATAAAATTGCGGCATCAAGGTGTAGACCAGGGCATGCACCAGGATGATCAACGCTGCAAACAGGCCGATTGACACCAAAAATGTTTTGGGAAATAATTTAAGCCGCTTCATAGCGATAGCCCACTCCCTTCACCGTGATAATGCAGTCGAGGTGCAATTTCTTGCGCAGGTTTTTGATGTAGACGTCAATCACCCGGTCGAACGGCACCTCATCGTCGCGCCACAACTTGTCAATAATAGCCTGCCGGCTCCAGACCATATTTGGATTATCCACTAGCAGCTTGAGGAGTTGCACTTCCTTGGGCTTGAGGTGCGCATCACTGTCATCATAAAACCCTTGATAGGCCATAAAATCCACCGAGGCCAGGCCGCGCTGCCACAAGGTTTTTTTGACAGACTGCTGTCGGCGAAGTAGCGCCTTGATCCGCTTTTCCAAAAGCACCAGCGAGAACGGCTTACTCATATAATCATCCGCCAGCTCGTCAAAACTCGCAATTTGCGTCGGCTCATCATGCAGCGCCGTCAACATCAGCACTGGCACGTCGCTGGTCTGGCGAATCTGGTGTAGCGTCTCGATACCGCTCATCCCCGGTAGCATAATATCGAGGATAATCACATCCGCCTCAGTAAATTTCTCCAGTGCTTCCTCACCGCTGGTTGCCGTCACCACCGTAAAACCACGTTGGCGGAGGAACTGCTCGGTGCCAGCGCGCAGAGTGGGCTCGTCTTCAACTAGAAGGACTCGTGATTTTATTGCGTTACCCATTTCGGTTAATCTTGGATGCTATCCTCCTATGTTTTGAATTGGCTTGCGCTCGATATTCGGATAACAGTACTTGGTAATTCTGTAGTTAGTCGAGCTGCCAACGCGATAATTAGTTAGTTACAATTATACCTTACCAAAGTAATTTGTCTACCTAGCGCTCCGTGGCATGACTAGAAAAAAGATTTGAGCGTAAGCCGTTAAGTGTCTATTGAACTCACTGCACAATAGGATCGGCCGAGACAGATTATTGATTTATTTTAGCCACTCTGCTACCATTCATAATGTACTATAAAGCGTCCGAGTTCCAGTCACGCCGGAACGAGCTGGGTGTCAAAAACACCACGGGAGTGAAGCCGTAAAGTCACACGACCGAAATCGCGATCCATCGTAGAGCCGGTACTGAGCGCTATAATTCAGTAATGAACTATAGAACAAGGATGGGACCGCGGGAGGTCTCTTTTTTGATCTCTCGTTCCTTGGGTAAATAATATAAATTTATTGTGCCTGAGGAGGTCTTTATCAGATTATGAACACAGTGAAACAAATTCAAGAAAATCCCAATTATATTAACCGACACATTCTGACTTACGATGAAATGGCGAGTGTTAAGCCTGGTAATAGTCAGGAGCCGCTGGTTAGTGTGTGCAAATATGATTCGTCGATCATAGCCGAACACGAGCAATCGGACATGCAAGCTTATACTGGTGAATCTATTTTAGTGCGCAACACAGTAGCTAAGAAGCTCGCTGAAGTAAACAAGCAGTTGCGAAACGCTAATAACTTACGGCTACGTATTGTTTATGGATTTCGCCATCCAAAGGTACAGGAAAAGTACTTTCGTGAACGCAAAGAGGTTCTGCGAAGAGAGAATCCTAGTATATCAGAGCATGATTTAATACGCCTAGTCCACGATTTTATCGCAGTACCTGATGTAGCTGGGCACCCAATGGGTGCAGCAGTTGACTTAACGCTCGTCGATGATAGCAATAATCCTGTCGACATGGGCAACGCTATATCCGACTATTCTGATCCAGACATAATTAAAACCTTTGCAGAGGTGACCTCAGAGCAAGCTTCATATAGAAAAATATTGCACGATGCGATGACAGCGCAAGGCTTCGCGCCGTTCTACGGTGAGTGGTGGCACTTCTCATACGGCGACCGTGAGTGGGCGGCATTTTATGGAAAAAAAGCGGCAATTTATGGTACTATAAATATAATTTCAACGCATTGAGCAATGGAGCGGCATAGCGACCTATTTCAAGATCGCTATGCCGCTCCGCGGTGGTTGGTCAGTCAGGAGGCGGAGAGAGCTTTAAGGTTCTGTAGCGCGAAACTGCAGTTGCCGTAAAGCCAAATTCGCTGGGCACTCTGGGAGTGGTTTTTCTCTGTCTGAGCCGACACGTCTTGGACCTCAGAAATCTCAGTAGACCCCATCCTCAAGAACATGTGTTTTGAGTTGGATCCCTTGGCTGCCGTCCTCATGACGTAATACACACCCCCGAGGCGATTTGCTTCGAAGAGACATCGCTCAGTCACGGCGTAGGCAATTTTTCGGCCACGATGACTCAAAGCCACGCCCAACTCTGAGATATACCACATCTGATCGCTATCTGCGAGAATTTCTTGCGAGTCTTGCAGAAATTCTCTAACATCGTCAGGGGCATCGTCTACAGGAAGCGCACAGCAAAAACCCACGACAGAGCCATCATCCTTTGCAAGAACTATGACTCCTCTTTCCAGGTGGGGACCCCAGATTTCTTTGCGTATCCTATATCTCGGATACACTTCAAAATAAGGAGCTCCGCCAAAAGCCTCCTGATACAGAGATGTGAACCCAGTCACATCAGCTGCATCTCTAGCGATAGTATACTCAATCATGAACGACCTCCATATCACTCTCGAGAGTCACAAAATCACCGTCAACTTCGGCCCGGATAATCTTACCGGTTGGCTGAATGATGTCTGAGACGCCAGTTACAGCACACGCCGCAATCGTACCAGAGCCACACGATGATTCATAGAAAAACGTATCGATACTCCTCACCCATACTACAGGATGAATCGCAACAGAATCGTCCTTCCTTTCAATCCAGACCACCCCAACGGCGTCTCGCTCGCGAAGACTTAGTTCTTCTGTCAGTTGATGGTGCGTCTCCCGGTAGACCTCTGCTTGAGCTGGGAATCTACTCTCTACCACAACATGGACGATGCCACCAAGATCGACGATGTTTATCGTCTGTTCATGGCCTTCGACAGGGTAAACCCCGACAGACATACCCGGAAACCTGCATCGGACATAGTACTCGTTATCCGACCGCCTATCGACAGTCGCGCTAACGAGACCTTTGAAGCCAGATACCGTAAATTCTACGTTATCAGCGCCTTGCAGTTTCGAGAACATCACAGCAGCCGCCCGCGATGCATTACCACAGAACTCTCCGCCAGCCATTTCAAAATGGCTTTGCGACGACACGAGAAAACCGGCCTGTTCGGCGCCAAGCCTCTCTGTGTTCTCTCCTAGTATCCGTCCTCGACGAACATACTCTGCACGGGTAAGCGGACTAGCAATAACTTCAATTGCCGTTCCGTTACCGTTCGCAGCAGCGATGACAGCCGTGGTTGTTGAGTCCAACATTATTCTCTCCTTAATTTTGAATGTGCTGTCCAACCTTACGGCGATATTATCACACTCTCGCTATATATCATTTGTGACTTATCGTGACGTTCTTGAAGGTACCGCTCTATATCGGTAATGTTAATATCTTTGGCAACCAACAAAACTAGGAGGTGATAAACCAAATCGGCAACCTCGCCAATAAATTCATCATTCTCATCATTCTTTGCAGCAATCACAACTTCAACTGATTCTTCACCTACTTTTTGAATAATCCTATCTAAGCCTCTGTCGAATAATTGTCTTGTGTAGGACATGCTTTCATCGCTATTGCGTCTGCTCTCTATGATTTCGTATAATTCTCTAATTGTCATACATCCTCCTTATGCTATGATTTTTTCAATCGGTGACACGAGAATCCCGCGCGCGCCAAGACTTTTCAATTTGTTAGCTACCTTCCAAAACTCATCTTCATCCATGACGGCATGTACGGCCAGCCAACCGGGCTTCGTTAATTCCACTACAGTTGGAGCGTCAAGTCCAGGGGCGATATTTTTAATTTTATCGATATTCTCTTTGGGCGCGTTCATCATAATATACTTCAAATTCCTTGCAGCAAGTGCCGACTCAAGACGAACTAGCATCTGAGTAATTAGACCTTCCTTGTCTTTTGAAAGCTTCTTTTCATTTCTAATAAGAACGGCTTCGGTCTCTAGAATTGTTTCTATGGGCCGTAGGTCATTTAATAAAAGAGTGCTGCCGCTAGCCATTATATCAACAATCGCATCTGCCACCCCAAGTGCAGGTGTAATTTCAACCGATCCAGCTATCACAGTAGTTTTAATGTCAATACCGCGTTTCGCAAAATATTTTCTAGTCGTGTTTGGGAAAGTTGTAGCAATTATTTTTCCTTGCAAATCTTTAATCGTAGTAATATTTGATTCTTTAGGAACAGCGACAACAAGCTTACAATAGCCAAATCCCGGACGCAGAACTTCACGCGTAGCAGTAACTCCAGCTTCACGTAAAACGTTTTGGCCAACAATGCCAATGTCTACAACGCCGCGCTCTATATAGCCAGGTATATCATCGTCGCGGCAAAACAAGATTTCAACTGGATAATTGCGGCATGCAGCAAAAAGTCTACGGCCATACACCTCGAACTCAAGACCCATCATCCGCAGTGTTCTCAGAGAGTCTTCGGTAAGCCGTCCATCTTTTTGAATAGCAATTTTTAAGTTTTCTTTGTTTAATTTCTTATCCACGGTAAAGACCTCCTCAGGCACAATAAATTTATATTATTTACCCAAGGAACGAGAGATCAAAAAAGAGACCTCCCGCGGTCCCATCCTTGTTCTATAGTTCATTACTGAATTATAGCGCTCAGTACCGGCTCTACGATGGATCGCGATTTCGGTCGTGTGACTTTACGGCTTCACTCCCGTGGTGTTTTTGACACCCAGCTCGTTCCGGCGTGACTGGAACTCGGACGCTTTATGTTTAGGATTATACATAGGAGCTATAGCTGGGTCAATATTTTTGGAGTTTTTAGATTTTCTTTTTCTATTCATTTGGCGTATCTTTCTCAATACTTTTGCTATTGATATGTTTGTTATCTCCTAATCCTATCTTGGAAGATTGAAGGCTGTGTTGGGTAGAGAGTATGTAAGATGTTAGCTTTGGAAGTGACTCGTCTATATTTTTAATTGTCGGGCAAGCTTTGTTTAATATTTCGAGACAACTTGGTGTACTAAACTTTTTGATCACATTGGATACTAAAGATTGCTGATATTCTACTACTTGTCTAATTGCTTCGGTGTTAAAATATGCATTCTGTACACTTTTTAGACTATCTACTATTTGTTTATTAAGGATTTGTAGTTGAGCCTGCTGCTCTGGAGATAATGACAACTTCGCTGGAAGTTTAATGTCTTTTTTAATTTCCTCAGCTAGTTTTATAGCACTTTCTTTTTTCTTCTCTATAAAATGATTATGGTGAGCTGCGGCATCTCTATACTCCTTCAGCTTATTTAACTTGATTTTCATATCCTTCCAAGATATATCCTTTTGCAAGATTTCCTTGGCGATCACATCCCAGATAATAATAGCTTTGCATTTCTCGCCAAACTTTGCTTTGAAGTCGTCAAAAGAGCTGCTATTGTTTAGTAACTCATTCAGATCGTTAGCAGTTAACTGATGCGAATACCATGAGAAATCGTATCCTAGAATTTCTATTATCTCGCCTAGGGTTAAATAAGAAACCAGTGTATCTAAATTCTTTTTGAAAATTAAATTATTTTCAGTATCCTTTGATTTACATTTGTCTAGATATTTTCCGTGCTGCAATAAAATATCATAATATGCCTCAATTAAATCAGGCAGATACAGCAGCAACTTACGTAATTGAATCTCCACTTCATAGACAGCCTTGAAAACTTCTTCTGCCCGTTTGCGAGAACTCGAATCGCTCAATATGCCTATTTTAAGATTTTCATTAATTTTAACGTATATTTGAGGATCTATTTGCTTACTGCGTTTTATTGTTACAAGAAACAACTGTTCGGATATAGCCTCACATTTATCAGAAGAATCTTTATTGATTCCTATTCTATCTAAAATATCCTGCACTTCACCACTAGTTTGCGCTTTTATAACTAGGACTATTTGCTGCATACGCTCATTATAACACCGAGGCGATTATTGTAGTATGGGGGTAATGCAGCGGTCCATTATATTAAATCTACATACAAAAAAAGACTCCGAAGAGCATCATAATCCCTTTATGGTGACTCTACCGGGAATCGAACCCGGGTTGCCGGGATGAGAACCCGGTGTCCTAACCGCTAGACGATAGAGCCGAACTGTTGATATTATAGCAGCAGAGCTGGGTGTTGTCTAGCTGCCGAGTTGCTGAATGATTTCGATTAGGCGGCGCGGCGTGATTTCAGCCTTAATCAGGTAGGCGTCGGCATCGTTTTCTAAAGCGGTGCGGCTTTTCTCGTCTTGATCGAAATTTGTCATGACGACGATAC
>JABZJV010000040.1 GCA_015257605.1 Nanosynbacter sp. | reverse complement strand
GGGTAAAATTTTGCTTTGCAAAAGTATTCCTCATCTGATATAATGCATAACGATATGGTACGAGTTACACGTAAAGACGAGAAAGAGGCGAATGAAAACGTTCTTCGCCGTTTCAACCGCCGGCTTTTGCAAAGCGGCGTGATGCAGAAAGCCAGAGCGTCAATGCGCTTTGAAAAACCGATTAGCAAAACAGTACGGCGCAGCAGGGCAATTGTTCGCCGTATGCGCAAGGCGGAAAAGACGCAGAAGTTGCGTTTGGGAGTTCGCTAGCCAATGGCGCTGAAGGCGCGAATTAAAGATGAAATGAAAGCCGCTTTACTTAGCGGCGATCGTTTTGTTGGCGAGACGCTGCGTAATCTGACGGCAGCAATTCTGAATGAAGAGGTTAAGCTAGGCAAGCGCGATGAAGGTTTGAGCGATGAAGAAATCGAAAAAGTCGTTGCCCGCGAAGTCAAAAAACGCAACGAATCGGCTAAAATCTACCGCGATAACAACCGTCCAGATTTGGCCGAACCAGAAGAGCGGGAAATTGAAATTCTGCAGGCATATTTGCCGAAGCAGCTAGATGAAACTGAGCTGGCGGCGATTATCGAGGCGAAAATAGCCGAACTTAGCGTAACTGGGCCGCAGGCAATGGGCCAGGTTATTGGCGCAGTTAAAAAGCAAGTTGGCAATGCGGCGGATGGTGCGGCGATTGCTCGTATTGTAAAACAAAAGTTGGATTAACAGAAAGAAGGTATCATGATTGTATTTTTTGGCCCGGCTGGCGCAGGTAAAAGTGTCCAAGGGCAAATGCTGGCAGCGCGTAATGGCTGGCGCTGGTTGAGTGCGGGCCAGCTGCTGCGCGACACGCGCGATCCCGAGCTATTTGCGCAGATGCGGACTGGCGGCTTGGTTGATCCAGAAAAGGTGAATAAACTAATCGGTGAAGCGTTAGACCGAGCCAAAGATATCGATCGCGTGGTGCTAGACGGTTATCCGCGGCAATTAGCACAAGCAAAATGGTTGATTGAGCATCGTCCTGAGCATGGTCGGGACGTTGCGTTGGTGATTGTTTTGGAGGTGCCGCGTGCTGAGTTGCTGCACCGCCTGAAGGTGCGCGGCCGTATCGACGATACGCCCGAGGTAATTGATGAGCGCTTACGGATTTATCGGCACGAGATGTATCCAGTTCTTGATTATTTGACAGAGCACGGAGTTAATATCGCGCATCTGGACGGAACAGGTACGGTTGGTCAGGTTCACGATCGTATCATGGAGGAATTGCAGGCGTGCAGGATCGTTTAATCACTGGCGAGAAAACTCCCGAGCAAATTCAGGCTATGCGCGATGGCGGCAAGAAGTTAGCGCAGATTTTCCAAGACATTCGCGATTACATTCATGCCGGCATGAGCGAAAAAGATATTGATGCGTTCGTTGACGGCAAGATAAAAGAATATGGTGCTTCGGCGACTTACAAAACAGATGAGGTGAACTTCCCGGGGGTTATTTGTATCAGTACTAACGACGAAATCGTGCATAGCCCGGCGAGCGATTATATCTTTCAAAAGGGCGATGTGGTGAGTTTTGACTTGGTGATTACTTATAAAGATATGAAGACAGATAGCGCTTTCACGATGGTGGTTGACGATAAGCCGAAAGGCGCTGTCAAACACCTGTTAACAACCACCGAGAGAAGTTTGTATGCCGGGATTGATGCAATTAAAGGCGATGTTCGTACTGGCGACATCGCGGCTGCGATTGAAAAAGTTTTGAAAGACGGCAAATTAGGAATTATCCGCGAATTGGTTGGGCACGGTGTTGGTTTGAAAATGCATATGCCGCCAGATGTGCCGAACTACGGCCGCAAACACACTGGCGTACTGTTGCACCCGGGCGATACGATTGCTATCGAGCCGATGGCGACGCTGGGCGGCGAGAAAATCGTTACTGATAAAGATGATGGCTGGACGATTCGTACGCGCGATGGTAGTTTGGCTGCACACTTTGAACACACAGTTTTGATTACCGAAAACGGTGCTGAAATTATTACACAGTTGTAAATAACTATACGGGTTATGCTATAATATCCCTATATGCAAGAACAATCTCGATATGCAGTTGGTATAGATGTCGGAACTACGATGATTCGGTGCGTGGTCGGGCATGTAGATACGACGACTGGCACGCCGACAATCGTTGGCGTTGGCGAATACCCGAACAGCGGTATGCGCAAAGGCTCGGTCTCGAACCTGAACGGACCGTCCGAGGCGATTGATAAGGCTTTGGGCGATGCTGAGCGAATGAGCGGCTACCAAGTCAATGATGCGACTGTTAGTATAAATGGTTCGCACATTATGAGTACGCGTACTGACGGTATGATTGCCGTTGGTATGGCTGACCACGAAGTTAACGAAGACGATCTTTATCGCATAGAAGATGTTGCAACGACTGGCAAAGTGCCAGCTAACCGCAAAATATTGAAAGTCGTACCGTTTAGCTACACGATTGACGGGCAGGGCGGAGTTAAGAACCCGCTAGGCATGACGGGCACGCGCCTCGAGATTAGCGCTAATGTGGTGTCGGCGATGGCGCCGTATGTAGTAAATCTCGAAAAGGCGGTTGAGGGCGCTACTGTGCGGCCGAATGACGTGGTGCCGTCGGTAATGGCAGCGGCTAAGGCCGTGCTAGACGATTCTCAGATGGAAAATGGCGTGGCGGTGATCGATCTCGGCGGGGCGACTACTGGCGTAGCAATCTATGAAGAGGGTGATCTGCAATATATTGGCGTGGTACCGTATGGCGGCATTAATATAACGAACGACTTGGCGATTGGACTGAAAATTGATCCAGAAATAGCTGAAGAGGTAAAGCTAAAACATGCATCGGCTACTAACCGCAACAAATCTAGCAAAGTTTCGATTAAACATGATGGCGAGAGTCTAGAATTTGATATTGCCGATATTGATGAAATTGTTGAGGCGCGGTTAGAAGAGATTTTTGAAGCGGTCAACAAAGAATTGAAGAAAGCTGGTCGTGCCGGACGTCTGCCGAGCGGTGCTGTCCTAACTGGCGGGACGGCTAACATGAAAGGTATCGTTGAATTTGCCAAAGCCCAGCTCGGCGTAGCTGTTCGTAAAGGTAAAGCTAAGGGTTATGGCGGCGTAGTCGATAATGTTGATAAACCTGAATTTGCGGCGGCAATTGGCTTAATGTTGGTTGATATTAATCCTGACGGCTATCATAGTGCTGCGGTTGATTCTAGCAAGTCGGGCAGTAAAGGCGGGCTTTTCCGTTCGCTATTTAACAGGTTTCGGCCATAGGTGATATACTAGAAATAAGATCCAGAGAATAAGGGGTAAGGAGTTATAATGCCAGAGGTAAAACCGAGCGAAATCCAAACATTCGCAAGCATCAAAGTCGTTGGCGTAGGCGGCGCCGGCGGTTCGGCGGTTAACCGTATGAAAGACGCAGGGCTAAATGGTGTCCAGTTTATAGCTATGAATACAGACGCGCAGGCTTTGCATAATTCAAAAGCTGATGTCAAAATTCACTTGGGTCATAATACCACGAATGGTTTGGGAGCCGGGGCCGATCCAGCCGTTGGTGAAGCGGCAGCCCGCGAGTCGATTGATGAAATTCGCGAGTCGCTAGAGGGAGCTGATATGGTGTTTGTGACGATTGGTGCTGGTGGTGGAACTGGCTCGGGAGCGGGTCATGTGGTAGCTGAAGTAGCGCGCGATCTCGGTATTTTGACTGTTGGCGTGGCTACCAAGCCGTTTAGTTTTGAAGGTGAAAAGCGTCGGGCTAATGCTGAGTGGGCGATTGCTCAGTTGGGCCGGCAAGTTGATACACTAATTTCTATCCCGAATGATCGATTGCTGCAGACTATTGATCGTCGAACGCCACTGCTTGAGACTTTCAAGATTGCCGATGATGTACTGCGCCAAGGTGTGCAGGGTATTTCAGAGCTGATAACTGAGCATGGTTTGATTAATCTCGACTTTGCCGATGTCAAGGCCATTATGAGTAATGCTGGATCAGCGTTAATGGGTATTGGTCGGGCTAGTGGTGAAGGCCGGGCAGCACAAGCAGCGCAGCAAGCAATTGAATCGCCGCTGATTGAGGTATCGATTGATGGTGCTAAGGGCGTACTCTTTAATGTCACTGGCGGTTACGATATGAGTATGGCGGAAATTCAAGAGGCTGCCGAAATTATCACTAGTGCTGTTAGCCCAGATGCTAATATTATATTCGGTGCCACATTGAAGCCGGAATTAGAAGACGAGTTAATTATCACCGTGATTGCGACTGGCTTTGATAATGCATACTATCAGCAGCAGGCAGAGGAATTGACGGCGCCAGTAGAACAAGCATCGGCTGTTCAAACGCAATCAATTAGCGAAGCTGTAGATGACATTGATATGGACTTGTCGCATCAGTCGGCAGCAGCACAATTTGCTAGCGAGGATACGGCAGATATATGGGGCAGTTCGGTTGATGAGGATGACGAAGACGATACGCCAGCCTTTTTGCGGCGTCGCCGAAAAAATAAGCATAACGACGAGGACTAAATGAAAGGGATTAAAATCGGCAACAGTCGCGTACTTGAGTCGAGAGAGTCGGCTGACGGTATTACGATTCGCCGCCGCCGCGAAACCCCCGATGGCAAGCGTTTTACGACGTATGAGCGAATCGAACGTCCGAATTTGGCAGTTATTAAATCTAGCGGAGCTCGCGAATTGTTTGAGCGGGCAAAGTTAGCTAACTCGATTCGCCGTTCAGTTGGCAAGTTCTTCAAATCGGAAGTTGAATTGGAGGAAATAATCGATGCTGTGGAAGATCGTGCGCATAGCTTGGGTGAGAGCGAGATTGAGTCTCGTTTGATTGGCGAGTTTGTACTTGACGAGCTAGCAAAACGTAACGAAGTCGCATATGTGCGCTTCGCCAGCGTATTTCAAAAGTTCAAGACGTTGGATGATTTCGTCAAAATATTAGAGCAGCGCCGCCAGAAAGGGCAGGAATAATGCGGGTAGTCGTAGTGTATCGGGCGGAAAGCGATTACGCGCGCCGAGTTATAGATTTTTTGCATGACTTTAATCGGCAGACAGGGCACACGATTGAGGAAATTGACCCAGATTCGGCTGAGGGCAGTGATTTTTGTCGGACGTACGATATCGTTGAGTATCCGACGATTATCGCGCTAAGCGCTGATAGCCAGATGCAAAATATGTGGCGCGGGCTGCCTCTGCCAACGATTAGCGAGGTAAGTTTTTATGTTTGAGAAGTTGCGCAAGCTGTTGCCAAGCAAAGAGTCAAAGCGCCAACAGTTGGCGGCGCTATTGATGCTGGTTGGTAGCGGCTTGGGCTTGTTGGCTTCGTTTGTATTATCGATTGAATCGCTGACGCTCGCTAAAAATTCGCATGCCGTGCTGAACTGCGACTTGAACGCGGCGATGAGCTGTTCGACGGTGGCGAACCATTGGTCGGCGGCACCGCTTGGCTTTCCTAATAGTTTTATTGGTATGATGACGCTGCCAGTGATGGTGACAATTGCGGTGGCGCTGCTAGCGGGTGCGAAGTTTCCGAAGTGGTTTATGTGGGGCGCGCAGCTTGGCGCGGTGGCGGGCTTGCTGTTTGCTGGTTGGATGTTTTATATGAGTTATGTTGAGATTGG
>JABZJV010000039.1 GCA_015257605.1 Nanosynbacter sp. | reverse complement strand
TTTCTGTTTTTTCCGACGCGCCGTACTCTGGTAATTTTTCTTCCTTATTGTTCGACTCAATTTTTTTGCGAACCATAATCACTTTTTTATCGCCAGCCGCATCAACCATACTATTGGTGTATAACCGACCGCCCTCGCCAGCCATCAGCGCCAACCCAATCGTAAACGCCCCGACCGAAATCGCCAGCGCCGTCAAAATCGTCCGGCCTTTCGACTGGCGGAGATTGCGCCCCGCCCGCTTGATAATATCGATTCTTCTCATGCTATGCTCCTTGTATTTTCATTATACATAGTACTATGTTATACAAGGTACTATAAAAAGTCAAGCTACTTTAAGAAAAACAGTACTAAAGGATGTGAATAATTGCCAGGCTAGACTCCGTTCTCGACGTATATTGACGATTGTTTGCCAGCCACTTATCAACCGCTCGCGCGGCGCCTGGCAAAGCTTCATTGGCATAGTCATCGACGATGATGGTTGCCTTTCTATGAAACTTGCCGCCGCACACACGAAATGAATCGGCAATTGACTCATAAAAATCACCGTCAAAAAACGCAAAGATGATACTTTCCGGCACGTCCTCAGGAGTGGAATCAGCAAACCAGCCCTTGTGAATAGTTGGTATTTTCAAGTCAGCCTTTTTGAAATTCTGAATGAAGGTTTTGCGCGGCGCCAAGAGTTCACCAGCCTTGAACTGCTCGCCCGCAGCGCTGTTGTCAGCTTGGGTTTTTTCTGGCAATCCCATAAACGAATCGTAAACATGAAATTCACCGGTAAATTTATAGGCGTCCAGCAGCCGTCGAATAAACAAACTCGTCGTGCCGACATAACAGCCAAATTCCACAATGTTACCAGTCACGCCGCTTCGCAGCACCTTTTCCAATTCTCGCAGCAAGACGCCGAGTTCTTTGGCGTCAACTTGGTCGGAGATGATGGGGTATTTGGCGAGGAGTTGATCGGTGATCATTATTAAATTATATCGCAATTATTGGATTAATGTCGTTCGCTATTATTTCCCCATACCGTATTGTCTGAAAATATTTACATACTTTTGCATAAACTCTTCTTTGCGATCCGCATTATACTGCATAATAAACCGCGGATGCTCCAACGGCACGATAGTATCAAAGAAATGATGCTCATTATTTATATTGCTTAAAAACTTAAAATTATCACCGCTGCCGATACAAAAGCAAACAGACGTATCAATATTAAAATCGATCTGGCGCCTCAGCGAATCTACGATAAAAGGATAGAGGCATTTTTTCAGAGCTGCATTTTCATAATAATTACAAACTGCCCAAAATCATAAATCGCCGCTTATTATCATGATAGTGCTGACGATAAAACCGCTGTGTTATTTGTGTTATTTGTGTTATTTGCTGCTGATTAGCGCCAGCGAATGGATTGATTAGGCGATATTTTTCCGGCAAATTTATGTCAATATTTTTCAGACTGTCGTAAAATTCTAGTATTTTTTGAGCAGTGGTTTTAGGCTTCATGCGGATTCTTATTGTAAATGACGTACATTAGTAAAGCGTATAAAAATTGCTTATTTTACTGTAAAATTTAGCGGGCTTCCGACAGTCCAGTGATCGCAATGATGATAGTACTGACAGCAAGGCTTCCGACCAAAAATTCAAGCGGGACGTCGGGTTTCAGGTAAGCAAAAATCGCCGTGCCAATCCACATCACGGCGATGATTCCCGCGGCATACGGATAGCGAACTTGCATCACCCATTGTTGTAATTGCTTCATGATAATTCTCCTTTTTGTAACAACATGGCGTAGGCGGCTCTGTCACGCTCCGCAACCTTGCTCATCCAGTCCATCACTATTTCTTGCGCCAGCTCAATACTCATCGGCGACGAACACACCGCCTCGCTGATTCCATAGATATTAGCGTGAACCTCGGCCAATTCCAGGGCGTCGTGGACAATCCGCCAATAATGTGTCCTTCGATATTCATCGCCGCACGCCAGCCGCGCCGATGCCAAATAGTGATACAAACCGCGCTGCAACATAATATTAACACTGTCTAACCTGACAGCAAACCGATTGCCGGCGTTCAGTTCGTTAAGAAACAGTTGCGTTATCTGCCGATTGGCAGCGAACGTGCTGGTTGTCGATTGAAGCAGCGTGTTCGCATATTCATAAATAGTGCGCGTCAAGCTACGATCTTTGGCGATCGCATCCAGCGCTTGATACAGCGTATGATCATAAAACGCCAGCATCGCCAGTGCCAATAAACCCATGTCAGCTCGATCTTCATACAGCGCGCGATACTGCACAATCATGTGATAAAACGAGGCGCGATGTTGCGGCGCTGCCACCGCCAAACCAAAGTCGATGAGTGCAATTTTGTTGTCTCTCAGCAAATAAATATTGCCTGGATGCGGATCGGCCATAATGATATCTGCTTGTAAAATTGCGATCAAAAACTCGCTGCCGACCGTCACCAATTGCTGCTGCATATCAGAACCAAGCTGGTCTTTGACAAGCTGGTAGGTGTCGCGCCCCGCCTGCGCTTGTTCCACCACTTTGGTTAGCGGCAAGCCGTCTATATAGTCCTGAACCAATATCCGCCGCGTTGAATAGTCAGCCAGCGTCTCTGGCACCACAACTCTGTCGGTACGTTTAGTAAAGTATTCACGAATAGCCTGGGCTGTAATTAGCTCGCGCTGATAATCAGTTTCACGCTTGGTGGTTTTGATAAATTCATCAGCAATTTCAACCAACGGAAAAATATCATTTTTTAGCATAAACTGCCCCGCCCAACAGCAAAAACGCAGCGCCACAAAGTCAAAACTCAGATAGCGCACCACGCTGGGGCGAAGAATCTTGATAATATACTGGTTATTTGGATGGTCAACGATGCGACAATGATAAACCTGAGCGAACGAACCCGTAGCAAACGGCTGGTCTCTATCAACGACTATTTGACTGGCTTTGCTACCCAACTCTTGCCGTAAAACCTCGGCAACATCAATTGGCTCAACTGCCACATCATCAAAAGCATCCAGCCGATATCCAGACGCGGCATACACCTGAGCCATCAGTTCAGTCGATGCCAAATGCTGTAAAAACTTGACATACACGCCGCCTAATCTTTGACATTCGTCTGATAAAACTTTGAGCCATATTTGATCGCTGCGCCAAGCTCGCCACACCCGAAACAACGCCCGAACCACAAATAATACGCGCACTTACCTCGCCCTCCGGAACCCAATGAAGTACAACACCAGCGTCAAAACTAACACGCAAATATACAAAAATAAGGGATCAATGCTCGTATTTACTAACAGCAGCATAGCCAGCCAAATCGCCACTATACTCACGAAAACAAAAGCATATCTCACATGTTTATTTTAGCATACAGCCCAGTAGCTCTCCAGAGGTTGTTCGGTAAACCAGCTATTGATAAAACTGATCGAAAACTGTTTTGCTTCAGCAAGTTACTGTGTTTAAGGTTTCGTATTTTACCGCGCCTCACACCTGACGACACTGGCATGGTAAAATTAAATCATGAAGATATCTAGTCCTGCGTTCGCCGAAAACGCTAAAATACCAAAAATTTACTCCAAGCTCGGCGGCAACCAGCGCCCGCCGCTCGAAATCAGCGACGTACCGGCAGACGCCAAAAGCCTGGCAATCGTCTGCCACGATCCAGACGCGCCTGGACGCGATGGATTTTACCATTGGACGGTTTGGAATTTGCCGGGCAAAACTACTGAAATAGCTGGCGAATCACTACCCGCGGATGCCGTCGAAGGGGTGACCAGTTGGGTTCGGCCTGGCTGGAACGGGCCGCAACCGCCATTTGGCATGCACCACTATCAATTTTACGTGTACGCGCTGAACACGACACTGGGCTTACCAAGCGACACCAAACCCAAAGAACTCATCGCCGCCCTCACGCCACACATCATCGACCAGGCCATATTAACTGGAAAATTTGGCGTGTTGGATATTTTGCGGCGGGGCTAAAGACAGCTCTCTGGCTTACATCCACGAAATATCAGCACGAAGCTGGTTAACTACTTCGGCGCGTTCAGCGATATTGCGGTCGTAAGCGTAAACTATATAACCTTCCTTATTGCTGCCGATTTTTGCAACCGTGCCATAAAACGGCGCGCAAATCTGCGAATACCCAACCTGGTTTTCTGAATATATCTCGCCATCCACGTAATATTTAGCTTTTCCCGCGCCATTGGCATAGATTATCAAACATTCATTTTCCAACGCTCGCGCCAGACAAAGCGTATCTATCATCATTTTTGAAGCCTTGATTTCAGCGTGCGCTGGCTTATTACCCCCAGTTGACCAATATGATGGAATGCAAATAACTTCCGCGCCCTGCTTAATCATTGAACGGAATAACTCTGGAAAAGCTAAATCCCAACAGATTGCCAGACCAATTTTACCAATCGGCGTATCAACAACCATGGCTTCATTCCCTGGCACCAAATATCGACGTTCAGGAATCCATAAATGATTTTTCCGATACCGAAGTTGTATCTCTCCCGACGGATCAATCAATAGCGCTGTATTATAGAAATCGTCACCCTCTTTACAAATAAACGAACCAGCGACCAGATAAAGTTGCTTTTCACACGCTATTTGACGCAGACGCGTAACCTCACCAGACGATTCGCTCAAGGCGTATTCTAAATTATACGGAATCGGCCCAGTCAGCACGTCTTCTGGCAAAACCACAAGGTCGACTGGCTGTTGGTTGCATAGCTCGCCAACAAGCTTTTCTATTTTTGCCAAATTGCGTACAGTATCCAGCGGCGCAATCTCCATTTGCACCGCAGCAACAGTGATCATTCTTTTCATGATCATAGTATAGAATTTATATTTTTATAATCAACACTCGCCCAATCACTCAGCAAACTGACTATTGTACAGTTCAGCGTAAAAGCCATTCTGCTGCAGCAGTTCGTCGTGCTTGCCTTGCTCGATGATGTTGCCGTCGCGGACGACCAAGATCAAATCAGCGTCGCGGATGGTGCTCAGCCGATGGGCGATAACAAAGCTAGTTTTACCCTGCATCAATTTGTCCATAGCTTTTTGGATGAGCACTTCGGTACGGGTGTCGACCGAGCTGGTAGCTTCATCCAAAATCAGCATCGGCGTGCGCGCCAGCATTGCCCGGGCGATCGTCAGCAGCTGCTTTTCGCCCTGTGAAATGTTCGTTGCTTCCTCGCCCAGCACCATATCGTAGCCGCCCGGCAGCGACCGTACGAAATGATCAACGTGCGCCTCCTTGGCGGTGGCGACCATCTCTTCTTCGCTGGCTGTTGGATTGCCATAGAGCAAATTTTGGCGAATCGTGCCGTTAAACAACCAGGTGTCCTGCAGCACCATGCCAAACATTTGTCGCACCTCGCTGCGCTTCATTTGGCGAATATCTACGCCGTCAATTTTGATCGCACCGCTGTTAATTTCGTAAAATCGCATCAGCAAGTTAACCAACGTCGTTTTGCCCGCGCCCGTCGGACCGACGATCGCCACGCGCTGACCTGGCTTGATGTGCGCCGACAAACCTTTGATGATGGTTTGGTCAGGTTTGTAGCCAAAGACGACATTGTCAAATTCAACTTCGCCCTTGACGTGAGCCAATTTCACCAAATCCTTACCTTCCGCCTGTTCTTCCGGCTCGTCCAAAAATTCAAACACGCGCTCGGCGGCAGCGGCGGTCGATTGCAACACATTGG
>JABZJV010000038.1 GCA_015257605.1 Nanosynbacter sp. | reverse complement strand
CTTTCCTGCTTGCGATCTACTCTCGAAATACATATGCTTATAGTAGCGTGTTAAACTGCTGTAGACAAGGTATAATTAAGTGATGCATTATTATCTAATAGCACCCGCTAAAATCATCAAAGCTGACGCTGATACATTCACCTACCATAGCCAGCAGCCATTAGTCATCGGTACTATTGTTGTCGTGCCCGCTGGCCGGCAATCACTTATTGGTATTGTTGTAAGAAAAACTACAAAGCCTGAATTCGCTACAAAAGAAATTACAACAATCCTCGATCTACCCCCGTTACCACATCCGTTGTTGCAAACTGCACAATGGATGAGTAATTACTACATCGCTCATCTGGCATTAGTTTTACAAACCATCTTGCCAAGCGGCCTCACCAAGAAACGCCGCATTCTAAGCTCAAACAGCACTGCAGCAACACGAAGAGATAGAACACATTTTGTACTCAACAAAGACCAGTCGGCCGCCATTGACAACCTGCTAAACGCCAAAAACGGCACCGTTATTCTGCACGGCGTCACTGGCAGCGGCAAAACCGCCGTCTACATTGAATACGCCAAGAGACTAATCGCTACTGGCAAATCTGTCATCGTAATTGTTCCAGAAATTGCCTTAACCGCTCAGCTAATCGCCGAATTTCAGCACTCTTTTCCTAACCTCATCACTACCCATTCGCAACAAACCGAAGCCCAGCGCCACCACGCTTGGCTGCAAGCACTCAATGCTAGCCAGCCAAATATCGTTATCGGTCCGCGCTCAGCCTTGTTTATGCCATTTAACAACATCGGCGCGATCATTATCGACGAAGCTCACGAACCAGCGCTCAAACAAGACCAAACACCGCGTTACTCTGCCTTGCGAACAGCCGCTATTCTAGCCCGGTATCACCATGCTACTGTAATACAAGGTTCAGCCACGCCGCTGGTCAGCGAATATTACCTCGCTGCCAAAACTAGCCGGCCCATCATCAATTTACCAGCCCGCGCCAACCCAAACATCATCACCCCCTCTATAAACGTTGTAGATATGACATCGAAAAACGGCTTTTTGCGCCACCGTTTTCTATCCGACTTATTATTAAATACTATCAACCAAAATCTCGAAAACAACAAACAAACGCTGATTTACCACAATCGCCGCGGCACCGCCAGCACCACTCTTTGTCAGAATTGCGGCTGGAGCGCTTTATGCCCGCGCTGCTTTATTCCAATGACTTTGCACGCCGACCAGCACGCGCTAATTTGCCACATTTGCGGATACCGCGAACGCGTGCCCACCGCCTGTCCTGATTGCGGCAGCACTGATATTGTCCACAAAGGCATCGGCACCAAACTGATTGAGAGCGACCTGCAAAAGCTCTTCCCGCAGGCCGCCATCGCCCGCTTCGACGGCGACATCACCAGCAAAAATAGCCTCAATCAACGCTATCAAGAACTCTACGACGGACATATCGATATCATCATCGGTACCCAAGTTGTCGCCAAAGGCCTCGACCTGCCCCGCCTGACCACAGTCGGTATTATTCAAGCTGACGCCGGCCTAGCACTGCCCGATTTCACTACGCGCGAACGCACTTTCCAGCTGCTCGCCCAAGTCATCGGCCGAGTCGGCCGCAACGACCAGCCAACATCAGTCGTCGTCCAGACATATCAGCCGCAAAACCCGACCATTATCCAAGGTATCCGCCAGGATTACGCCAGCTTCTACGCCAGCGAAATAGCCGAACGCCGCCGCGGCATTTTTCCGCCGTTTGTTTATCTACTCAAACTAACTTGCATATACAAAACCGAAGCCACCGCCATCCGCAATTCTCAAAAATTCGCCGCTCAATTACGCAGCGAATATCCTGATATTACTATTTTCGGGCCGACGCCAGCCTTCTACGAGCGTATTCGCGATACTTACCGCTGGCAAATCGTCGTCAAGTCAACTAACCGCACCAAACTGCTCGCCATCGCCAGCCAATTACCCCGAACACACTGGCAATACGACATCGATCCGGCAAATCTGTTATAATATAAAGTTGTGAAGAAAGAAGCTATCATTACCCTGCCAAATCCGCACCTGCGCCAGAAATCGCAGCGAGTTCATGTCGTCTCCGACGAAACCCGCCAGCTTATCAAGGATATGACTGATGCCAGTATCGACTGGGAGAATTCCCGGCCGCACGAAATTAGCGCTGCCCTGGCCGCCGTGCAGATTGACCGCCTCGAGCGCGTCGTTATCGTTCGCGCCGATTTCGAGGACAAAGACAACCAAGAATTTATCCCGCTAATCAATCCAGAAATCGTCAAGTACGAAGGCGAAATCACCTACGACTACGAAGGCTGTCTAAGTGTCAAGGATTTTTACGGCAAAGTTCCCCGCTACAGCAGAATCCGCGTTAAAGCCATCAATATCGACGGCAACGAAATCCGCATCAAGGCCAATGGCTTTCTAGCGCGCGTCTTGCAGCACGAAATCGACCACTGCAACGGCATCGTTTTCGTCGACCACATTCGCGACGATCACCAGGCTTTTTACCGCTTAAACGACGAGGGCGAGCTCGATCCGCTCGACTACGAAAGATATGTCAAAGACAACGCCGACCTCTGGGATTAGCCGCCAGACGATAGTATTCTTCGGCACCGAAGACTTTAGCTTATATAGCCTGCGCGCGCTCGTTGAAGCTGGTTTTAATATCGTGGCCGTCATCACTAAGCCAGACTCCCGCCGCGGCCGCAGCAACAAGCTTATCCAGCCTGCCGTCAAACAATTCGCTAGCCAGCACCACATTCCAGTCTGGCAGCCAAACCGACTAAAAGATATCATAAGTGATATAAAAAATATTACGCCACAGCCAACTGGCGTCTTGGTTAGCTACGGCAAGATTATCCCGCAAACAATCATCAACCTATTTCATCCTGGCATCATCAACGTTCATCCGTCGCTGCTGCCAAAATATCGCGGCCCGTCGCCTATCGAATCAGCTATCGCTAACAGAGATAAAATCACCGGTGTAACCATCATGCGGTTAGAACAAGCGATGGATGCCGGCCCGATATACCACCAAGAAACTTACCCGCTAGACTTTACCGAGACCCAGCCCGAGCTTTATCAAACCCTCGGCCAGCTCGGTGCGCAATTATTAACGCAGAAGTTACCTGACATCATAAACGGTATACTGCAGCCAACACCGCAAGACAATAGCCGCGCTACCTATTGCTCGCTACTCAGCAAAGACGACAGCCGCCTCGATCCGCAACAGTTAACCGCAGACCAAATAGAGGCCAAAATCCGCGCTCACCTAACTTATCCGCGTTCGCGCCTAAAAATCGGCCAATACGATCTGATCATCACCAAAGCCTGCATCACCCAAAAACCAGAAACACCGCTTGACATCAAATGCGCCGACGGCACCTACCTAGCAATTGACGAGCTAATCGCTCCGAGCGGCAAAACTATCAGCGCCGAGGCTTTCTTGCGCGGCTACCCGCTACAAAGATAGTCGCAACCATCAACCGCGACAATTGTAATTGCAAGCACCTAAATCCCAACCGCGGCCGTAGTCTATGCTCCCGCGTCGCCTAGAAGAATCATATCGCGATTCGCGATGACTTCTCCCTTGAGAGCCTTGACCGTCTGCATCACCACCTCGCGATAGTTCGGACGATGCTGGCCCAACCACTTCAGCGATGCGTACTCTGCTAGTATCGCATTTTGCGGCACATTAGCCGGCGCATTAGCTTTCAATTGTACATAAATCTGATCATTTTCGAAATCCGGCGCGTTAGCGTCCAGCCAGGACGTCACCCGCACCATATCGCGATCCATAAAACTCTCAAACTCCGCCAGCTGCATATCGCTCAAACCCTCGCTAAGCTGCAAACCAACACGCAGCTCTAGCTGCTCGCGAAAGTGGTCGAGAAACAGTTTTTTCTGGTCGTCTGGCAAGCTGCCCAGACCCACCTCTTCGAGAAACTTATCGTCTAATTGAAACATTTCACCCCCTCTTGCCTATGCCTTTAGTATACCGATTATAGTGCTGCTACGCAATACCGAGCTGCTCATTGACAGCGCGGCGCATATCGGCCAATTCTTCGACGTATTCATTCATGACTTCTTGCATGATTTTGCCGTAATCTGGCACAGCATAACGCATCCACAGCGCAGACGCGTAGAAACTCATCGCATCTTCGTCAGTTTCGAACAATTCACGGATAGCCTGGTAATCCTGGCGGCTAGCATAATCGCCGTGAAATTCAGCCAACCAGCGCCGCGTGCGGTCTGGGTTACTATTGACATCTTCGAATTCTAGCGCCTCTTGCTTTGATAATCGCGCCAAGACTTCTGCAGAAGCCCGTTGATTGAGCTCTTCGGATATCTCGCGCCGATATTGATTTTTCTTCTCCTCTGACAGCGTCGCGACGTTATAGCCGATTGCCGCTAGCAAATTATCGTCAATGTTAAACACTTATTTATCCCTCCTTTTTATTTATGCCATCGGATTATCTGTAATTGTTCAAAATCCCCAAGACTGTTTTTGTATCGCTATTGCCGTCTATCGACAGCCATTGGGTATCGCCGTAGCCATGCCACTGGATATTGTGGCCATCCTGCGCTGCAGCGTCAGCTAATTCATACAACTTAGATATAGCGTTATTTTCGCCAAATTGATCAGCCGCCCAGTCCCACGGGTATTTATCAGCGTAACCGCTGAAGTCAGTTTCTGTCGGTGCTGGCGGCGGTCCACCCGGATTACCACCTGAACCACCGCCTCCCGAACCACCACCTCCTGAATTAGAAGCTGCAGCAGCCCCAGCCTTATCACCCGTTATCTTGTCACGCAAGCTATCGGCCATATGGCCTACCGGCGTATGGTCGTGGAGCTGCTGACCAACCCAGCGGCCGCCAAGTCCGCCGACAGCACCGCCAGCAAGCCTACCGAGAGCCAGAGCCACCCCGTTATCTTTTATTCGCTGCTCGACTTCTCTCGAGATTTTATCTCGATCTTTCTCGGCCGCTTTACGGGTTCGCTTAAACAATTCGTCGGCAACATGCTGTTGACCTTGCAATCCGCCAATTCTGCCAGCCGCTTCTTTAATCTGACTAAATTCATCATCGCCAGCAACTTCCCTTATCCCGCGTTTTTTGCGGCGTTGTTGCATAGCGTCTAGACGAACACCACGCCTAATAGCAGCATCGCCAGCGAACGAGGCAACCGCGCCAGCAGCCATCGATATTGGCCAAACGGCACCAAAGAGGCCTGAAATTATGCCAACTGCCGTGCCCTTGACAGCGCCATGCGCAAAACCAACCGCACCAGCTTTCAGATTGCTCTTCTTCTTAGATCCTCTAGCAGCAATGAAGCTGCCCAATTTCGCCAAAACGCGGTTATGCCACTTGCCAGCTTCTTCTTCTAGAGCCTCATTCTTCTTCCGCTGTATCATGCCAAATATTCTGCGTTGCTCATCAAACATCTCGTCGGACATTTGCTGCGCAATTTCGTCGTCGGTACCGTTATATTCGCCTCTCTGGCGCTTAGCATTGACCTTCTCGGACAAATGCTCCATGACTTGCTCCCGCAAATCATCCTCTACGT
This sequence comes from Nanosynbacter sp., assembly GCA_015257605.1. Taxonomy (GTDB): domain Bacteria; phylum Patescibacteriota; class Saccharimonadia; order Saccharimonadales; family Saccharimonadaceae; genus Saccharimonas. Next base: position 210 of record JABZJV010000038.1, on the reverse strand, counting down.
CGCGCATATAGCTGAGGCGCTCTGCCCGCCGCCTATTCTCTCGGCTAGTCCAAATACGGCTAATGATGCCTCTATTGCCACCTTTAGATTCCTCGAGAGCCAAAAGACGAGCGTACCTATCGAGATCCTCAAAGAACGGAAGTTTTTCTGGGTTGGGTTGGCCACCATTTTGTTCAGGACCTTGTCCTGGCTGGTTTGGATTAGCTGGTT
>JABZJV010000037.1 GCA_015257605.1 Nanosynbacter sp. | reverse complement strand
TGTGTTAGGCACGCCGCCAGCGTTCATCCTGAGCCAGGATCAAACTCTCCATAAAGATGCTTCATTTGAAGCGTCTACTCAAAAATAGACTGACGATGATAATTGCACAATCAAATTGTTAAATTACTTAACCTGACTGCTAAGATGAAATTTGTAAGTTTACCTCTCGCAACCAGACTGTTCACTATTGTAGCGCTCCAACCTAATCAAGTCAACACCTTATCGCTAGTTTTTTGTAGCTAAAAATACAACGATACCCGCTAGTAAGCCAATTACAGCACCGACTACCACCTCCAAAGGGGTATGTCCCTTAGCGCTACGCGGCTTCGATACATCAAATTTCGAGATATCAATAACTTGCTTGATAGCCTCGCCCTGCTCGCCAACAGATCGCCGTACCATCAATGCGTCGTACATCACAATCGCTGCTAGAGCTAATGCCAAACCAAACAAACCACTGCCGACTCCGTCTTTCAAACCGATAATCGATACTAGCGACATCATCGTAGCACTATGAGCGCTTGGCATATTTCCCGATATATACAGATGATCAAACACTTTCAAGGTACGCATCTTAATAGCAGCAACGACATACTTACCGCACTGCGCCATAGCCCAACCAACAGCAAAAGCTATTATATACGGGGATACTACCATCCGCTATTTTTCTCCTTCGTCTGTATCACGTATAATCCCCATTGATGAAACTGTATCTCCGTCATTAATACGCATCACTCGAACACCCTGAGTAGTACGGCCAAGCGCTGGAATATCGTCAAGCGACACTCGGATAGTTTGTCCATTTTGACTAATCATAATTGCCTCAATCGCATCCTTCTCAAGCGTTTGAACAGCAACTATCGGACCAGTTTTTGCCGTAACAACAGCAGCCTTCACGCCGACGCCGCCGCGGCGGTGACTCGGGAAATTAGCTACCTTGGTTACTTTACCGAACCCGTTTGCGCTCATCACCAGCAATTTTTGATCAGCTGAAGTTACAATATCCATACCTACAACACTATCGTCCGTTCGTAGTCGCACACCACGCACACCGCGAGCAGCACGTCCCATCGGACGACACTCCTCCTCGCTAAAGCGAACCGCTTGTCCAGCTGAAGTCGAGATAATCACATCGTTCTTGCCAGTAGTTTGCTTGATCCAACGCAACTCATCGCCTTCATCCAAATTAATAGCAATTAAACCATTGGTGCGAATATTTGAATAGTCAGCAATCGCTGTCTTCTTGACTGTACCCTTGGTTGTCGCCATAAATAGGTAACCTTCATCAACATTTACATCTTTAGCTAGATTGATAATTGAAGTAATTTTTTCCTCTGGCTGTAGCTGCAATAAATTGACCGCTGCTACGCCCTTTGCTGCTAAGCTAGCTGCCGGCACTTCGTAGGCCTTCAGACGGAACACTCTACCCCTGTTCGTGAAAAACAACAGCCAATCATGTGTTCCAGCTGGTACTAGCTGATCAATAACGTCTTCCTCTTTAGTGGTCATACCGCGTTTACCCTTGCCGCCGCGATTTTGACGGCGATAATCGCTAGCCAAGGTGCGTTTGATGTAATTTTCCGTTGTCAACAGCACAACAGTATCCTCTTCTGGGATTAGTTCTTCATCGCTAAACTTACCGACTTCGGTGTTGATAATTTTACTACAACGGTCATCACCATATTTATCTTTAATTTCTAGCAACTCCTCTTTGATGATGCGAAGGATTTCGTTTTCGTCAGCCAAAACTTTTTCAAAATACGCGATCTTTTTCATTAACTCAGCTAGCTCATTCTCGATAGCTTCGCGTTCTAGACCCGTCAGCCGGCGCAATTGCATTGCCAGAATCGCCTTGGCCTGGATAACGCTCAGTGAGAACTTTTCGATGAGCGCCTTTTCGGCTTCATCTTGCGTCTTGCTAGCCCGGATGATTCTAATTACCTCGTCGATATTGTCCAGTGCAATTTTGTAACCTTCCAGTATATGCGCTCGCTCCTTAGCCTTGCGTAGCTCGTACTCTGTGCGGCGGCGTACCACTTGGCGGCGATGTTTGATAAACTCATTCAGAATATCATGCAAACCCAAAACGCGCGGCTGCAGACGTGTCGCATCGTCAGTACTCGGCACCAAAGCTAGCATATTGTAGTGGAAGTTAGTCTGTAACGCCGTCAATTTGTATAATTGGTTGAGTACTTTCTTCGGATAAGAGTCTTTTTTGAGCTCAATAACCACCCGTACATTACCGCGAGCCGACTCATCGCGCAAAGCACTGATCGCCGTAATCTTTTTCTCGTGCACCAAATCGGCAATTTTCTCGATAAGCGTTGCTTTATTCACGCCATAAGGCATCTCAGAAACTATAATTTGATGACGGCCGCGTTTGGTTTCTTCAATGTTTGCCACCGCCCGTATCGTCACGCTGCCGCGGCCGGTCGCATAAGCTTGGCGCATCGGCGCGCCGCCATAAACCACCGCGCCAGTTGGGAAATCTGGCCCCTTGATACACTTCATGAGGTCATCAAGCGTTGCTTCCGGATTATCAATCAGCGTAACCGTTGCATCAACCACCTCGCCTAGATTATGCGTCGGAATATTAGTTGCCATACCAACAGCAATACCAACTTGCCCATTCAACAGTAAATTCGGCAATTTAGCAGGCAAAACAATCGGTTCTTGGCGCGTAGAGTCATATGTATCGCGAAAATCAACCGTTTCTTTATCAATATCTGCCAAAAGCGACTCTGACACCCGAGTCATTTTTGCTTCGGTATAACGCATAGCTGCCGGCGGGTCGCCATCCATTGAGCCAAAGTTACCTTGGCCCTGAACCAACGGATAGCGCTCCACCCAATCCTGAGCCATACGCACCATTGCATCATAAATCGAACTATCGCCGTGTGGATGATATTTACCCATCACTTCACCGACAATCTGCGCACTTTTCACGGTCTTAGCTGTCGGCCCGATACCCATTTTATCCATTACGTACACAATACGGCGATGAACTGGCTTCATACCATCGCGTACGTCCGGTAAAGCACGATCAACGATGACCGACATTGAATACCGGATAAAGCTATCCTCCATAACATCTTCTACTGTTCGAATCTCGACAGACTTTGAATGGCTAACGTCGTTAGTCTGCTCGATAATCTCGCCTTCGACTGGTTTTTTTGACTCTGGTTTCATATTCCTATCCTTCTTCTCGTCCATTTACACATCTAGCTCATCAAGACTGACTTTATTAGCATTAGCTTGAATAAAATTCTTGCGCACTTCGACATCATCGCCCATTAACTTCGTAAAGATAGCATCAGCGCGCTCAGCATCCTCGAGCTTAACCTGTACCAGCACTCGATTTTCCGGGTTCATAGTCGTTTCCCAGAGTTGACTAGCATCCATTTCACCGAGACCCTTATAGCGTTGTAGGGCCGACTCGCTCAGGCCAGCTTGTTTTGCCCGTGAATCGTTTAAATCAATCTGAACACCCTTCTCTTTGCGTGCCGCAATTAGCTCATCGTACCGCGCTTCAAGCGCCTCCTCATTATATAAATACTCTTGTTTGCTTTGGGATAATTTCAGCTTAAACAGTGGCGGTTTAGCTAGATATATGTGCCCGCCTTCCACAACTGGCCGCATATAGCGGAAGAAAAACGTCATTAGCAGCGTCGCGATGTGGCTACCATCGACATCGGCATCGGTCATGATAATAATCCTGTGATAGCGTAGTCCGCGAATATCAAAAGCATCGCCAATACCTACGCCTACCCCTTTGATCAAGCTCAAGATCTCTCGATTGGCATACATTTTGTCTAAGCGAGCCCGCTCGGTATTGAGCACTTTACCACGCAGAGGCAAAATCGCCTGCGTACGGCTATCGCGGCCAGTTTTTGCTGAACCGCCAGCCGAATCTCCCTCAACTATATACAATTCGCATTCCGACGGATCTTTACTAGAACAATCAGCTAATTTGCCGGGCAAGCTAGCGCCGTCAAGCGCTCCTTTGCGAATTACATTATCCCGCGCTGCCCGCGCTGCCTTGCGTGCTCGCGCCGCCAACAAGGCTTTATTGATAATTTTTTTAGCAATAGCTGGATTTTCCTCTAGATAATATGCGAAATATTCGTTCATTACCTGCTCGACATAGCGACGTACCTCTGGATTACCTAGTTTATTTTTAGTCTGGCCCTCAAACTGCGGATCTGGCAATTTTACTAATATCACCGCCGTCAGACCCTCGCGGATATCATCGCCAGTCAAGTTATCCTCTTTTTCTTTGAGCAGGCTATTTTTACGGGCATAATCATTGATCACCCTGGTAAGTGCTGACCTAAATCCGACCAAGTGCGTGCCGCCATCTGGCGTCAAAACGTTATTCGCAAACGGCTTAACGGTTTCGATGTAGGAATCGTTGTATTGTACTGCTATTTCGACAACCGAGTCGCTGACTTGCTTATCAACATAGAATATCTCATCGCCAAGCACATCTTTACCCTTATTCAAATTCTTGACATAGCTCTTGATACCACCCTCGAAGTAGAATGCCTGGCGCTCGTGAGTACGCTCATCATAAACAGAGGTATAAACACCTTTAGTTAGATATGCCTGATGGCGTAAATAATTTACCACCCATTTATAATCAAATTTAATTGTCTCCTTAAAGATTTCAGCATCTGGATAGAACGTGATACAGGTGCCATCTGGCCGATCGGTTTTTCCTATTTTCTTGAGCGGTACCACAGTTTTACCGCGAGAAAATTCGATACGATATAGCATACCACCTCTAACAACTTCAGCAATCAGCTTAGTAGATAGAGCATTAACCACGCTAGAACCAACACCATGCAAACCGCTTGACACCTTGTAGCCGCCGCCGCCGAATTTACCGCCAGCATGCAGCACAGTCAGGACTGTCTCAAGCGTACTAATGCCAGTCTTAGGGTGCTTATCTACTGGAATACCACGACCATTATCAGTTACTGTCACGCCGCCATCTGCCAACAATCTCACATCAACTCGCGACCCATAGCCAGCTATAGCTTCGTCTACCGAGTTGTCGGCGATTTCTTTAATTAAATGGTGTATACCATCATATCCCGTGCTGCCAATATACATTCCTGGACGTTTGCGTACTGGCTCGAGACCCTCAAGAACTTGGATCTGCGAACTATCATACGAACCATCATTTTTTTGTTTACTCATAACGAAATCACTCCCTATTTACAGTCGCTCAGCTTGTCTATTAATACCCACATTATACCATAAAAAAAATTGTTCATTCAAGGTATTGCTGCGGTTGCCATAAGTATGATATTATAGAAGAGAGGAAAATATATCTCAAAATAACACAAAAAGGTAAGCAAAATGTTTAGAAAGCTAGTATCAAATCTCGCCTTTAGCCCCGCATTAGTCGGACAATTAGGTTTTTATGCAAAACGGTTGCGCAAAGAAGAATCGGTGCGCAGATTAGGACTTATTTTTACAGCTTTTGCACTCGTTGTACAGTTTTTTGCCGTATTTCAAGCACCAGAGCCAGCTACCGCTGCCGACGCTACTGATATGGTTTATGGCGGCGTATGGAGTAAGCAAGCCTTGCTAAGCACCTATGACAGCAACGTCAACAATATCCGCGACCTCTACGATGCCGTCGGCATTTCTCGCAGCGATATTGACCAAGCTGGTAATAATTTGGAGTATCACAGAAGCAACGAAGGCTTATATTCTTGGGGTATGAAACCTGTATTCGGCGCAAGCCAAGGTGAAGGCGGCTACACCGTAAAAACTGGCAGTGGTACGCGAACGTTTTATTACAGACCGCAGCGGCTTTGGGGTAATTCAGGCGCTTATTCAGCCTACGTAGCTCGTTCATCAAAGACAGGAATGTGGTTCGGAATTATGCGCAGCTGCGGTAACCTAATTACACTAACCGTCCCGCCAGCTCCCGCTTGCCCTCCTGGACAATCAGGGACCTATCCAAATTGCTA
>JABZJV010000036.1 GCA_015257605.1 Nanosynbacter sp. | reverse complement strand
TAGCGTCATCTGAAACCTTTCTTTATTTAATAGTGAGATAGTAACATATTTGCAAATTATCAGCAAAAGCACTAGCCGTCGTGATGCGAACAGTGCTATAATGGTGGAAATATTGCTTATGGGAAGAGTGAAAGTGGGAAACAAGAAACGAAAAGTAGCTGGCGGCGTCAGCGCTTATGCTAATTTAGCCAATAAACGCCGAGTCAAGAAAGACGCGCGAGCGCGCAAAAAAGCCGAATATCTGGCAACTTTGCCGAAACATCCAGTTAAGCGCTTACTATACCGCTTGCATCCGAAACGCCTAGCCAAATACTGGTTTAGCCGCGACGGCGCGATAATGGCGCTGAAAGTTGTCGGTATAGCTTTGCTGCTAATCGTCATCGGCATAGCTTCGCTATTCGCCTATTTCCGCAAAGATCTCGACAAAATCAACCCCGACACATTGGCGCAGCGCGTCAAAACGACGGTTACCAAATATTACGACCGCAACGACAAGCTACTGTGGGAGGATAAAGGCACTGGCGATTATACGTTAGTGGTCGACGCCAAAACCATCGCGCCATGCATGGGCAAAGCTACTATAGCCATAGAGGACAAAGATTTTTATAAGCACAGCGGCATCAGCGCTAGCGGCATTGTTCGCGCCTTTATCAGCAACTCGCAGGGCAACGCCGTGCAGGGCGGCTCAACGCTAACGCAGCAGCTAGTCAAGAAAGTGTTCTTTACTAAGGACGAAGCTATGCAGCGGGGCTTGTCGGGTATTCCGCGCAAAATCAAAGAGATGATTCTAGCCATCGAGGTCGAACGAATGTACAGCAAAGACCAAATCCTCGGCTTGTACCTCAACGAATCGCCGTACGGGGGCCGGCGCAACGGCGTCGAATCGGCCGCGCAAACTTACTTCGGCAAATCATCCAAAGATTTAACCTTACCAGAATGCTCGCTGCTAGCCGCTATTCCGAACAACCCGTCGCTTTACAACCCGTACAATACTTATGGCCGCAAAGCGCTTGTCGAACGCCAGCACAAAGTACTGGACGACATGGTGTCGATGAATTACATATCCAAACAAGAGGCAGCGGCAGCCAAAAAAGTCGACATTATGGATACCATCAAACCGCTGGCCGACCAATACGCCAACGTCAAGGCGCCGCACTTTGTGCAAATGGTCAAGAAACAGCTAGAGGAAGAACTCGGCAAGACTATCGTCGGCGAAGGCGGTTTATCAGTCAAGACAACACTCGACCTCGACGCGCAAACAACCCTAGAAACCAATATAGCCAAATTATTTAACGGCGAGATTACCGATGGCAACTGCGGTTATCGCAACTGTTCGCAATTTGCCGGCTTCTCAAACGGCGCAGCAGCCATTGAAGACACCAAGACTGGCCAGCTTATCGCCCTAGTCGGCAGCCGCGACTTCAATTATGCCGGCTTCGGGCAGGACAATGCGGCCACCGCTTTCATTCAGCCGGGTTCGTCGATCAAGCCGCTTGTTTACGCCCGCTTATTTAGCAACCAAGGCGGCAATAACGCCAATTACGGCAGCGGCTCGATTCTAGCCGATTCCAAGACAACTTTCCCGGGCAATTATAGTCCGAACAACGCCGACAACAAATTCCAAGGCAATATTACCCTGCGCCAAGCATTGGCCCGCTCTCGCAATATTCCGGCCATCAAAGCTATGGCCATCAACGAGAAGAACAACAGCGGCAGCACCTGGTCGCTGATACGCTCGGCTGGTGATTTGCAGTACTGCACGCAAGGCGCCGACGCGCAAGCTGGCCTATCGAGCGCTATCGGCGGCTGCGGCACACGCTTGGTTGACCACGTTAACGCTTTCGCAACACTAGGACGAATGGGCACTTATAAACCGCAGACGACTATCCTGAAAGTCGCCAACAGCAATGGACAAACCCTCAAACAATACAAAGAATCTAGCAAGCAAGTCATCGACCAGCAAGCAGCTTACATCGTTAGCGACATCCTTGGCGACGGCAAGGCGCGCGCTGGATTGGCGGGCCGCGACTACCTAGTCAACCTCGGCCGCGCCGGCGTCAAGGCAGCTGTCAAGACTGGTACCAGCAACAGCGAGATTAATGGCAAGGTTAGCGCTAAAGATATCTGGGCTGCCGGCTACACGCCGAACCTATCGATGGCGGTGTGGCTAGGCAATTCTGACACCTCGCCGCTGCGCAATGGCAACTCGCTGATTCCAGCTATGTTCTTCGACCGTACGATGGCCGACATCTCCAAGATGTATGCCGACCAAGGTAAACTAAAATTAAGCGACTGGTATACTGCGCCGAGCGGCATCCAGACAATCAAGGGCGAGATTTATCCATCGTATTACAACAAGGCTAGCGCTGCTACCAATGCCAAGATGACTTTCGACCGCGTCTCGAAAAAGAAAGCTACGTCCTGTACTCCCGAAGCTGCCAAGATCGAAATTGATGTCATGAAAATGGCTGATCCGATCACCAGAAAAGAGATAGTCACGCCTAACGACTCTAGCTACGACGCCGAGAAAGACGACGATGCACACAAGTGCGACGACCCGAAACCAAACGTTACGCTAACAGTGACTAGCGGCGGCGTATCCATCGTCTATACTAGCGGCCGTTACAAACTGCAAAACATCGAATTATTATCTGGCAGTACCGTTGTCGCCAGCAAGCAAGTCGATAGCAGCGGCATCTGGAATATTCATAAAGGTAACCTGTCGGCAGCCAGTAGCGGCACGCTAACCGCCAAAATTACCGACACTGGCTACTATACGGCGACTAGTAGCGCCAGCTACAATCCAAACAGCAGCAGCGATGACGACGATTAAATTCGCTTCCGTATCGCAGTAGTTTGCCGCCAAAACCCAGCAAAATAGCACGCTCCTAGCAGCGTGCTATCTATATATCGCGCTGGCGATTTTATTGGCTTTGGCTATTGACTAGGTCGATCAAGTCGCTCTCGTGGTCCGGACGGCGGCGAGCACTCTGGCGACGGGTCGCTGGAGCAGCTGGCTTCGGCTGCGTTTTTGCTTTCGGCGAATTAGCTTTTTTGCTGGCTGGTTTAACTTGAGTTTTGGTCTCGCCTGCCTTTTTAGCCGAATCACGATTGCTAGCACTGCCAGCTGACGATTGGCTGCGGGCGCGGCCGGCAGAACGCTGCTTGGCGCTAGCAGTGCTTTTTGCGGGCGTTTTCGATGCTGCTGCGGCTGCGATTTTTGCCGTTTTTTGAGTTTTACTCGCAGCTTTGGCGGTTGATTTAAGAGGTTTGCCAACAGTCTCTATTTTCTTAGCAAAGATCATTCGGCCAGCTGCAGTCTGCAAATTACGGATAATTTCGACATTTAGCGTCTGACCTATCTGAGCGCTCGCCTGCTCGACGACAACCATTGTGCCGTCTGGTAGGTAGCCCACGCCCTGATGCGCGTCCTGCCCCTTCTGAATAAGCTCTAACGTGATTTTCTCGCCAGGTAGATGCTCCATCCGGATACTCTGCGCTAATTCGTTAAGGTTTAGCACTTCGGTACCCTCGACCGCAGCGACCTTGTTTAGATTGTAATCTAGCGTCATGATCACTGCGCCATGCTGCTTAGCTAGCTTGAGCAGGCGGTCGTCAACACCTTCGCGAGCATGGCTGCCGTCTTGCAGCAATTCGACGTTGACGCGCTCCATGGCTTGCAGCTCGGTGACCACATCAAGTCCGTAACGGGCGCGAGCGCGTTTGTCAGCATCGGCGTGGTCAGCTAGAAACTGCAGTTCGCCGATAACCGAGCGTGGAATCACCAGCGTACCGCCGATAAAGCCGGTTTGCGCTACCGGTACAATTCGCCCGTCCATCAGCACCGAGGTATCTACCAAGATAGCCCGATCTTTTGATTTGATGGAGTTTTTGGGCAAGCGCGCTAATAAGTACGACACCTCGCCCAAAATAAGCAGCGTTACCGCCAATAATATTAAGTCTTTGGTTTGCATATTTTCCTTTCTTTTGGCCTTGATTAGCTATTAGCTACTTGAGATAACCGATCAAAGCTTGGCGTAAATCTTTGACGCCTTTTACAAATGAATTCTTTTTGCCAGAGGTTGCTGGCGCAATCGCTTGGGTGAAACCGAGTTTTTTGGCTTCGTTCAGGCGCTTGTCGGCGCCTTGTGCCGAGCGAATCTCGCCGCCTAAGCCCACTTCGCCGAACACCACCAGTCCGTCGTCGAGTTTACGCCCGGCCGCCGCGCTAGCAATCGCCATCGCCACTGCCAAGTCTGCTGCCCGGTCGGCCAGTTTCAGACCGCCAACCACATTCACATAAATATCTTTATCGGATAAATTCAATTTGGTGCGCTTCTCTAGCACCGCGATGAGCAGATTGAGGCGGTTGAGATCGAAACCGCTGGCCGTCCTCTTAGGATACCCGAAATTAGTCGAATTGACAAGGGCCTGGATCTCAACGAGAATCGGGCGGTTGCCTTCAAGCGTCGCCAATACCACCGAGCCATCGGCGTTTTGGCGCTCGGCTAGCAGTGCGGCTGACGGATTTTCGACGACCCGCAAACCCTTATCGTTCATCTCGAAAATTACCGCTTCGCTAGTCGAGCCGTAGCGATTCTTGACGGCGCGCACCACTTTGAAGCCACCGTAACGGTCACCTTCGAATTGCAAGACCACATCGACCAGATGCTCGAGAACTTTCGGCCCGGCGATCGAGCCCTCCTTGGTAACGTGGCCCACTAAAATTACCGCTGCGCCCGAAGCTTTTGCTGCCCGGATAATAACGTTGCTCGAGTTGGTAATCTGGCTAACGGTACCTGGCGCGCTGGCAATTTCCTCGAGACTAAGCGTTTGGATGCTGTCGATAATTACCAATTTATATCGGCCGCTGCGAATTGTTGCAGCAATGTCGTCAGCGCTAGTGCTAGCGACAAACTGCAGGTCATCGCCAGAGGTCGCACCGAGGCGCGTAGCGCGGAGCTTAACCTGAGAAGCACTCTCCTCGCCGCTGACGTAAAGTACGGCATACTGCTCGGAAACGTGTGCCGCTACCTGCATTAATAGCGTCGATTTACCGATACCCGGCTGCCCCGCTAACAGCATTACACCTGCCGGCAGAATCCCGCCGCCTAGCACTGCGTCGAGATCGGCAATACCAGTCGGCAAGCGTTTCACTGAATCCTCGGCAGCGATTGAATGCATCGACTGCGGCTTTAGGATCTTACCGCGCGAATGGCTGCGCGCTACCGCCGAAGCGCCCTTGGTCTCGACTATCTGTTCGACGAGCGTGTTCCACTCGCCGCAATTCTCGCACTTGCCCGTCCATTTCGGATAACTGGCGCCGCAATTTTGGCAGACGAAATTACTGCGCGCTTTGGCCACTATTTACTCCGGCCGGCGCGGCTACGCCGTTGATGCTTTGATTGAGCTGATCGGCTTTAACAGCCAAGCTTTTGAGAGTTGCCACATCGTCATTGTAAGCTTTAATCCGCGAATTGAGCGAACCCTGCCGAGCATTGATAGCACTAATTCGCCGCTGCAGCGCCGACCGCGCCACTGTGAAGTCAGCTTGCGAACTAAACTCACCGCTCCTGGCCCGTTCATTAAAACTATTAATATCAGCGTTAATTTGCGATAAGTCAGACTGATAAGCTTCGACATCTTGTTTGATTTGCTTAGCGGCTGACTGCAGTTTGGATTGCAGCGCTTCAGCCCGGGTATTAACTCGAGTAAATACTGCTGTGTAAGCTTGGTTTTTGGCGACAATTGACGCTCGATCAGTGAAATAACGCGCATAATATTGTTCAAGGTCAGAGTCGAGCTCGCCAATCGTGGTACCGATAATCGAATGTAGCTCATCTAGCTCGGCGCCTGGCTCGGCCTCGCGGTAGTATTCCATGGCTTTGGCAATTTCCGGATCATTTTTGACCTTTTGATAAGCCTTTTTGATCATAGAGTCAACCCTAGGTCGCTCGAAGATATTCAGCCGCGCATACTGGGCGTGCAGCAATTCGTGCGCTGCCGTTACTTCTTTGGCGCCAGCTAATTCGG
>JABZJV010000035.1 GCA_015257605.1 Nanosynbacter sp. | reverse complement strand
GCGGCATTTACGCCCTCGACAGCTGGGGCTACAGCAAAGGCACAGTTTCAGACATTATCGCCGACATTTTGCGCAAGGCAGGCGAACCGCTTCACCGCGACGAAATCGTCAGGCGCGTACTCAAGAGCCGCCAAGTCAAAGAAACAACTATTCTGCTCAATTTGCAAAGCAAAGCCATGTTCAAGCGCGTCGCCAAAGCGACTTACACCATCGCCGAACCGCAGCAATAATACACCCAGCCTCGCTACTTAAACTAGTGACTAATTTGGCTTTGCCAGGCTTAGAATAACGCGCCCGGCTAACCCGCTAATTCTTTGTTTCAATCCGCTTAATCTTGCAAAAATAACAGAGGTATGATATAATGAAAGTATAGCTATGTCATTTATCACTTCTGTTATTGCTCTATTGTTGCAATGGTATGTCTGGGGGCCGTTGGTTATTGTGCTGTTATATCTAACTTGGCGCAATTATCGCAGTATTGATGTAATAAAGAACGTTGAGAGCGTCTTGTTAACCCTCGAGATTCCAAAAACCAACGATAAGTCCGAGCTGGCCGCCGAGCAAATGTTCGCTAGCCTCCATGGTATTTTGCGCGATGCCCGCGAGCTGAAAGCTAACAATGGCTATCAGGAGCACCTAAGCTTCGAGATTGCCTCGGTGGGCGGGCGGATTCAATTCTACGTTTGGACGCCGAAATCGCTGCAAAGCTTCGTCGAAGGCCAGATTTACGCCCAATACCCGCAAGTACAAATCCATAAGGCCGAAGAAGATTATGTCGCTCACGAACGCCACCACAGCGTAGTCTATACTTCAGAAGTCACCTTAACCGACAAGGAATTTTTACCGATCAAAACCTTTCAGAGCTTTGAGGTCGATCCGCTGGCCGGCATCACTGGCACGCTCGCCAAGCTTGAAGATACCGACGAAGAAATTTGGATACAAATGCTAGTGCGCCCAGTCGCCGACAGTTGGCATAAAGAAGCTGACGCCTGGATTCAATCGGTCAAGGCAGGCGGCTTCAACCTCTTCGGTACTGATGGCATAGGCAAGTGGATTGCCGGCCTATTTTCTGCCCTGTGGCAACCGCCTGAGCAAGCAGGCGCTAGCGGCGGTCCAGAATTATCAGAACGCGACAAGACTCGAATATCTGAGGCTGAAAAAAAGGCAACCAAACTTGGCTATCAGGTCAAAGTCCGCGTCGCTTACCTAGGTGAGCGCACTAGCGACGCCAAATTACGTATGCAAGGCATCATTGGCACCTTTAAGCAATTTAACTCTACCAATCTCAACGGCTTTAAGATGTCGAACGATAGCTTCGCCAAAGAGGCGCTCGCCAAATACAAGACCCGCCTCTTTGCTGACCGCGGTTATCTGATGAATATTGAGGAGGTCGCCAGCGTTTATCATTTACCGCACACTAATGTCGAAACGCCAAACATTGTCTGGGCTAGCACCAAAACCGCCGAACCGCCGCCGAAGTTGCCAGTCCTAACTGGCGACCCAGCGCATGATGAGAATATCTCGGCCTTTGGTATGACTAATTTTCGCGGTATCAACCATCAATTCGGTATGCTGCGCTACGACCGCTCGCGCCATGTTTACATCATCGGCCAGACGGGAGCAGGGAAGAGCGGTTTGCTGGAGTTATTTGCCCTCAGTGATATTTTCCACGGGCAAGGCTACGCCATCATTGATCCGCACGGCGACTTTGCCATCAATAACATGCGCTTCATCCCAGGCTCGCGCCTGCAGGATGTTGTTTACTTTAACCCGGCCGACACGCAGTATCCGCTAGGCTTCAATCCACTAGAAGTAACCAATCCGTCGCAAAAAACCAACATTTCGTCGGAAGTAATCGGCGTGCTGAAGCGCATGTTCGGCGACTCTTGGGGGCCGCGCCTCGAATACATCTTGCGTTATACCATTTTAGCGCTGTTAGACCGGCCCGAGACCACTATGCTCGACATCACTCGCATGCTTACCGACAAAAAGTTCCGCAAAGACACTCTCAGCTACTGTAAAGACACGGTGGTGCTGCAATTTTGGAACGTCGAGTTTGCTAGCTGGACTGATAAATTCCAAGCTGAAGCCATCGCGCCAGTCCTCAACAAAGTCGGCGCCTTCACCGCCAATCCAGTTATCCGCAACATTATTGGTCAGCCGAAATCGACTTTTAACATCCGCCAAATTATGGATGAGGGTAAGATTCTCGTCGTCAATTTGAGCAAGGGTCTAATCGGCGAGGATAACGCTGGCATTCTCGGCTCATTTTTGGTCACCAAAATTCAGCTCGCCGCCATGAGCCGCTCCGATATCCCTGACATCAAGGACCGCCGGCCATTTTATCTATATGTCGACGAGTTTCAAAACTTTGCCACTAACTCATTCGCTACGATTCTATCCGAGGCGCGCAAATACGGTCTCAACCTGACCGTTGCCAACCAGTACATTAGCCAGATGGAAGAAACCGTCCGCGATGCTGTTTTCGGCAACGTCGGCACGGTAATTAGCTTCCGTGTTTCTGCCGACGACAGTCCGATTCTCGCCAAACAATTTGAGCCGCAGTTCGAGCCAAATGACCTACTGCAGATGCACAATCGTAACTTTATCATCAACATGGTTATCAACGGCGAGAAGGCTCCGGCCTTTAGCGCCAAGACGCTTAATCTGCCAGCCGCGCAAGACGACAACACCGGCCGGATTATCCAATGGACGCGCGATAATTATAGCCGCAACCGCAGCGATATTGAAGCCGATATCGCCAACCGAATCCTACCGCCAGAAAACCTAGTCGTCAAAAAACCTGGTCCTGCCTATACGCCGCCAAAAACACCCGAACAGCGAGCCGCCGATCGCGCCGCGCGCCAAGCCGCTAAGCAACCGCAAGACCAGACCCAGCCAATTGCCAAACAGCCGTCGGTCAAACTTGACAAAGGAGCTGTTGGTTTGCTACAAATAGACCACGGTCAAAATAATAAAGATACCGCGAAGGACAATGACGCCGCGAAAACAGATATAGTAACAGCCAAACCCGCCGCCAACGAAGAGCCAGAAAAAGCAAACACCGCAGCCAGCGAAAAGCCAAAACGCAAACGTACTCGCAGCCGCCGACGCAAAACTCCAACTGCGAGCGCTTCCAATTCGTAATCAACCATCGCACCATGCCTCTACCACTAGAAATAGCTACTACGCCGCGTGCTCATGACGCTCAAGTTGGCGAGATTATTGATCTATTATGCAAACCCAGTATCTGCGGCCCAATTTCAGACATACTAGGCCGAGATACTTTCATAGAAGCAGCTACCGACCTAACGCAGCGTTTATACTTGGGTGAGTGCGCCGCTGCACTGGCCAGATACATCGATGAAAGCAGCAATACTATCAAACCAGTTGGCACAATTATCTATAGCCAGGACTCAAACGATCCTAAAATAACAAATTTGGAACTAATCGTCGTACGAGAAAAATATCGGCTCCGGCAAGTAGGCACACAGCTGATAGAAATAGTCGAGAAAGAAGCGAGATTGCTCGGCGCAATCCAACTACAAACACAAGCACCCCAGAAAATGCCAGGCTTACAGAGCTTCTTAGCAGCAAATGGATTCTATTACATTCGCATGAAAGAGAGCGAGAGCGGGGTTTTGTTTTTGCGGTATAAAAAAGATATTAAGGATAAGAAGATCTAAATTGTTAGGAAACTATAACGCGCAATAAAATGGCTTGGTATCTTACGCTGGTATTAAGAAGAATAGAAGTATGCTTATACTCATTACTTATGCTTATCGCAAGCTATGCCGTCACCGTCTCTATCAAGATGCGGCGAATACCCCGGTTCGCCGCGGCGCATATGGCTATAGCCAGCAGCACGCGCTTCTTTGCAGCTACTAAAATGTAATTCTGCCGAGGGAGCGGGTGCGGGTGTTGCTGGGCGTGGACGTGGACGCGGAGGAGCTGTTGGAGCTGGTTGCGGAGCAGCAGGAGTAGGGGCAGCTTGGCGAGGTGCAGGCTGCGGTCGTGCTTGCTGCTGTTGCTGCCGAGCTTTAGCTGCGGCAGCCGCTGCCTCCTCCTGCTTTTTCTTTTCTTCCGCTTCTTTTTTAGCTTTTTCAGCGCGTTCTTTCTCTTCCTGCTTGGCTTTTTCTAATTTGGCAATACGCTCAGAGAATTGTCCGCGTTTATCCTCTGGTAATTTATTGACATCCGACTTGGCGCGGGAGATATTCTCATCGTTCGATTTCTGCTCAGCTTTTTTAACCGATTCCTCAGTACGTTTGAGAGCTTTCTCTAGTTCTTGTTTGTCATAATCAGCTTTCGTTTGGCGGTGAATCTTGATGATTTTATCGCCGTGGCGTTTGCCGTCAACGACGGATATAGAAATATCGCTGTCGCCCTCTTTTATGCCTTTGATTTCATACTTAATGTCGCCAGCTGAATTTTTATGCCCGTGTATGCTAGTTTTACCGTTAGCTACCTTTACCTCGGCAAGCAAGCTGACTCCTGATATTTTAGCAGAAATTTCGCGCTTGTCGGTGTGGTAATCAAGCTTAATGTTTTCATCCACATTAGAGATAATAATAGGGACGTTGTCCTTCTCAAGGCGAGATTGCTCCATTATATTGCTGACATGTCCTATAACAGCAAGAGTAACGACAACTCCGCCAAAGATAAGCCAGCCACGCTTATACTTCTTAGTAGAGGTCTTATTCTTGCTCTCTTTCTGTTGTATTTGTCCAAACTTTTTTATAGCCATTGTTATTTTCCTAGATATCTTTAATTAATTTAACTATCCAATCCGCTTATAAACATATCACAACATACTCCAGACAACAATATAGCTTATAGCTTCTAAACATTTAGAGCAATCGCCCTAGCAATTAAGAACCCTGAGACGCCATCACTACATCTGCGAACCCCAAGATAGAGCACGACGGTAAAAAACCTCATAGAAAAGATCATGCTATACTTACATTAATGGAAGTACTATTTGTCATAATCATAATCTTTGCCTTAGTAGCAATCGGAGTAAAAACAAATAATAATATCGCCAAAAAACCAAAAAGAGAATACGTATACGCTAAAAAAGCCTGCGTGATGACACAGCACGAGCTAATATTCTATAAAACCCTGCTTGAAGTAGTAAACGGCTGCACGATCATCCCGCAGGCTCACTTAAGCATGTTTTTAGATCATAAGGTTTACGGACAGAACTGGAGCAGGGCATTTTCAAGAATCAACGGCAAATCAGTAGATTTTCTTATTTGCACCAATGATATGAAACCGCTCATAGCTATTGAACTTGACGACAACACCCATAATCGTCCTGACCGCCAAAAGCGCGACATTTTCGTTAACTCAATTATAAGCGATGCAAATATGCCCCTGCTGCGGTTTAAGGCGGGTGAGTGGAATAGTGAAATCATCAAGCAAGAAGTCGCCCGCGCTCTTAAAGAATCAACGCTCGAAAAATAATAGAACAAAAAGCGAACTAATTATCCGCAGCTTTCTTAAAGTCGTACCACAAATAATTATCTAACAATTGCCAATATTTCATAGATTCATAAAATACCATCTTTAGCGATCAAAGCTCAAATCATAATCAATAACACAAATAGCCATTAATAGCCAATAGCAATAAAAACATGAAACACGGCAAATATAGATTTAGAACATAAATATACCGGCAAACCCCAAACAGGGCGGTAACATAATTAATCGCCGCCGATATCTCCAAAAGTTTACAAACTACATAAATTTATCTTGAAAAAAGACGATGGAGTAATCATGTTCCGTAGATAGTTTTAATGTCGCACAATGTCCGTTTTACGTCTTATAATCTATGTTGTCAGGATGATTAATCATACGTTCGCAAATAACGGTTTTACTTTGATATAAGCCGCAGCTTATTAATCTTGGTCTATAAATGGGGAGCTTTGTCGCGCTACTAGAGTTATCTTTTACTTTTACATTTTATTCGCTATATAAAAAATACCGCCAACCAGCAGCTCTATAGATATAAGTCCACGCACTCGAAAACAAACTTGAAATTTAAATTGTAGTAATTAGCACATGTTTATAGACTTAAGTTATCCACAGAA
>JABZJV010000034.1 GCA_015257605.1 Nanosynbacter sp. | reverse complement strand
GCGACCTTGCCTTTTTCATGGCTCAGCCAAACCATATCACCATCCCAAATTACCAGTAATTCTGGCGCCATTACTAACATTGGCATGACTTTATCGCCCAATATTTCAACAGCCGGCGCGAGAATATTATTTGGAGTCACTTCTGAAGCGCCATCGCGCATGTGTTGTGGTAATTTTCGCAACAATGAGCGAAACTCCAGCTTTTCAAGTAGCTCTCGCAACTTTGTCGTGTCTAAGTCGCGTACGTCCATCGCTGCCAAATCGAGTTTCACTGGAGCATCGGTGAATAGCCGCGCCAATTCCCGGCTCATATAAGCAGATTTTTTGCCAGCTTCTAGTTTGCGGCGCAAACTGTCTTTAATCTGCCATAGATTCTCATAAACGCCGTCTAGCGTTTCAAATTGCTGTAGTAATTTGACAGCTGTCTTCTCGCCGACCCCCGGCACCCCAGGGATATTATCCGACGAATCGCCTTTCAAGCTTTTCAAGTCGAGAAATTGGCCAATCCGAATACCGTAGCGCTTTTCAAACGCTGGAATATCAAATTTATCAATGTTAGTCAGGCCTTTTTTGAGTGCATAAAGATACGTATTTTGATCGAGAATTTGCAGCGCGTCCAAGTCGCTAGTAATCAAATATGTTTCGATGCCGCCGTGCTGTTCAGCCTGCTTGTCTAGCGTTGCCATGATATCGTCGGCTTCATAATCATCAAATTCATACAGCGGCCAGCCAAAAGCCGCCAGTAGCTCGTGCAAAATCGGAATTTGCGCGTAGAAATCCGGCGGCGCTGGCTTGCGGCCGGCTTTATAATCAGAGTAAATTGCCAAACGGCGGCGAATATTAGTTCCCCGCTTGTCCCAAGCTACGCAAACGTAATCAGGCTCAAGCTGCTTAATTAATTCTAAGCTCAGCGCCGCGAAACCATACACGCCGCCTGTCGGTGTCCCGTCTGCGGTCGACAAACCAGGCATAGCATAATAACCGCGATAGAACACGCTTTTACCGTCGATAATTACTAAGCGTTTGGCCATATTTATATTATACGCTATCTAAGGGCCGTTACTTACACGCAAATGTAGCCATAATCATGTATACTAAGGTTATGACATCACAAGAAAAACCAGCCAAGATTTTGGCATTCGTCGGGCTGCCTGGCGCCGGTAAAACCGAAGCAACCAATTTCGTAGCCGCCAAAGGTTTTCCCAAAATCTACGGCGGCGGCATTTTGTACGACGAAATGCGCGCTCGAGGCGTTGAAATCACGCCCGAATCGCAAGCCGAATTTCGCAAACAGTGGCGCGAACGCGACGGCAAAGACGTTATCATCCGCCGTGCCGCCGAGCAATTGCACCGCTTAATTGATGCCGGCCAGCATCGTTTATTGTTCGACGGGCTCTATTCCTGGACAGAGTACAAGTTCCTCAAACATGAGTTTCCTGGCGAGCTCATCGTTGCAGCCATTGTCGCGCCAAAACATTTGCGCCACCGCCGTCTCGCAACTCGCCCCGAGCGGCCATTTACCGCCGAACAAGCCAACCAGCGCGATTGGTCAGAGATTGAAGATATCGAAAAAGGCGGACCAATAGCTATCGCTGATTATTATTTAATTAACGACAGCGATATCACTGCGCTATACTCCAAGATTAATTCGCTACTCAGTACAACTGGTTTCGTTAACGTATAGCACCTAAAACCAAAACTATTGCAAGTAAGTATAAAGTTTTTTAGCGTCTTTATGTTTGCGTAGCTTCGCTAGCGCCTTAGCTTCAATCTGGCGAATTCGCTCGCGCGTCACCGCAAATTCCTGACCAACCTCTTCAAGTGTATGGCTCTTGCCGCTATCTAATCCAAAGCGCATCCGGACGATCTTTTGTTCGCGATCGCTCAGCGTACCTAGCAAATCTTTAACTTGTTCCTTTAACAGCTGGTTCGAGGCCGACTCCTCTGGACTAATTGTACCTTCATCCTCGATGAAATCGCCCAGCACCGACTCGCCTTCATCATCGCCGTCGCGACCGACGCCAGCGTCCAAGCTCGAAATGTCCTGCTTGATTTTCATGACATATTCGACTTTTTCTGGTTCCATCTCTAGCTCTTTAGCTAGCTCTTCAATCGTTGGCTCGCGATTCAGCTCCTGCGTCATGCGCCGCTGCGTGCGCAGCAATTTATTGATGGTTTCCACCATATGAACTGGAATACGAATCGTTCGCGCCTGATCAGCAATCGCCCGGGTAATCGCCTGGCGAATCCACCAGGTGGCATAAGTACTGAATTTAAACCCCTTGTCTGGATCAAATTTTTCGACCGCGCGCAGTAAACCAGTGTGCCCCTCTTGGATCAAATCGAGAAAGTCCAGCCCGCGCCCGCTATAGCGCTTAGCGATCGACACTACCAGCCGCATATTTGCTTCGGCCATTTTATCTTTAGCTTTTTTGTCGCCTTCTTTGACACGTTTTGCTAATTCTAGCTCTTCTTCGGCACTCAGCAGCGGGATTTTGCCGATCTCGCGCAAATGCAGCCGCACCGAGTCGTCCGAAATATCGTCGAAATATTGATTAGCGTTGAGTACATCTTCAGGAGTATCTTCGTCCATCAAATCGTTGATATCAGGCTCATTGATGTCTTGATCTTGTATATTGTCGTCAGATGGCTTCTGCGCTTGGTCGTCGTTTGTCACGAGCTTTCTCCTTGATTATGTTATTGAGTGCCGCACGCAACTCTCTAGCCGCTGCCTCATCGCCAGCAGCTTCAGCGTCGCGTAACTTAGCTAATAATTCTTGTTGAGTTTGTTTGTTATGTTTATCCTCTTTATCCCGCAGCAGTTGGCACATCGCGACATAGCGATCGCCGCTATCCCATGCTGCATAACGCTCCTCAGCGCGCAATGATACCATTTTTACATAAATATCAGCTTTTTGCAACTTTTTAGGGCGATTTTGCGGATCGTCTTCTTCGAGGAGTACCGTCGCTAATAACTCTCGCTCAGCGCTGCTCCACTGCTGGCGGCCGGCGCGACGCAATTCTTCCAAGCATCTAGCATCATAAAGCGCCAAAGCCAAAATATTATCTTCTAGCACCGCCTGTTTGTTCTTAATAATCGATGTATTTGCAACAACAGGTTTGAAAGTTTGTTTCTTGACTGGCTCGCCAGCTAATTTTTGGCGCACCGCCTCCTCGCTAGTATGCGACATAGTAGCTATCCGCTTGATATAGTATTCGCGCTCGACGGGGTCAGCTAGCCCGCGCACTATTCGCAGCGCTGCCGTAGTAAAAGTTCGCCGGCCAACCGCTGTATCCAAATCGCAGCGCCCGGCATGCTGGCGCAACACCCATTCGACAGCTGGCTCGTTGCGAGTTATCGCTTCGCGCCACGCCTGAACACTTGATTTAATCAGCTCGTCCGGGTCTTTAGCGCCATCTGGCAACGAAATAATTGTTAACTCAACGCCCTCGTGCGAAGCCAGCTCAATTGCCCGCTCGGTCGCTGCCACACCCGCTTTATCGCTATCATAACAGAGGCGAATATCGCTGGTCAGCCGCTTGACCGCCTTGAGGTGATTCTCGGTCATCGACGTGCCAGCAGTCGCTACCGTTTGCGCCACACCCGCTTGGTGGCTGCTAACTACATCCAAATTTCCCTCAACCATCACTACGAAGCCACTTTTGCGAATCGCCTCTTTGGCTTGGCTCAACGCAAAAATATGACGACCCTTATCATACAGTAATGTCTGCGGCGTATTCAGATATTTCGGCGCATTCGGCACACTGCCAATAATCCGCCCGGTAAAGCCAATCACTTGCCCGCCCTGATCCATCAACGGAATCATCATTCGACCGCGAAACAAATCTTTGCCATAGCGGTTTAATAGCCCCGCATCGTTGATTTCTCGCTTAGTAAAACCTCTTTTTTCGAGCGCCGCCAGCAACGCCGTGCCGCTATCCGGCGCATAACCAATCTGAAAATCTTGGACGGTTTGCCGCGACAATCCTCGCTGCTTAAAAACATATTCAATCGCCTGCTGGCTACGCAATAAACTCTGTTGGAAATATCGTGCCGCTAGCTCGTTGGCTGCCAACAACCGTTTTTTGTAGGCGCTGCGTTTTCTGGCACCAGCCGATTGGTATTCGCTGAGATCAACTCCAGCTTTGCGCGCCAAAAATTCCATCGCCTGGCGAAAATCCATTCCCTCAGCCTCCATCACAAAAGCAAAGACATCGCCGCCTTTATTGCTCGAGAAATCATGCCAAATATTTTTTTCAGGACTTACGAAAAAGCTAGGCGTTTTCTCGCCGGTAAACGGACTCAACCCCTTATAGCTGCGCCCTGCCCGCTTCAGCTCAACGTATTCGCCAATCACATCTTCGATATTGAGCCGCGAGCGAATTTCCTCCTTGGCATCCATACATTTTAGTATATCACTCTTTACCTCTGTTATCGGTTGTGGTTAAATATAGATATGAATCAGGACCCGTACACCAATCCGCAACAACCGTATTCGCAGGGTTCTGCTAATAATTTACCGCCAGAAAACCCGCAGCAGCCAGCTACACCGTACAATCAGGTCTACGGCCAGCAAACACCGCAGCAGCAAATGGCGCCTAATCTGTATTACAATAACCAAGCCGCCCAGCCGCAGCAGCCGGCATACCCGCAGCAAACATCCAGCCTGGCAACTAATCAGCCTGATCAACTACCGCAAATTAACCAAACCGCGCCATCGTACGACACAGGACCGCAGCCGCTAAGTACCTTCCCGGTTTACGCCAGCAGCTCGGATGATGATTATAATACTGTTGACTACCTTAACCGCATCGCTCCGCAAGAACAGCACACCATCAATCGAATCGCTATATTTGCGCTCATTGGCACTGTTATTGCTAGCGTTATCATCATTTTGATTCTAATCATCAACCCTGGCGCATCTGATGCCAACAGTCTAATCCAGCCGATCCGCGATCGCACCGATACACTGAACAAAGTCGTCGACGAAAACGAAGGCCGCCTGACGCAGACTGAAATTGCCGAGGCCAACACTGCGCTCAACAGCACCCTGACAACCATGCAGACCCGGCTAGACGCCATCATCAAAGAGCGCAAAATCCAGAAAAAATCCTCTAGTACCGAAAAAAGCTACCTAGAAGCCCTGCAGAAAAAGCTCAACGACTCCTACCAAAAAGGCAAGCTTGACAGCAGCTACGCCACCGCCATGACTTACGAATTAACCATTTTAAAGTCGCAACTCAACAAGCTTAAAAAGGTTAGCGACTCCAAATCAATCCGCTCGTTCTGCGACGAATCTACCAAAAATCTTGATGTCATCCTCAAAGCTTACCACGACTTCGCTTCAACCAAGCAGTAGCAGCTATTCCGTCACCAGCCGATAACTTAACCGCGCCAGATCAAAAAGTTCTTCGTCGCTGAGCTGGCCGCTGCAAATCACCGTAATCCAGTGTTTTTTATTGAGATGAAAGCCTGGCTGGACCGACTCGTATTTTTGTTGTAACTTTAACGACAATTGCGGATCACACTTCAAGCTAATCCGCAACGGCTTTGAACCCTCGGCTATCAACGCGAACATTTTTTTGCTTTGGCCGGCATCTTTGCGACCGACTTTGTACACAGCCACCTCATCGCCAAACGGATAATCCAGCCAAGCACCCGGTAGACTTAGTAGAAACTCTTCAAACTGCTGGTGTGTCATAGCCACTTGCTCCGTATAAAATATATCAGCATTAATATTGGCAAGATGACTAACAGCGCCATCGTCGCCCAGAACATCACATCACTATGAAACGGTAACTGCGAGAAATTCATACCTGCTAAGCCCGTCAAAAATGACATCGGCATAAATATCGTCGTTACAATCGTCAAACGCTTCATTACATCATTCATTCGATTAGACACCACCGACAGATACATATCCAGCGCACTAGTCAATAAATCGCGCATGGTATCAATCAGCTCGTGCACGCGCCAAGCGTAATCGTAGCTGTCGCGCGCATAAATCGCGCACTTTTCGTCAAAAATACTATATCGGCCGTTACTCAAGCCATTTAGCATATTCATCAGCGGCAAAATCACTTTGCGCAAATCCGCCAATTGGCGCTTATACACAAA
>JABZJV010000002.1 GCA_015257605.1 Nanosynbacter sp. | reverse complement strand
CTAGTGTGGTATTTTTTACCTAGCAATCTTGCTAAAAAACATTGACACAAGCAGATTTTCACATTACTATAGAGATAGTTCCTGAATAAAAAAATTATACAGGAACCAGAAATAAACACTTCAGAAAACTCCACAACCATTAGAATGACTACTACTCGCAGGTAGTCATTCTTTTTTATCGCATAAATCAAAAAGAGCCCGAAAGGCTCTGCAACAAACGATGTGGTGGAGCTGCCGGGTACCGCCCCCGGGTCCGCAGAGTAACCTGTTGTTTGTCTACGCACATAGTCTAACTCGTTAAATAATCGCTTATCCGCTCAAAGCTAGACAAACATACGAACTAGCGATCTGCTTAAAATCTTAATTAATGATATAGCAGAAGTATCAATTAACCGATCTTGCTAGATATGACACACCTAGCCTATAGCAAGAATCTAGGCGGATGCGGCTGCCAGTAATATTACGCAGCTAGCGCAAAGGCTGTCTGCCGTGGCATCAATGATGCAACAAACGCCTTCGCTCTGTTTGCAAAGTTTGCAACTATTAATTCTGATAACGTCAGAAGTCGGTACGCAAAACAACCTGTTAAATTCTCTACGTCGAACGCTATATCAGCCCCACGTTACTCTTAACATTATATCACTTATTTACATCATCCGTATAGTATGATTAACTTTTAACTATATGGTCATGGCATCAACCGCTAAAATCCTTACGGTTTCACCCGTTGGATACGATGGCAGTATCGTAGAAGTAGAAAGTGACATATCAAATGGGCTGCCTAGTATACGCATAGTTGGTCTCGGTAATAAATCAATCGACGAATCTAAAGAACGAGTCCGCAGCGCCATCGTCAATTCTGGCCTAGAATACCCGACTAAACGTATCACTATCAACCTTGCACCTGCCGAAATTCCAAAGGAAGGTACACATTATGACCTACCTATCGCCTTGTCTATCTTGTTATCAGCCGGACAACTCCGTGAACAGGATGTTGCAAATTCTATATTTGCTGGCGAGCTAGCACTCAACGGAGACATCCGCCCCACTAGCGGCGCTATCAATATCGCCGAAACCGCAAAAAAATCTGGTATTAATACTATATACTTACCTTCTAATAACGCCAATCAAGCGTCTCTCGTAGGCAGCATAAATATCATACCTGTAGATAATATCAAGCAGCTTTACCTACATTTAAAGAAAGAAAAAACCATCGCCAAGGATGCTGTTTGTCCGCACATTTATTCAGAAGAAAGCGGGCCCAACAAACAAACCCTGCTCGATGAAGTTGCCGGTCAAGAACAAGCAAAACGCGCCCTCATAATCGCAGCGGCAGGACATCATAATATATTGTTATCCGGACCTCCGGGAGCCGGAAAATCAATGCTAGCAAAAACCCTACCTAACCTACTACCTCCGCTCTCGCCTGAAGAAATGTTAGCGGCCACAAAAATATACAGCATAGAGGGTTCCTCGACAGAATCTATTATCCGTCAGCGTCCGTTTCGTTCCCCGCACCACACAGCCAGCCAGACATCGCTTATCGGCGGCGGATCAAGCCCGAAACCTGGCGAGATTAGCCTAGCGCACCTAGGAGTACTTTACTTAGATGAAATACCTGAGTTCTCGCATTCTTCTATTGAAGCCCTGAGACAACCCCTGGAAGACAAGAAAGTTACTATTACCAGATCGCGTATGCGCGCCACCTACCCTGCTAACTTTATGCTGGTTGCTACCATGAACCCTTGTCCTTGCGGGTATTTTGGCGACCAAACCAAAGAATGCTCCTGCACTCCAGCGCAAATATTAAATTATCAACGCAAGCTATCGGGTCCGCTTATGGATAGAATTGATTTAGTCGTACACGTCTCGCGCGTACCGAACAGTACATTGTCTTCGTATAATTCGTTGTCTTGTAAACAACATAAAACAGCAGTAAACTTGATTCAGAGCGCCCTCAATATCCAATCGATAAGATACAATTGTAGCGATAAATACAACAGTAACTTAACAAATAGAGAAATAAATACGTTTGCTAAACTTGATGAGAAATCAAAAAATATGTTGTCGCAGGCTTCAGATAAACTGAGCTTGAGCCCACGCAGCTATTTCAAAATCATCCGTGTCGCCCGCACTATTGCAGATCTAGACAATAGCGCCAAAATACAAGCTGCACATATCGCAGAAGCTCTCCAATACCGATAACGAGCTTGATTTATTATCGGTAATTTGTTACCATGTACAGCGAGTATAGACTCAGTAAAACAACTGTTCTAAAGGAGAACTACGATTAATAATTCAACTCGCATAAATAACGCTATCCGCAGCAATGAGCTTCGCGTGATCGGGGCTGACGGTAAGCAGCTTGGCGTTATGTCTTTAAGAGAAGCTCTAGATATTGCACAAAAAGCAGGCGTTGATTTAGTAGAAATATCGCCTAAAGCTAACCCTCCTGTAGCTAAGATTGTTGATTGGGGAAAATATCAATATCAGAAGATGAAGGAGCAGCAAAAAGCACGGCGCAATAATAAAGCCAACGAGCTAAAGCAAATGCGATTTGGTTTGAAAATCGGTAGTAACGATCTAGAGATCAAGCTGCGCAAAATACGCGCTTTCTTGTCGGACGGACATAAAGTAAAAATCCTTATTTTCTTCCGCGGTCGAGAAATAGCCCATAAAAACTTAGGTTATGACTTGATAGACAAGATGATGGAACAGCTAAAAGACGAAGCTACGCTCGAGCAAAAACCAACGATGGCCGGGAGAAATCTCAGCATAGTAATAAGGAGTAAATAATGCCAAAAATGAAGACCCACAAGGGCACTGCTAAGCGCATCAAGCTAACCAGTACCGGCAAACTTACCCGTCGCCGCGCATTCGGGAACCACATGCTATCCAAAAAAAGCAAGTCGCGCAAGCGAAATATCAATACCAGCGCTATTATTAAAGGCGGCATAGCAAAAAACGTTAAGCGAGCATTGGGAGTCTAATATATGCGAGTCAAACGAGGAGTCGCCGCTTCGGCGAAACATAAGAAGACCTTAAAATTAGCCAAGGGAATGCAGCATAACCGTACCCGCAGCTTTCGCTTAGCTAAGCAAGCCGTGATTCGCGCCTTGCAGTACGCATATCGCGACCGCCGCAACAAAAAGCGCGATTTGCGCAGCCTGTGGATTACTCGTATCAATGCAGCTGCCCGCCAAAACGGCACAACCTACGGTAAATTGATAGCAGGTCTTCGCGCGACCAACATTGAAATCAACCGTAAGGTCCTCGCTGACCTAGCCGTCAACGAGCCGGAAGCTTTTTCTGAGATCGTCAAAGAAGCAACAAAGCAATAAAAATTCTTCTTCTACTTAGAATTAAGCCTAATAAAACCTAATAAAAGACCGCGAGATCAACTAGCGGTCTTTTATTAGGCTATCTATAAGCCGGGTTCTGTTATTGGTAATCATCTATCTAGGCTGTACATTGCTGTACAGCTCAAGCGGATGTTAGTATTATCAAGCGAACAACTTATGCGATAATACACCTTGCAGCTGGCAGGGTTTACCCTCCTTCTATGTCACCATAGTCGGCTACGGTCTCTTACACCGCTCTTTTCACCCTTACTATCAGTCATCGTACATTAAGCAGATTTGAGATAGCGGTATCGTTTCTGTGGCACTTTCCCTAGAGTTACCTCTGGTCGCCGTTAGCGACTGCCATGTCCTACGCTGCCCGGACTTTCCTCTTGTTCTGTAAAGAACCAGCGATTACCCGATAGCCTAGCGTAATTATATCACAAAAAGCCTCCAGGCTAGCGACTGATATTCCCCGCTTATTGCAAGGTGGGTTCTCTCACAATATTCCCACGAGAATACTGCTGTTGAGATCCCTATCAATGATTTGTTAGGAAAATCATATACGCTGGTGCCTAAGAGGCTAATTATATTGTACCACGACTACCCGCCAAAAACGATAGAGAATCCTTTTAGTATGTTTACGATTATAAAGTTCATATAAGTAACCATTAACGAACCACCAACCATAACTATGGCAAAAATTAATAAAACACCATATCTCTCTATAGTATCGAAAATACTCCTCACAAAATCAGGAGCAAGCGCATACAGTACCCGCGATCCATCCAATGGTGGTATCGGAATTATATTGAAAGCAAAAAACCCTAAATTCACCATTGTAAAAGCCGTTAGTACAGAATTAAACAAAGAACCTGCCTCGGACTTAGAGACCACAAGTATTGCGTACGCTACAAACGCTAAAAGGAAGTTCACTAACGGACCGCTTATAGCTACCAATGCCACTCCAATTTCGCCATACTTTATGTTGCTTGGGTTAAAAGGCACTGGTTTTGCACCACCAAAGATTGGCATGCTAGCCCCAGTCGTCATGTTTGTGATAATTATTATCATCGGCAGTAATATAGTCATATACGGGTCTATATGTTTTATCGGATTCAAAGTTAATCTGCCAAAATCATACGCAGTTCGATCACCCAAACTATTCGCCACTAAACCGTGAGCTAATTCATGCAACGTCATCGACACAAATATCACCACCAAAACAATAATTATATACAGAACATCCATCTAATCTATCATTGTACCAGCTCTTGACGAAGAATCAAAACCAGAGTATACTAGGACAGATTGATAATAACCGTAATTAAGAAGTGGAATCTACAATGGCAGCACGATGTGAGCTGACTGGCAAAGGCAAGCAGTTCGGAAACAAAGTAAGTTTCTCTCTGCAGCGCAACAAGCGAGTGTTCAAACCCAACCTTCAAAGAAAGACTTTAGTTGTTGGTGGTAAAAAAATCACCATGGTACTTTCAACGAAAGCTATACGCACACTCAAGAAAAAAGGTATAATAGCTTCAGCCTAAGCCACAAAGTAAAATCCCCCTACGACAGGGGGATTTTATTATTTAACCTTAGACTATATTATCTCGTTCGCGACAATATATACGTCGTTAATACCGTTGGTAGCGAGGAGTCATTCTTTACTTTTAGTTTAGATACATTTTCGACAGGCGCACCCATTTCTTTAACAAAAACTTCGGCCGAGTCCTGTGGCACTTCGTAAGATATACCGCTATCAGCATAATGTATCGGCACGACAACCTTCGGGCTAATAGTACGGACCAGAGCCACGGCGCTCGTGGCGTCAAGCGTATAGCCAGATCCACCGACCGGAACTATTAGGATGTCTATCACTCCAAGATTTTCTAATTGATCATCGTTTAATTTTGGTTCGACGTTACCAATAACACCTATAGCAACATTACCGCATTCTACCCGATAAATTGTATCTAGTTTTTCATTGCTACCGCTATCAAGATGTCGAACAGCAGCAATTCCTTTTATAACAAAATCTCCTATTTCGTATTCGCCAGGACCATTAACTACGAGCTTTGCGCCATCCGCCTTAACAGCGAAGCGATCCTCGGTAGCAAGTTCAACGCAACCGATAGTTTTGGCATCTTTTAGTCCGATCAACGACAATTTCGGATCTGTAATAATAGTAGTCTTTTTACCCGAAAGTACAATCGTGTTTCCGCCTTTGTATTCTATGTCAAACACTATTTTTTCCTCCTTCATTTCTATCGCTGCAGAATATTTTCACTATCTACTACAACTTCGTGTCTGCTTGATAATATATCATTAATGAACCTATCATGCACGCTCAAGCGATAATAGAATTCGTCGTACAGCATTCTACTAAACGTTAGCTGCCTACCAACTTTTATTTCTATTTTATTTACTACATCCGCTACACGTTTAGACTCGACATTACCGACGATCAATAAATCAACCTTGCTCGCTGAACCGCGAACCAATACGCCTGCTGCTATCACAATTTTTGCTTTAGGCAAAGCCGCCAAAGCAATCCGCCAATCGTCTGTCTCGCTACTAGCAGATTGTTTTGAAAATTTTTTTGGTTTTTGTTTGCTAACATCATTATTAGTAAAAATCTCTTTGAGCGGTTTGTAGTGAATATAAGAGCGGTTAATCTCGTAATATAGTTTATTATCGTTTGTATTACTCAGCAGCACGCCAGCATCAAGCATATTAGATAGCTCTCTGCGCACAGAATTTATCTGCTCCCCGATTAGTCGCGTAATTTCGCGAACATAAAACGACTTTCCAGGATTGTTAAGAAAGAGATGCAGAAGTTTTACCCTCGTTTTTGAACCAAATAATGCGTCAATCATACCGTAAACCCTTTAGTATAAGAGTATCATATCTAAGAGTTCTTATCTAGATTGTTCACGATGTAGGTCCATGCTTCATCAATGCTAAACCATTTGATATCCTTATTCCGCCTTAGCCAAGTAAGCTGGCGTTTAGCCAACCGCCAATCTAGTACACAAAGTTTTCGCTCAAGTTCAATCTCGTCAATTGTACCATCTAGATATTGTTTGATAAGCGGATAGACATTCCCAGTCATTGCTTCGTTGTACCAGCCCCACTTCTCTGCCGCGCATATAGCTTCATTTATTGTAGTATTGCTTACAATACTTTTTGCCCGCTCTTCAATTCTGCTTCTTAGGATGTCTCTGTCTGTCGCTATACCTACTAGTATAGTATTGCTAATTATTTTATCATTTTTGAGAGGATCTTCCCCTTTGCGTAGGATAGCGTTAATAATATGTCGCTTGTTTTTTATATTTTTCGGCAATTTAATGTTGTTTTTTTCGCAATGGTATATAAGCTGTTCTAACGATTTATTCTCAAGTTTACGCCGTTCATCAAGATTGTTTGAATATACCGTAAACTTAAAATCGTACAGTACGCTATCGATATACAAACCAGTACCGCCAGCTATAATTGGCAGATGCCCGCGTGAACGAATTTCGCTAATCTTTCGCTGAGCATACACCTTAAAATTCGCTGCCGTAAACCTCTCTCCTGGATCGACTATATCAATGCCCCAATGCGGTATCCCTTGTTGTTCTTCAGACGTAGGTTTAGCTGTACCGATATTGAGTCCGCGATAAATTGCTCGTGAGTCAGCCGAGATGACCTCACCGTTAAATTTTTTAGCGATCCGAATTGCTAGCTCAGTTTTGCCGCTAGCAGTCGGACCAGCAATAACGACTAGCGGCAAATCTGTTACGTCAGCTGCTGCTAGCAATTTATTATCGCGCTCAACAGCGGCAGCTAATTTTTTCATTATTGAATGCTCTGAATATATTCAGCTAGTTGATCAATAGAAACCTGCTCCTCGCCCGCGCGAGTACGAACGCTAACGACACGTGCAGCCTTATCCTTTGGACCAACTATAATTTGTACTGGAATTTTTACAACAGTTGCCTCACGGATTTTTTTGCCTAACGACTCATTACGCGTATCTGCTGTGAATCTTACTTCGTTGTATTTTATAGGACGCATCAATACCTCTGTTTTTAGCACTGATGTAATTTCATCAACATAGTCATTTACTGTATCATTAACTGTAAGAATACGAACCTGTTCAGGTGCAATCCAGAATGGAAACCAGCCAGCCGTATGCTCAATGAACACGCTCAAAAAGCGTTCAATTGAACCAAGCAATGCGCTGTGAATCATTACTGGACGCTCCGAATCACCAGACTCATTTATGTATTCAAGACCAAAACGTTCAGGCTGGACAAAGTCTAACTGCACTGTCGCAACCTGATGTTCTCGTCCAATCGCATCGGTCGCCATGAAGTCTATTTTTGGCCCATAGAAAGCTGCTTCACCTTCCTGCTCAAAATAGTCAAGACCTTTAGCGACGACTGCAGCTTTGAGTTGCGATTGGGCTGATTGCCACAATTCTAACTCGCCCAAATAGCCTTCGCCATCGTCGCGGTAACTTAATCGCACGCGTAATTTCATATCAACAATATCGTACAATTCTTGCGCGCAAGCTAGCAAATTATTAATTTCTTGTTCAATTTGGTCGGGCCGGCAAAAGACGTGACTGTCGTCCTGAGTTAACGAACGTACGCGGCTCAAACCGCCTAGTTCACCAGTTTTCTCGTCGCGGTAGTCGGTCGTTGTTTCTAAATAACGTATCGGCATCTCGCGATAACTACGCGGCTGCGAGGCAAAAATCTGAGTATGATGCGGACAGTTCATCGGCTTGAGCGCCATCTTGTCGCTAGTCTCTTGGCTAGTTACCAAAAAAAGTTCGTCGCCAAATTTTGCCCAATGTCCTGATGCTTCGTATAAATCCTTCTTGGTGATATGTGGTGTCCAAACTTTCGTGAAACCGTATTTTTGGCGCAGCTCGTTCGATAACTGCGCTGCCTTTTCGCGCAGAACCGTACCGCGCGGCGTAAACAACGGCAAACCGATGCCAACAAGCGGTGACATAGTATAAAGATCAAGTTCTTTACCGAGCTTACGATGATCGCGCTTCTTTGCCTCTTCTAGCATATCCAAGTAACCGTCCAGTTCAGCTTGAGTCGCAAAAGCGACACCGTACAAACGCTGCATCTGCGGGTTGTTCTCATTACCGCGCCAATACGCACCAGCAACGCGCATTAACTTGAAAGCTCCGACCTTGCCAGTGCTTTCAACGTGACCGCCACGACATAAGTCAGTATAATCACCCTGCGAATACAACGATACAGTGTCAACCTTGCTTTCATTATCGCTGGCAGAACCAAGCTTCTGGCCCGCTAGATCTTTCGCTATTGTCGTACCTGACCGTTTCAAGTCGTTAAGCAATTCAATTTTGTAAGGCTGATCGTTTTCTTTCGCCCAAGTTATCGCCTCATCAACTGGCACATCTTGACGCGTAAACGGCAGATCGCGTGCAATAATGCTTCGCATTTCTTTCTCGATTCGGCTAAAATCATCCTCCGATATTTTTACATCACCAAGATCAATATCGTAGTAAAAACCATTATCAATAGCTGGCCCAACACCGAATTTAGCCTGCGGCCATAAATGCTGCACCGCCTGCGCCATAATATGCGCTAGACTGTGCCGCATTGATTGTAATTGCTGTTCGTTCATAATGAACCTCCTTTTTAGAAAATATAAAAGCACGCAAGCGTTTTTACGCGCGTGCCTCGGTCCCAAAAACGGGAGGTTCCACCTTGGCTATTACTCTTGCTCCGACTTTTTACGTGCGCCGCAACCGCCAACACGAGACTCAAGAGGTGGTTAGACTCCGTCAACGTCTACTTAGTATATTACTGGCTATTCTGTCATATTGCAATACGTATTGATTTCTGCTACCATTAAGTGCAGCTGGGCGATTAGCTCATTTGGCTAGAGCGCTTCATTGACGTTGAAGAGGTGAGAGGTTCGAATCCTCTATTGCCCACCAGAGCAATCATGTAACTTGCCGTAATTTAGACGGCAAGTTTTTTATTTTGCATAATATTTTATGCACAAATACTAAAAGTTTTCCACGTCGTTATTCGGTGTCTAATCAACATTTCTATGCGTCTGGTGATATATTTTCGTAGATTATCGAATTTGACAAAAAATAATACTTATGCTAATATAAAAGCATGGCTAAACAACATACCAAAACAAAATCTACAACATATAAAAAGCAATCTCGGCTAAGCCGCTATACCATTTACTACGAGCTCAAATAACGTAACAAGCTGAACTGCTTCGCTTGGTATTGTAATCACGTAAAGTAATTCAGTGTCTCGCGACCAGTGTTGGTAGTCTCAGCTAAAAGACTAACCTTTCGTTTACTATAATAATTTGTTTTTAATATAAACTCACCTGTCACCCATTTTTATTTAGCTTAAAACTTAATGATAATTTTATAATTTTGATTTACGTCTAGCTTTCTTGAGAGCATCCTTCTTGGCCTTTGTTTTAGCACGCGACGATAGTGTTGCCTTGTCGGTTACATCAAATTTCTCAAGATATTTACCTAACAACAAATGCGTCTGCGCTGCCATTGATGCTGCAGAACTATAACAGATTGATATAACAGGCATCAGAAACCATTGCAAAACCATAAAAACGGTTCGCGAACGCTTATAGCGTTCTGGACGAGGAGGCAGCATCTTCAGCATCAGTAAAATCGTAATAAATATTCCGATAACTGCTACCTGTTGAATGTGGCTAACTATTAGCGGCAGAGCATGCGCAGAAATATTTCTGGAAGCTTCGGGATTGGTTAATAATGGCACCCACGCACCAAAAGCAACCAATATTGACATTGTAGCTAGGCTAACATGGTTATCAATTAGTCGTATGAATCTTGCTAATGTTTCCCAAAAAGGAGCTGTTCGCTGGCGCGTAAATAATCTGACTGCTACATACGGTATATCCGAAGCACCATACCCCCAGCGCCGCAACTGTTTAAACTGGCTGATAAGTGTTGCTTTAAATGTATCTGACAACACGGCATCTTGATATACAGGAACATGGATTGGCATAACACTATAGTCGCCTTTAAAGTAAAAATAACTGCGCCAATACTGATGCCCATCCTCAACAATACTACGCTTACTCCAGAAATCCATACTCACAAGCGCCGAAAGCGGCTGGCTATGAGCTGCAAAATTACGCAAAGCATGCGGCCGCATACTACCAATAATAGTCCAAAACGAATTGCCCGTTGCTAGCACCCGCATTGGCGCTGGTGCATCCCAAATATTACCAAAATACAAGGCCACCGGCTGATATGATAGTCTTTCGCGGTTAGGGGTAACAGCATATTTATACGCCACATAATCAAAATAGGTTGAGTAAGGCCGATTATCGCTATCAAGGGTTGTAACGATTACTTGGTTATATTCAATCTTTTTATTGTCGCACCACTGCTTGAGGTCATAGCCTGCATACGTAATATTTGGACCCTTGCCCGGTATCTCGTCCGGCAAATCTTTAGGGTGTTGAATAGTCCGAAAGTCGCAAAATACGCCAGCGTATTCATCACGAAGACGTCTGGCAGTCTCTGCCATCTGCTCGCCGCCGCGTTCTTCGTAAGCCAAATATACAATCAACCTCTCGTTCGGATATGTTGTATTATTTACTGACTCTACCGTCGGCTTCAATACTTCGTAAGACTCGTTATAAGCAGCAATTAGTACTGCATGATAAATATCTCTGGGATCTATGATCTGCAACTCACCTTTTTCGATAGACAGAATAGTTTGCTGATGCACATCAGCTTCAAAATCTTTTTTATTAATTTTAATTTCGGGCGACTTGCCCGCGGCAGCCTGCGATAGATCATCAAGTCGAGCACTCCAATCAATTTTCTCGGCCCGAACAAGTTGCCGGTGGCCCAGCAAAGTTCTATAAGAAATGCCTATAGCCTTAACAAACGTAGTTAACACCAATAACAATAAGTAAATAGCTGCCAGAAAAGGACTAAGTACTGATAAAACTACTAACAAAATTAACATGCCATAGCTTATTAACGCTGGCAACATCTCAAAAAAACGATAAAGCTTCGACCTTTTGCCAAGAGGAATTTCTAAGTCTGGACAGCTCATGCCGCACGTCCTAAAGATAGGACGCCAAAAGCGTACATAGCAGCGATCAGCATAATAACAAACGCGCACCATCCAATTGCCTTAGCAGTTGTTGTTTTTTCCAATAGATAAAACTTTATCATTAGCGCGCCGTGGATGATAGTTACTAACGTGAAAAATCCAGAAAATAATAATAAATATTGCCAGTGATCTTTGTAAAAATGTACTTGCCCGAAAGCAGTATAACGCGAATAAACCGTAATCTCGCTGGGCGTAATCTGCATAGACACGGCAATCGAACAAACTACATCTAAAATTAGCATCGCCACGAGAAAAAGAACAAGAGTCCTATTCTTGAGAACACCTAATAACGACTTAATGATTTCGCTTTTCATAACTTATAAACTATGGAGCCGTCTGCCGGGATTGAACCGGCGACCTGCGCGTTACGAATGCGCCGCTCTACCAACTGAGCTAAGACGGCAATACGTCTATATTATAACAAAAGCCAAACAATCCTACCATAGAAAAAGCCCCACTTCGTGGGACGCTTTCTATGGCGCGCCCGACCGGATTCGAACCGGCGATCTCCTCCGTGACAGGGAGGCGTGATAGACCAGCTTCACTACGAGCGCAAACTATTCAGTGTGCATTATATATCATTACCTAGTTATGTGCAAGTGAAAAACGCCTACTGGTTAACTACCGCGCCGCCAGTTTGGCTGTTATCTGGAATGGTTATATATTCGCTAATCTTACCACTCTTTTTTAGCTGCTCAAATTGCGACTTAAAAGCCGTCAACGGTATATGAATATATTCAAAGGTTATCTTCTTGTCAGTTTTCGCAACAACTTTTACTATGTAGTAACCATCGTCATTAGTGCTCCTTGTAATACCGGATAGGCTGCCGACTGGAGTTTTTGAAATGTCCGAAACTCTGAGTCCATTAAATTTACTGCTAATATCAACTGATCCGCTATTGCCAGCTGATAACTTGCCATCGGTCGATTGTTTATTGATAGTTTCAACCGTTTTGGCAAAATCACCACTAGATTTCAGTAAAGATAAGGCTTTATCAGCCTGATCTTTTGCAGTTGTATCCATAGCAAAGGCAACTTTATTTTTTAGCAGCCCGTTTTCAACAATTAGCCGATAGTCGTCAGCGCTCTCTCCGTAAAGCATACGAATCGACGCATCATATGTTTCTTGCGACACGCGGCCGTTAATCGTCGTGCGTTCCTGGTCAATAAAATCGTTAACGTCTTTTCGCGAAATACTAATATTATAGCGCTTAGCCAGTTTGCGAGCGTAAGCTGCTTGTTGAGCTAGATTCATTGAACGATATTTAATGTCGTCAAGCTGAACATACCAGTCTTTAGAGTTGACCTTAACCTCACCATATTTATTTAAGTAATATTCAGAAGCTCGGTACTGTACCAAATAATCGCTGTACCGAACTGGTTCGCCGTCAACACTGCCAACTGGCAACATTGCAATGCGAGAAATTCGATAAGCTATAGTGCTAGTATTCTGCATCGGATACATTACCGTCCAGCAACCAACTAATAGCAGAATGATACTGGCTATCGAAATAAGTACCGTATTAATAATCAGCTTATGCTTGGTGTATTGAATCGGATATTTAAACCTGCGGCCGCCAGCTAAAATCTGTTCGCGATGCTCAGCGATAGTCTCATTAGTAATACGGCTCGCCGCTGGAGCTGGTTGTTTTTTACTTCGCTTCAACTTTATTTTCTTCATATATTTTCTGTCTCCTTAGTTCGGCTTCGTGAACTGCATCTTGCAACTCATTATATATCTTGCTAGGATGCTCGACTAGCCGAATAACCAGATCACCAACGTAAGTACGCATGATGATGGTACCAAACTTGAACACTTCGCCGCTAAACCCAGGTATATTATAACTTATACTTTGGACCTTATCTAGATTTATTTCTACAACATCCCGGCCAAAGAAGCCGCGCTGAGTAATCTGGCGAATGCGCTCGTTAGTCACCGCGTACACAGTATAAAACCACATCAAGAAGTGATAAATAAACAAGATTAAGCCAAGCACAAAACCGCCAAAAAATATCCACAGCAAATCAAGATTAGTCTGCCAAATCAAGAACGGTATTGCGCCGACAGTCATCGGAATTAGCAGCGAATAGAAACCCTTCCGCATAGCAATAATGTGCCGTCGAAAAACTAGCAATACTTTCTCGCCGTCGTGTAACCCTTCAAATTCTGCTGCCATAGTAATATCCTGGTACCCCGGACAGGAGTCGAACCTACAACCATTTCCTTAGGACGGAACTGCTCTATCCAATTGAGCTACCGGGGCCCTGGGATTAGTGTAACATCGCAAGCACTAGCGAGTAAAGCGCTCGCTAGTTCGATGATAACTATATAACTCATCATCGCTAAACCAATGCGATATTTCTTCTGCAGCTTCCTCGATGTTACCGCTAGCATGAATTAGATTAGGCACCCCCTTGCCTTCGCTATCAGCATATTGGAAGCTCATGTGCGAAAAATCGCCGCGAATGGTACCAGGGGCAGCACTCTTTGGTTCTGTCGCGCCGACAAGTTTGCGAACCAGATCAACCGCTTCAACGCCCTCAAGTACCATCGCAATAACCGGCCCCTGAACCATCATTTCTAACGTAACGTCAAACTTTTCTTTGCCGCGGCGAGTGATCATTTTGCCAATTTCTTCGTAGTGGCGGTAGTAGTGCTGCTTGTCGGGCGCAATCATTTTAGTAGCGACTATTTTCAGTCCAACCTGCTCGAAACGCGTCAGAATACGCCCAACTAAGCCCCGCTGCACCGAATCCGGCTTAAAGACAATTAGTGTTTTTTCTACATCACCCATCATTTATATCTCCTATTTATACAGTTGCTTTACCGCTATTATATCAGATATATCTAAGTTATTTACTATAAATATTTTGAATAACTTTTTTGTTCGATATATTGTTTATCTAACTTTAACGACGTACAATATTCTTATGGATATGTCAGAGCTGATTGAAGATTTCATGGAGTATCTCCAAATTGAACGCGGACGATCAATCAAGACTAGCGAGGCGTATCGCCACTATCTAGAGCGTTTTCTAGAATTCGCTGGGTTCGACTTAAAGGTTGATA
Organism: Nanosynbacter sp.; assembly: GCA_015257605.1. Taxonomy (GTDB): domain Bacteria; phylum Patescibacteriota; class Saccharimonadia; order Saccharimonadales; family Saccharimonadaceae; genus Saccharimonas. Next base: position 19,832 of record JABZJV010000002.1, on the reverse strand, counting down.
ATATCCGCCCAGAGCTGGTCAGAAAATATCGCTTATGGCTCAATCGCTATCAGACAGATCGCGGCGGCACTTTATCGCTTATTACTCAGAATTACCACCTCATTGCCCTACGGGGTTTCCTAGATTACCTAAGTAAGCGCGATATCGAAAGTATGGCGCCAAACAAAATAGAATTGCCGAGAGTTCACCGCAAACAAGTCACTTTTTTGTATAGCGACGAGGTGCAGCGTATGCTTGATGTAGTACCTAATGATGATAGTTTGCCAGCACTTCGCGATAGAGCCATTCTCGAACTTCTCTTTTCTAGCGGACTACGCGTCTCGGAACTCGTTGGACTTAATAAAGATCACGTCAACATGCAGCGCCGCGAATTTACTGTCCGCGGTAAAGGACAGAAGGACCGCCCGGTTTTTATCAGCAAACGAGCAGCTGAACGCGTCCAGGATTACTTATCGGCGCGAACCGATTCTTTACAACCTCTGTTCCTGAGCTATAGCCGCAATAGCGGCACGACTAGCACTTCTGGCGATTATCGGCGACTATCGCAGCGCAGCATTCAGCGAATCATCGAAAAATACGCCAAGCTAGCTGGCATCACCAAACACGTCAGTCCGCACACTATGCGGCATAGCTTTGCGACCGATTTGCTAATGAACGGCGCCGACATCAGAAGCGTACAAAGTATGCTCGGACACAGCAGTATCGCTACCACTCAAGTATATACCCATGTAACCGACCAGCATCTCAAAGACATTTACGAGCAATTTCACACCGACACTGAATAAATTTTTTATTCAATTATCTCTATTATTCTACGGTTTTACTGCTCTTCTGGAATAACTTTGCATGTTAATGCCGAAGGTACCCCTTGATTAGTTACCGAGAAGTCTTTACAAAGACTGCCTGTAATATCAACTGCATACTCAGGATAATTGATATTGCTAGACGAGCTAATCCGGCTAGATACGCGACGATATACATCACCAGCTCGACCAGTTGAATCGACTTTTGGCTGCACGCCGTCAAATTTAATCGTACCATCGCCGATATTATCAAACGATAGTCTAACATCAGTGTCGTTATAAATACTGGTGATTCGCAAAAAAGCCATTGGATTGCCAGCAACAAGATTGCGCGGCAATGTGACATAGGCCGAACAAGCATATTGATGATTATCAAAAGCTTCCGCTGAACACGTAATTGGCGAGACGCCTGCTGTCGCGTTTGTAGCGCTACCAGCAGCACGAACCGATTGCGGCGCCACCGCATTAAACGCAGTACTATCTAACAAATTTCTCGGCGCGCGAATACCAGACGGACGCAAGAAGGCAGTCGAGACAATTGAGCTATCAAAACTTTGTTGCCCGTTAACTGTCGTACTCTCTGGAACAACCGCTTGAATGCGCAATAGCGCTGGCGCATCAGCCGGCCATTCCACGCGTTTTGGTAAAGTGTCGCCGCCGTCAGCAGACGATATTGTCGACACCTTATCATTTTTCATCATCCATTGAAGCCTAATTATAGAGGTATCTTTGTTGACGCGCAGCGGCACAACGCGCGAGCTGCCCTCCTTGAGACTATACACCACATCGCTTGTTTGCGAGTCAATCAATACACAAGTATAAGCCTGTCCGCTAATGTACTGTAAGTTAGTACCACTCTTGATAGTGATAGCGGTATTACTTATGCTACTAATTATGCCAGCATCTTGTATTGTGCTACAACGTTTAGCAGCAATCGCCTTACAAGCAGCGCTAGCCGAGCCGCCGCGCCGGCAAGCCATAATCGCCCGCTTGCCATCCTCGACGCCCGCCACCGCAGATTCGTAGGCAGTACGCGACAAGTTATTATTGGAGGCGCGCGATTCCTCTTGAACCATGATGCGAATAAAGCCAGTTGACACTACCATTAATAATATGGCTGTAAACATTACAACAATAATTGAAACTAGGCCGGATTGCTTGGAATGCGTCATGATGCCCTCTCTGTAATTATAGTTTCCGCAAACTGATTAATCGCGCAAAAAGTATAGTTATTGGTTTCTTCAGACTGCGCCAAGCACTGCGCATCGCTAGAATTAATTATACCGTTACGATAAGTGTCCTCTTCATAAGTACCAAGCGTATAACCAATCGTATAACCAGCCCGGCTATTACTATCGACGAATAGATCGGTCAAAGAAATATTGTGAATCGCTAGACCGGTATCTTTATCGCCTAGTACTTCTACGGCATTCATCGGAGCACCCTTAGTAATCACTTTTGGGTATTGCCCTCTCGTCGCCTTGCATAGAGAGCCGTCTGGGTCAGCCACGCGAGCAAAAACGATTTTGCTGTGGCTAGGATCATCGTCGTAAACCACGCCAGCACTAGCGTCCCTTGACCTCAGGTTCTCTGGCGTATTCCAAACATAAGTATACGAGCCAAAACACAATCGGCCCAAACCACCGGTACCGCTATCGCTAGGAGCCACCTGAACGATATCTCGGCCCTTTGCCGACAAACCATCACGCTTTATCATATCGCCAACCTCGCGGCCAGCAGAATTAATCGTTTTAATCGTGATACCTTTGTGATACATGTTCATCAGCTGTATCGTAGTAGTTGCCACCGCCACCAAAAGTATCGCCACTCCAGTCATAGCTAAAAGCAATTCTACTAAAGTGAAACCCTGCATCTGATTTGTATTCTTATTACTTGTCATATATCCTCGTCACCGTTCCTATAGTTAACGGCGCTGCCGCGCCAACACTATCCCAGCAAGCATTCACATACACATCGTAAGCTTTAGCAGTATTTACGCCTGAGTTCTGCTCGGCTCGAACAATTTGAGCAAAAACACCGTATGTTTTAGCGTTAATTAAATCAACGTTAGCGTAAACCGAAGGTGGCGAATATGTCGTGTTCAAAACGCGCACCGGCAGAACTGTATCATTCTTTTGATCAACCGACATAAAAAAGGCATTTGTGCCAGTGGCTAAATCAACACGGCCGCCAGGCGCAGGGCAGCCATCTGAGCTGGCACTCACAACATCAAGTGGATTATTGACCAAAAATTTGCTGCTAGTTAACTCCGCCCACTGCGCAGGATTAGTATCTTTAACATACCTAATAAGGGATACTTGAGCGTCAAGTTGCTGGCGGACAAGCGTAATCTCAAGCGAACGCTGGGCAATCTGCGTACCGCGATTCATAACTATGTAAGTTCCTACGGTCAACAAGCTGAATACCACAAAACTAAACATTACCTCGATAATGGTGTCACCGCGACTATAACGCATCTAGCAGCCCTCCCCGACAACTTGCACTGAGCTTTCTAGTGCTGCATCGCGGTCAATCCGCACACCCAACCGCGCGCCAGTTAGCCAGCCGCTAGGGTCAACGCAAAGCCTCGCCTGATTTAACCCGCCTGCCGTTATCGTGTCGCTAACGCTTGTCTTATTAGAAAAGTACGTGTGGATAACACCGCTGACTGGCGACCGTACGATGGCGATCGAGATTGTTCGATCAGTTTTACTCTCATCAATTCGAGTATCCCAGCCGAGCGCATAATTATCAACAGAGTGTCCAGTATTTGATGTGATTAACAGCGCCGACTTAGTAGCCGACAACGCGCTCCTATCGGCTGCCTTCTGCAAAAAATCGTAATCGCCTTGCGATAATAAAGCCTTGTTCATTTGGTCTTCGTTTTCTGTCGCTATATACAGCGGCCGTGCTATAAAGTTAACGCCATCAACCGACGATATAAAACGTCCAACAATCATGCACACGCGGCTAGTGCCTGCCAATACCATACTGCTATCGCTAACGACTATCCGGTCTTTATCGGCATTAAGCCCGCACTCATTGTGATTTTCTGTATCATTTTGAACATTCACAGTTTTGTCATATTGGCCTTGGATAAAATCAGCAAACGAATCAACAGCATCGCGATAACGCTGAGCGCCAATAGTACCGCCGACTGTCGCCAATATACCAGCAGCCAACACCCCCGAAACAGCCAGGAACAACATTACCTCGATAATTGTGAAGCCCCCCGACAACCTATTCATATCACTATTTTAGCATAAGCATCATAACATTGATACTAGAAAAACGATGCAATCACTAGCCAGTCCATAATTCGCACACCAACAAAAAACGATATAAACGATCCTAAGGCCAACAACGGGCCAAAAGCAATCTCGCTATTAGCTTTGAGTTTCTTGCTAGCAAGTCCTGGAATCACCAAGACGCAGCCAATTAAGTTAGCTAGAAACAGCCCGACAAAAGCCGTCTGCCACGAAGCCAATATCAACCCCAAGCCAACACCTAACTTCACGTCGCCTAGACCGATCCACTTACCTTTCGATATCAAGTAGAGCACGCCATAAACACCCGACATAATTATTAGCGCTATTACCAAACTATATAATTTAACGTCATTAACTATAAAATAACGCAACACCACAAAGACTAGCGAGACCAATCCATACGAAACAGTAAGAAAGTCTGGCAGAATTCGCCACTTGATATCGTAAGCAACCAACATGATTAGAGCTACCAACGATACACACCAAACAGCAAACAATACCCACTGCAGCCCCGCCAGGTGCCATGGCCAGGCCAAGAACGACACCATAAATGCCACCGCGAGAGATAATTCCATCAACGGCTCAAAGTAGCCGATGCGCTTACCGCAATATCGGCAACGACCGCGTGTTGATAGCCAGCTGATTAGCGGAATCAAATCGCGTAAACCGAGTTGGTGCCCGCAGCTCAAGCAGCGCGAGCGGTCTTGCTGCTTCTTGCCCTTCAGGAGCGGTGATAATTTTTTGTATTCGGCCTTGTCGTACGATTCACCGGCCTTTTTGTCAGTAACAAGTTGGCGAGCTCGCAGCCGCCAGACTTGCGCTCCAGCAAAGCTGCCAAGCACCAGCCCGAATACGCAGCACACTATAGCAATTGAGATAACTATCATACGTCTAGTATAGCAAAAAGGTTACGCTTTTGCGCAACCTTTTTGCTATACTAGCTAACTCTAAAGTTTTAGCTACGCATCTAAGCAGTATGCTGCATTATTACCACTTTCTAGCTTAGTAATCGTTACGTATTGGCGGCGCGTACCTTTGCTAAGTTTTTGAACACCCTCAGGTTGTGAGGCGTCACATTTAGCCTCACTGATTACTATGATACTTGCGTCACCGACAGTCACTGTTTCAGTATACCGTCGTACTTCAATCTTTGTAATATCAGTATTATCAGAAACACCATTTACGAATCTCCGCAAAACACCAGAATCAACTGAAGTAGTGCCGCGATTACTACCAACTGCGCTATTGTAGGCAGCTGACACGATACTAACATCGCTCTTACGAGCTGTATCGCGCTGGCTAGCCTGCAGTGCCGGCAACGCAATAAACACCATCAAGAAAATCAGTGCAGCAATCGCCAGCACCAAAACGACCTCGATGATTGTAAAACCACGGTCTTTAATCTGTTGTTTTGTCATAATTTAGTTCCACCTTTCCCTTTGAACTTATGCTCAACTGTATTCAGTATAGCGTAGGCCCTTTCAGTTGTCTAGACCTTATCGTACACTGCCGACTAGACTGTAAATTGGGAATAATACCGCCCCAATCAACACGCCGGCGAATATAGCCAGAATTACCATCATAATCGGCTCAATCATTGTTGAAATCGCTTGAATTTCTTCGTCAAGTTCGTCCTCATAAGCTTGCGCTGTCTTGCCCATCATCTCGTCAATCCTACCCGATTGCTCGCCGATTTTGATCATCTGCGGCACCATCGGCAAAATATAATCCTCTGTCTGCAAAGCAGCCGAAAGCGCTTTACCGCTCTGCACCTTACCAGCAGCTCTAGTAATCTCTTCGGCTACAACAGCGTTATTAACACCCTCAGCGGCAATAGCTAGCATATCCAGCATCGGTACGCCAGTAACTAGCAAAGTCTGTCCCATACGCGTAAACCGCGCCATATAAAGACGGCGGAACATACCTTTGAATGGCGGCATATTAAGCTTCAGATTGTCCAGCAAACGCGAACCCGCTTCGGTACGAACATATTGCCGCGCAAAAAAGATTGCTAGCGCTAATAGAATTAAAGTTAACCACCAAAAATTAATTACGAAATTAGATATTCCGATTAAAATTGATGTCAAAACTGGCAAGGTCTTCTTCATATCAGAGTACAACTTGGCAACCTGCGGCACGATTGTTACCATCATAAATACGCCAACCGCAACCATTACCGCTAGGACAATACCAGGATACACCATAGCGCCGCGGATTTTGCTAACCATTGCCGCATCTTTTTCTTGCTGGTCGGCAATCCGCTTTAGTGCATCATCAAGCGTACCTGATGCTTCGCCAGCGGTAACTAGTGCAATGAAAATTTTGTTAAATACTTCTGGATGTTTGCCAAAGGCCGAAGATAATGTCTTACCGCCTTCGACGTCGGCAATGATTTCTTGGACTATCTCCTGCATTTTTTTGTTGGCAGTCTGTTCAAATACCGTATGCAGGCTTTGCGTCAACGGTAATCCAGCGCCAATCAATGTTGCCAGCTGGCGCGAGAAAACAATCTTATCCTTGCTAGAAATCCGGTTGGTAAAGCGCGCTAGCCAGCCGCCCTCGACTTCCTCCTTGATTGATAGCGGCATATAGCCCTGAGCGGTCAGCGCTTTAGCGGCTTCGCTCTCAGATTCAGCTTGAACCAGCGATTTGACAATGTTGCCCGTCGCTTTATCGCGTGCTTCGTAGGTAAACTTTTTCATTAGTTATCCCCTGATTAACCTTTCAAATTCGGTCAAGTCAACAGCGAATTCCCGCGCGCTATCGTAAGTAATCGTGCCGCTTTGGACCAACTGCACCAATGTGCGATCCATCGTCTGCATACCTTGGTCAGCACCAGTTTGGATAATCGCGTCAAGCTGATGAGTCTTGCCTTCGCGGATAACATTACGAACAGCCGGATTAGCAATCAAAATTTCAGCCGATACTACCCGACCGCCGCCGATTGCCGGCACTAACCGCTGCGAGCAAATTGCCATCAAAATATTACTGAGCTGCGCGCGGATTTGCGGCTGCTGATGCGGCGGGAAGACGTCAATCATACGGTCGATCGATTGCGCCGCCGAGTTGGTGTGCAACGTCGCAAACACTAAGTGTCCAGTCTCAGCAATGGTAATCGCTGCCGAGATCGTCTCGAGGTCGCGCATCTCGCCGATCAGTACCACATCTGGGTCTTGGCGCAGGCTAGAGCGCAGGGCTGCTGAGAACGAATAGGTATCGTAATGAACTTCGCGCTGCACCACCACTGACTTTTTCGACTTGTGCGTAAACTCAATCGGGTCTTCGATAGTAATGATGTGCTGCGATTTTTCAGAGTTGATCTTATCAACCAGCGCCGCCAGAGTCGTCGACTTGCCAGAGCCAGTCGGTCCAGTCACCAGCACCAAACCGCGCGGGTAATCGGCAAAATTCATCACTACTGGCGGCATACCGAGCTCAGTCACCGACTTGATCTCGTTTGGAATTAAGCGCAGCGCTGCTGCTAGGTTACCGCGCTCATGGAAAGCATTAACCCGGAATCGTCCAAGCGTACCGAAAGCAAAGCTAAAGTCAAACTCTTTGTCCTTGAGGAGGATCTGCTGCTGATCTTCATCGAGGATCGCGAATACCAGCGACTCGACTTGCGCTTCATCGAGAGCATCAAAACCAGCAATAGCTATCAATGTGCCGTCAATTCGCAGCATCGGCGGCAAACCAACTTGAATATGCAAGTCGCTAGCTCGGCGCTTGATAACTTCCTCTAGTAAAACTTCAATCCGTAATTCTTGTTCTGGCATTGTCCCCTCCTTTTATGCTGTGTCTGCCGACGTTACGCGGTTTACTTCTTCTAGTGTAGTGATTCCTTGCAAGGCTTTCAAGTAGCCGTCTTGGCGCATTGTAATCATACCATCCTCGACTGCTTTGCGCTGGATCTCGTTGCTAGTGGCCCGGCGAACAATTAAGTCTTGGATACCTTCATTTACATCCATTACCTCGTACAGCCCAGCTCGACCACTATAGCCATGCGGCGTAGCTGGCGTATCGCGACCTTTGACCAGCACGTAGGCCCGTTGATTGGCTAATGGCAAGTCCTTGTAGCCCAAATCCTCGGACACGCGCGCTACATCCTCTTTGGTCTTCGGTAATAGATGCCCCACCGTCTCGAGAATCATCTGCGTCTCAAGCGGGTTCGACCAGTAAGCATCGCGATGCGGCGACACGCGGCGCACTAGCCGCTGGCCAATTACTGTATTGACCGTGCTAGCGATCAGGAACGGCTCGACATCCATATCGAGTAAGCGCGGCAATACTCCGGCCGCCGAATTGGTATGCAGCGTCGAGAACACCAGATGTCCCGTTAGTGCTGCTTGTACGCCAAGGTTAGCCGTCTCGCTATCGCGCATCTCGCCGACCATCACTACGTCTGGATCTTGACGCAAGATACTGCGCAGGCCATTAGCAAACGTCAAACCAACGTCGTTATTAACCTGGATCTGGTTAACGCCGTCTATCTTATACTCAACCGGATCCTCAAGCGTCACAATGTTAATCGCGTCAGTTTTGATCTCTTTAATAAGCGCGTATAAGCTGGTCGATTTACCGCTACCAGTCGGGCCGCTTGTTAGAATCATGCCGTTAGGACGTTTGATGCCTTTGCGAATCATTCGTAAGGCTCGACCGACATAGCCCATTTGTTCGAGATCGAACGTGTTGCCAGTTTTGTCAAGCAGGCGAATCACTACCTGTTCGCCCCAAACAACCGGACTGACAGCAATACGCAAATCGACTTCCTTACCAGCAACATTAACTGCGAATTGACCATCCTGCGGAATTCGATGTTCGTCAATTTTCAAATTAGATAAAATTTTGATGCGGCTAACTAGCGCCGGCTCAATACTCTTGGGCAGCTGCATAACTTCGCGCAATACACCATCGACGCGGCAACGTATTTTTAGCGATTTTTCGAGCGGTTCAATATGCACATCGCTGGCGCGGCTCTTGACCGCATACTCTAGGATAGTACTCAATGCGCGGCTAATCGGCGAATCTTGGACGATAGTTTTGATATCGCTTGATGATTGAATAGCCTCGGCCTGAGTAGCCTGCGCCGCTTCGTCAACAGTCGATAAGTCTGTTTTATACTGGTCAAGAACATGGCGAACGCCCGCTTCCGATGCCATAAAAACCTTGAGCGGCCGCTGAATACGGTTAGCTAAATAATCTACCGCCTGTACGTTATTGGCATCAATCATCGCCACCGCCAAACGATTATTCACCTCGGCTAGCGGCACCGCCATGAAGCGCTCAGCAATATCGCTCGGCAGCAGCGATAGGATACTCTGGTCAATGATACTAGCCGTCAAATTAACATACGGCACACCCGAAACGTGAGCAATAGCATGAGTCAACAGCTCGTCGTCTATCTCGCCGATATCTTCCAAAACCGTCAACAACGGCTTGTTCGTTTTAGCCGACTGCTTAGTGGCTCTATCAATAACCCCGCGAGAAACCAAGCCCTCGTCAACCAAGAGCTTGATGAGCTTCTCCTGAATGTCATCGGTCATCAACGCCACTAGAAAGACTCCTACCTATTTTGATTCTGACTACGATCCCGGTTTTGGCTCTGGTTGGCTACGACATCGGGTGAATTAGGCGAACTAGATGAACCAATTATTGTTTCTACTGTCGGATTTATGGCATTAGAATTAAAAACTTCTGAGCTTGGCTCTTTGACATCACTGCTCATTTTCTCGATAGTGCTAACACTAGTACCAACCCGCGGCGCCTTAAGCGCAGGAATATTGTTACCAATAGTAAACGCTATTAGCATAGATAAACCGGCAATCAGTACAATCATCGCTATATCGCTCTTCTTCACGGCTTTATCCCCTTCTTGTTAAGTTGAACTGTTTTACCTGGCAAGTAATAAGCATGTCCAGAAATTGACATCGTAAACTTAGAATCTGACGCTTCAATCGTTGATTCGTCAATATCAATCACGCGAATTGACTTCTCGAAATTACGCAAAACACTGCGCAGTATATCCGCATTACTGGCTGATAATTCCATCGTAAAGGCTATCTGTTGAACACTTCTAGAATTATCGGCATTGTTGTCGCTTGACGAGCTGTTATTTTTGTTACTGTCAGAGGACTTTTCGTTCGAAGAAACTGTTTGGAAAGACTCAAGCTTAGCGCCAGGCACTCGGCCAACTAAATTCTGCACAGAGGCGCCAAGTGCTAGCGAGTTATCGTCAGCTGGCAAAGCGTCCAAGATAACACGCAGCGGGTCTTCCTTGTCATTAAGTTTTGCAGAGCCGAGCGCCGAATTGGTATTTAACACGCGGATATTGTCACGCAAACCGTCATACGTCTTAATATTACTATCAAGCGTCGATGTCGTTTGATTCTTTTCGGCTAGAACTTTCGTCTCAAAAACTATGCGCTGCACTAGAAAACCGCCAATAACCAGCGCAAAGCCAACCAAAACCGACGCGCCTGCCACCCAGCCGAACATTACGCGGCCGCTACGATCAATTTGCCGGCGCTTATTTAGCGAGGTATCTTTCTTTGCTTCCGCCATTATTTATCCTCCTTTTTGTTTGAAGTCTTTGCCTCAAACAGCGAATCTGGCACGTGCTTTTTTGAATCAGTCACGTCTACCGAGCCAGTCGGCGAAACGATTACTAAGCTTTTAACGCTGTTCGATAACAATTCTTCGGGATAAGAAAACGTCAGAGTAAACGTCAGTTTCTTCTCTCCGCCAGAATCTTCGGCATACGCCGTGTTGGTAATTCTCACAGAGCTAGATAGTGGCGTTTCTGCAGATTCCGAATCTTTCGTGTATTTCAATTTAGTATTAAGAATGGTTTTTTTAAGCGCGTCTACCGCATTAAAACCGCCAGCGGTTGAGCCTTCTATGGTAATCGTTTTTTCTGACGCATTATAACGCACTGTTGACATAGTCACGTTGTTTGGCGCCTGCGGATTAACCGCGCTCAAAGTATCAAAGATGCGTGAATTAACACCTCGATTGCTACTGATCATATCAATCTGAGTTAGCTGATTCTGAATGGTCAAAAGGTCATTAATGTCTGGCTTATCGCTAAGTTCTTTATATTTGCTTTTAATAGCATTATCAGCCTGGCCGCTAGCAAACTGCAACGAACCCAAAGCAAGCCCCAACACAATCACAGTACCTGCCGCAGCTGCAGCCACCAACATTGATACCGATATCACCGTATTACGAACCCGCTGAGCGTGCAAATATTCCCGCTTAACGTCTGGTATTAGGTTTACTTCAATCATGACAAGTTTCTCCGTTTCGCCAGGCCAACCGCCGTAGCAAACTCGTTAGCAATCGGCGCTAGTTGCTGCTGCATGCTCTGCGAGACATTTATATTTTGCCAAGGGCTAGTTGCAACCGCTGATATATTAATCTTGCCCGCCAAATACGAATCGATTTGCGGCACAGTCGCGCCGTATCCAGATAACAAAGCTTGAGAAACTGCCACGTCTTCATACCTATTCTGGAAGAATTTAATCGATTTTGACAATTCAGAAGCAAAATTATCAAGCGTCATCTCGACAGCACGGAAGACTTGCCCTTCGAGGCGACTTTGATCTAGACCAAATTTCAGGATAAACTGGCGAGCCTGATCCTCTTGGACGCTCAGGTTCTGAGCCACAGCCTTAACTAGCGAGTTCAGCCCAGTCGGAATCGTTCTGATTAACCGCGGCGTATCGCCATAAGTCAAAGCGATATCTGTCGATAACTCGCCCATATCGACCAGCATATAAGCTGAATTACTAGCAGTCGCTGGCACTAACGCTCGCACCATCGCTAACGGATCTGGCTCTTCAGCTATCACATTCAGTCCAAGCGATTCAATTAATTCCAAACGTTCTTCGCTATATTGCTTGGACACGCTAGTGATTAATACTTCGTTTTGGTTTTGCGACTTTAGCGAACCGCCTAGCAATGCCCAGTCAACTTTCGCCTCGTCACTGCTCATCGGAATATACTGATCAACTTGGTATTTCATAGTCGCCCGCAGTTCCGCTTCGCTCATCGCTGGTACATCGATAACCGTAGTGAAAGTCTTACTCGACGGCAAGCCAATCGCTACATTTTTAGTACGAATACCAGACTGGCCTACTGCCGTCATCGTGGCCTCGCCGAGCCGGCGCCGTGCTTCTGGCGAGTCGCTCGCGGTAATTTTGTGATCGACAGGCACATATCCGTATGCAACTAGATTCCAACTGCCCTGGCCAGAAGCAGCTAGCTGCAATACTCGCACCGCGTTGGTACCGATGTCGAGTGCAAAGAAATCGCCCATCCCTTTTTGAATTTTCATATACCTTATATTATGCATAAGCAAAGTAAAAAACGCAAGCTTTTTAGATAATTACTTTTCAGACAATACCCTTTAAATGCTATAATGTAGGATTATGAGTTTATCTATCGGAATTGTCGGTTTGCCGAATGTTGGCAAATCCACGCTTTTTAATGCTTTAACTAATAATAATATTTTGGCGGCCAATTATCCTTTTGCCACTATCGAACCAAATACTGGCATCGTACCGGTACCCGACGAGCGCTTAAACGTCCTCGCCAAAATGTACCACGCCGAGAAAATTACCCCAGCTACCGTGACTTTTGTCGATATTGCTGGGCTGGTCGCCGGAGCTTCCAAAGGCGAAGGCTTAGGCAATAAATTCCTAGCTAACATCCGCCAATGCGATGCCATTGTCCACATCGTCCGCGCTTTTGAAAGCGACGATATCGTTCATGTCGAGAATATTATCGATCCAAAACGCGATATCGATACTATCAATACCGAACTAATTCTGGCTGATTTGCAAACGCTAGAAACTCGCCTGACTCGCCTTGCCAAAGAGGCCAAAGCCAACCCCAAAGCTAGCACTATCAAAAATCGTTTAGAAGTGCTTGCTGAAAAACTGCGCGCTGGCACGCCAATTAACGAAATTTCCGGCGTTGATCCTGACGATATCGCTGATTTACACCTTTTGACCGCCAAGCCAGTAATTTATGTGTTCAACGTCAATGAAGAAACCCTGGCTAGCGAAGACAAGAAGCAGAGCCTGCGCAATCTCGTGCCACACTCCCGCAGCCTATTCATCTGCGCCAAGCTTGAGGACGAAATTAAAGGTCTTAACCCCAGCGACACGCTTGAACTCTTACAAAGTTACGACGTGCCAGAAGCCGGACTAACGCAAATGATTCGCGCCGCCTACGATTTGCTCGGACTGCAAAGTTACTTAACTGCCGGACCGAAAGAGGTTCGCGCCTGGACAATCCACCAGGGCTGGACAGCACCGCAAGCTGCCGGCGTCATTCACACTGATTTTGAAAAGGGCTTTATCGCCGCCCAAGTTGTTAATTACGACGATTTAGTCGCTGCCGGCTCAGAGGCTAACGCTCGCGCCGCCGGCAAAATCCGCACCGAAGGTAAAACTTACGTCATGCAGCCAGATGATGTAGTTGAATTTCGATTTAACGTTAGTAAATAATTTAGCATTTAATCGCTTAGATTTGATATAGCTTAGACCAATTTGCCAGCGAATCACCGGCCAGCCGCATAAGCCGCTAACAACTTCCAGCTTTTCTCAATATATAAAACCGCTCCAAGTTGCCGTGCGCGCCTTTCACTTCGCTGTCTGCTTTATCAATAATTATAAAATTAGCACGCACCCACTGCTCGAATTCGCGCAAGATTGCCCGCCGCACGCCGTCATTCTTGACGACACCGCCGCGAGTCAGCTGTTGGCGTTGCGCCTCAAACTGCGGTTTAACCATTGCTACTATCGTTGTATTTTTATCAACGATTTTCGCAACGTGCGGCAAAATTTGCCGCAAGCTAATAAACGATACATCAATCACTACCATATCCGGAGTTTCGCTTGGCACAAAATCACGAATGTCAGTTTTTTCATACAACTCAATTCGTTTATTGCCGCGTAAGCTCGGATGCAGCTGATCGGTGCCAACATCCACGGCGTATACTTTTTTCGCGCCGTGCTGCAGCGCAAAATCAGTAAAGCCGCCGGTACTGCTGCCGACATCCAATACCATCTTATCACGAAAATCTAAATTAAAAGCTTTCGCCGCGCCCGCCAATTTTAGTCCGGCCCGCGACACATAACGCTCTGACGCTGCTAATTCAATCGACGCCGATTCATCAACGAACAATCCCGGTTTGGCTGCTACCCGCCCGCCAACGCGCACACGTCCCAAACGAATCCAATTCTCAGCTTCCGAGCGCGAACCTACCAACCCACGCGCCAGCATCAATTTATCTAACCGTTGCTTCATCTCTCAATTCTACTATGGATACATAATCCGCTCAATGTCGCGGGTCATCGCCGCAATTGCTGCGTACGATTTACCCTGAGTCATAATTGTCATCACATAAGTACCGCGCGGATGCCGGACAATCGCCGTGTCGTGCACGTAGTTCCACAAAAAGCCAACCTTATCATAAACTTCACGCGCTTGGCTACCCGTCGGTATACCATAACGGTAAGGATGGTGCGACAAAGAATACAACAGCCGCTCGCGCTGCGCTCCGCCAATTAGCGAGCCAGTCTCCAATCCGACCATGAACTTCGTCAGATCACCCGCCGACACATGAGTTGCCTGCACGTGCGTGAAAGTCACTGCTCGCGAAAACCCTAGTCGGTAAACAAAATCGTTCAGATTTTGCCGGCCAAATCTATCTAGCCATGCCACCGCGCATGGATTAGTACTGGCAATAGTCATCCGATCAAAGCAGCCCGATACCGTTGTGTCAAGCATCGGGTCGCTCCAGCTAATTCCCCCGGCATTTATCTCATCAAACAAGCGTTTAGCAACGAACAGTTTATAAGTACTAGCGCTAACGACACTCTCCTCGGCATCGGCATCCGCCGACCAACCGCTGCCGCCCAGCTGGCGAATCGAAAACCAAGCACCATTACGCGCCTTATCACGTACATAAGCTCGCAAGCCATCTTCGGTAGGAGTATAGCGGTTATTATAAATTACGCTCGGCTCTAAATCAGTCATCGCCGCCAAGATCACGCTACTACCTTGGCCTCTCAGCAGATAATCAGTGACTGGTTGCACTATTGAAGCCGCATCGATTTGGCTGCCTTTCTCACCGGTGGTTCGCGAGACTTCTCGCCCGTTCTCAATATTGATATTTGTCTGGCCAGCCGGACGCCCAGCTGCTTTTGACCAATTATCAATTGAGCTTTGTAGTTTTTGCCTGTTAATCACCAGGGTCGTGCCACCTTCTGTTGTTTCGCCAAACTCTAGCCACGAAGCTTTCTCAGCATTGCCAACTGCAAACGTCTGATCGGCAGCGCGAATCGTCAAAGGACGAGCCAATGCTTGCTCGGCTTGATTACGGACAGAAGCGAACGCCGTACTGCGGCGCGACGCCTCTTGCAACTTAGCATCAATTCGAAGCTCCGTCATGCCAGCAAATGAATACTTGGTTGTTTGCAGCACGTTTTTGATAGCTTGCGCGCTCACCAAATGTCCCGGCACATCATTAACCGCCGTTAGCTGACCGTCTTTAAACGCCACGCCAGCATTTATTGGCGGCCGCGACAGTTGCGAACTAGTTTTTTGTGCAAAAACCTCTAATGTCGGCAGCGCGAAAGCTAGATCTAGCGTTTGCACATTTGGCAGCTGCCAAAATATCGAAAACGGCACCAAACGCAGCCAAAAGGGATAGTTGGCTAATTGACTCGCCATCTCTTCAGCCTTGATATCAGCACCAGCTTCACTCAGCGTATAAATACCGCTCGGTTTGCCGCCAATAATAAATTTAATTTTCGATCGCTGGAATACTAACGTCGCTTGGTTAGCCAAATCTGTCTCACTCTGCCAACCAACCCAGCGGCCATTCATCCGCGCTAGCGGCAGCGCTCGATCAAGCGGATACAATATTTGCACAGCCAAAATCGCCGCTACAACAAAAAACGCCGCCCAAACTAACATCCGGTGGCGTTTTTGCTCGGGCATTGCCGAACGATATGTTTGTTTAACTTTTTTGTGCAGGCGTTTAGCACTACTTGCAGCGGCACGCGCTCGCTTGTTAGTCATATTTACATTTTAACACGCTGCGAAACACTTATTTTAGTTTAATAAGCTATTTCTTGCGTTCGCGATACTCGCCTGTAGACGTGTCAACCGAAATAATATCGCCAACCTTTATAAAAGCCGGCACCTTAACGACCGCGCCTGTCTCAAGCGTTGCATCTTTCAAAACGCTACTAGTCGTGTCGCCCTTAACCACCGCCTCTGTATAGGTCACTTCCAAATAAACATTTTTTGGCATCTCGACGGTAATCACCTTACCGTCAAAGAATTGCAAAGCCAGCTCGTCGCCCTCTTTCATGAAGTTTTTAGCTTCGTCAACCAAATCGGCCGACAACTCAAACTGCTCAAAACTATTCGGATCCATGAAAAAGAAAGCTGAACCGTCATTGTATAAATATTGGACAGTTTTGCTAGTCACCTCGGCTGGCTCAATCTTATCTTGGCCTTTAAATGTTTTGGGAATAACCGCGCCTGTGATTAAATTCTTC
The DNA here is from genome assembly GCA_015257605.1 of Nanosynbacter sp. Classification (GTDB taxonomy): domain Bacteria; phylum Patescibacteriota; class Saccharimonadia; order Saccharimonadales; family Saccharimonadaceae; genus Saccharimonas. Next base: position 3,182 of record JABZJV010000002.1, on the reverse strand, counting down.
AATTTGACATTAACAATAGAACCGCCGCGGCCCATCACTTTCTGGTTGTAGTCAATCACTCGATACGGTTGACTGTCGATTTGACATACTACACCTTTTTTCAAATCAGTTGGTTGATACATTTCATCTCCTTTTGCGTCTTTAGAAATACCCTTCAGCGCACGACAAAGCATTTCGTGCGCTGGAAAATTCCCTAATCTCGCGTCACAAACGGTAGTAGCGCCAGATGACGCGCCCGCTTTACCTCGCGAGCCAGCATCCGCTGCAATTTAGCACTCAAGCCCGTCTTGGAGATTGGCTCGATTTGGCCGCTCACCGGACTAATATAGCGCAACAGTGTCTTCACTTCTTTATACGAGAATACTACTGGAGCATCCTTGCGCATTTTTTTTGCCATATTTTATAATCCTTTCTAATCGTTAAAATGGGATCTCGCTTAAGTCGATTGGCTTATCGTCGATATCCTCGACGACCACATCTTTGGTGCTAGTCGCTGGCGGCGGTGTCGATGCCGGTGCATTACTGTCGTTACGACCACCAACAAAGTTGAAATCTTCGACTACCACCTCGACAGCCGACCGCTTATTACCATCTTTATCTTCGTAGCTACGCTGGTCGAGCCGGCCGCTCACCAAAAGCGGCGCGCCTTTTTTGACATATTGCGAGATAATCTCGCCCGGCTTGCCCCACGCTACGCAGTTAATGAAGCTGGTCTGGTCTTGCTGTTGGCCGTCTTGGTTGCGCCAGCTACGGCTAACCGCCAAACTAAAATTAGCTACGCTCTGGCCGCTCGTCGTCGTTCGCAATTCAACATCGCGCGTCAGATTTCCCATTAATATTACTTTGTTAAACCCCTTTGCCATGATAGATTTCCCTCCTATTTATGGCTTAATCTTCGCTGTTTTCAGCCTCGCGTTCAGCTGCGCGCTTCTTGGCCTCGGCTAGAGCGGCACGTGCTTTGTGGTCTATCTTAACCAATAAATACCGGATAACTTCGTCGCTAATATTTAGCGCATTGTTGATCTTGAGCGGCGCGTCTGCTGGCAGCTCGACATCCATCGACACATACACCGCAAAATCTTCACCTTTGATGCTGTAAGCGAGGCGATTTTTACCCCAATTGTCCTCGGCCTTAACCGAACCGCCGTTATCGGCGATCAGCTGCTTGACTTTACCAAGCACCGCATCCAAATTCGCCTCTAAATCAGGCCGAATAAGAACCGTCAGCTCGTATTCTCTCATACATTACCTCCTTGGTATCCGTACGGATGGTTACGTTATCTCACGCAACCTTAGGTTTAATATCACTAGTATTATAACCTATCCGCCGCAAAAAAGCTAGCCGCCCGCAGCCCCCATCGCCTCTGCAGCAAAAAGCAGGCTCCGCATGCTATATATACTACCCAATTTACAGAAAAGAGACCTGCTATGGCTAATTACTAAGCATGGTTAGCGGCATATTCGTCGCCATACATCATGCTACCCAGAATATTTCGATCGATAACCTCGACAAACTCCGCCGCTGTTTCTTTAATATTTTCTCTAATTTCTAAACTGTCGCCAGCTTCTCGGTAGTCCTGTATTTTTTTCCACAATTCTTCAACAATATCAGATCGGACAGTCTTCATTACAGCATACGGATTATTTATCGCTAATACCGTATCAACATCCATCTGAGCAATATGTCTCGCCAAGTTTATAATAGTAGCATCATCTGAACTCTGAAATGCTCGACGAAGACGCTCCATGCCGAGACCACCCAGCTCATCTTTGCGCTCTTCGGCGGCCTGGCAAATTCTATCTAAGTTCTCGTCTATAACGCCAAACAAGCGCCGCGTACGATCCTCCAAATCTGCTTCCCTGTCGTCAATAACCGAAACATATTTTGATAGTTCTCCTTTTGTCTGCGCTAGAAAGTCTCGGATTAGCATTCGGTTGCCAACTCCCTCAAGAACCACATTATGCGGCAACATTTCTGACGCCTCTTTAATTCTCGCAGAATCTTTTTCATCTAGCCCGGCGCGAAAATCAGTAGACAAATAGTTAACGGCTTTTTCAGCGACCTCTCCCATACTCTCATAGTATAGCATGGCTATCTCCTTGCTCTGCCATAAGCCGCCCGCGCCAGTACTGGCGAGCTCTCTCAATATTGGTTAGACTAGCTCTTGTCACCCCATCTTTGCGATACGGGCGCACAATATTTGTTCCCGGAGGCATAGATACCTTTCCTTTTAGCTCAGGCCTATCCTCTCTATATTCAACTTCCCTAAGCATTCTTCGTATCAACGTCTCGAAATCATAGTCAACAGAAGAATGAAAACCAGTGATATAAGCTCCGTTCTCTGCCGTTTTAGCTTCATGCGCCGAGAAATATGCTCTAAGAGGAATTCTCTTTTCATCGCCCATCCACCGGTCAATCAAAAATCCTTTCTCTATCCTTTGTTTATTAGCCACAATCAATTGCACTTCGATTCGATCTTTTATTTCGGGATATTGCTCAACTAGCAAATTATAAACATTTTTAAGCTGCATGCCGCTAATAGTCCAATCATCCAAAAGCACGACTCGCAGATTCTCTTTTTTCTGCTGCACCTGCGCAATATCATCTCTATCGACAATGATTCTACCACCGTACCTTTTCCAATCTTCTTCGGTGAAGTCAGCTAGTATATTATCAAGCAGATATTCACCACTCTTTATCTTTTCTCTACCAATCTCGCCAGCGATAGTGCAAATCTGCAAATTGGTATTCGCCTCGAGAGCCGCCTTCCAGCTGGCGGCAATGCCAGCCGCCGCTTCTTTGCATTCTTTTTCGCCAATAAACGTCAAATTCTCGCGCATAGATTTAGCTTTAGCTGCACATTCACCGTTTAAGGATTCTATATAGTCAAGAAACTCTTCAAGCTGGCGCAGCGTTTCGTATTCCGTCAATTCTGCTCTATTGTCTCTGTATCGATCTTTCGATGTAACAGTTTTCAGAGAACTGTGCGTCTCAGCAATATACGTGATGAGATTGCTTCTAGTCTCTTCATCCGCCAATTGGTCGGTTAAACGCGGAGCAGTCCTAACAAATCTTCTCGACTCTAATAGCCGAGCGGCGTCTTCAGGGCTAACTTCGCCGGTTGGCGCAGCTTGGTCGATTTCTGGCTCATATTCAGATTCATCATTCGTTGATTGTGCTG
>JABZJV010000033.1 GCA_015257605.1 Nanosynbacter sp. | reverse complement strand
AAGAAAACGGCCGCCAGCAAGACGACTGTTCGTACAGTATCTGCCGAAAAAGTAGAAGCACCAAAGAAGGAAACTGCCGCTGCCAAACCTACGACAACTAAACGCAGCAGCGTCAAGCTACCATCAAATATCATAAATATAATCTTTGCCGAACTAATCGGTACGTTCGTATTGACACTGGTTGCTTTGACCACATTCAAAGACGGCGGCGTTGGCGCGCTAGCTATCGGCTTCACGCTAGTAATGCTAGTGATGAGCATCGGCGCTGTCTCGGGCTCGCACGTCAACCCAGCCGTAACATTTGGTTTGTGGACTATGCGCAAGCTCAAAACAATCCTGTTGCCATTCTACTGGGGCGCCCAGTTCATCGGCGCTATGCTGGCTGTAATCGTCACCAACTGGGTTACTGGCGGCTCGATTAATTTCGGCTTTAGCGGATTTAGCAGCATGAACTGGTCGATATTCGGCATTGAGCTGGTCGGCACCGCCATCTTCCTATTCGGACTAGCAGCAGTTCTATCGCGCGAAGAAACTTGCAATACTGGCAAGGCGCTCGGCGTTGGCTTGGCACTGGCAGTCGGTATTTTGACATCTGGCTATTTGTTATCGACCGCCAAGACGCAAGCAATCGCCGACTACCAAAGCAAAGCAACATCTTCGGCTTCTAATAAGGTCGAGATTCCTCACGTCGCATACGTCAAGGGTGCTAGCCTTAACCCGGCTGTTGCGCTAGCAATGACCGATTCGACCGAAAAGGAGCTCACTACTGGTTCAGCTGGCTCTAACGAAGTTGTCAATTCGCGCTTCTCGCTCGAATCGCTAGTTGGCGCTTTAGCGGGCGCCGCTGTCGGTGCCAACCTCTACGTGTTGGTCGCTGGCCGGCAAAAGAAAGACTAAGTCTTAGCTTTCTTAACAAAAATATCCCGTCTATCGGCGGGATATTTTGATAGCCAAAAACCTTTACTTCCTATCAACAGATGACGGACGATCAAGCGCCAATACTTCGACGGAAGAATCGTTACCAGCGATCTTCACCACGTCTTTATCAACTTTACCGAGCTCTTTATGAGCGTTGTTATAATGATTGACTGTCGTGCCGAGACTATTGCCTAGCTTCTGCATGTACTCTTCAAATTTGGCGATGTGCTGTCCGAGCTTGCCGACACGAACTTGAATATCTTTGGCCTGCTCCTCGATTTGCAAACTGCGCAAGCCTTGCAATACCGTTTGCAAATACGCCATAAAACTCGTCGGACTGGTGATAATCACGTGCTTTTCGCGAAAAGCATACTCAATCAGATCGCGCGAGCTGCCGCCCTGGCCAACGTTATTGATCAGTAAATCATAATACAACGACTCGCTGGGAATAAACATAAATGCGAAATCCATAGTATGCTCGCTCGGACGAATATATTTGCTGGTTTCGTCGATGCGCCCTTTCAGATCAGCTTTGACTTTTTGCATTAGCTGCTCGCGCTCTTTGCCGCTAGCTTCAATCATCCGGTTGTAATTTTCGAGGCTAAATTTGCTATCAACCGGCAGAATCTGACCCTTATCAAGAAAAATCACCGCATCGACCATTTCGCCGTCGCGAAACTTATACTGAGTCTGATACTGCCCTGGCGCCAAAATATTTTCGAGAACGCTCGACAAATAGTATTCGCCAAAAACACCGCGCTGCTTGGGGTTTTGCAGAACATTTTGCAAGGTTTTGAGATCAGTCGCCACATCAACGACACGCTTGTTGGTCTCGTCGAGCTTGGTCAAGCGCTGCGTGACATCGGCCACCAATTTTGAACTTTCACTGAGCTGCTTTTGCACCGATTGCTGAGTTGACAGCTGCGAGCGTTCGAGCTTGTCGCTCATTGTTTGCTGCAAATTAGCGATAGAACGCGACAATTCAACAACATCGCCCTTAATCAGCTCTACCGCCGAGTTATTTTGCACTCGCTTCAGCTGCTGCATCAACACAAAAATAACCACGCTAGCCGCTGCGACGACTATCGCTAAAATTATAAGCAAAACCATTATTTCCATATAGCTAGCATACCGCAAATAGCGGTTCTGCGCCAGCTACCCAGCGATAATCAACCGAGCCGCTACAATCAGCACAATCGATACAACCAAGTAGAGTATAAACGACCGCAATCGCGCCAGCCAAGTAAACATCGCATACGTCAACGCGCCAATTACCGTCATCGCCGCCATCGCCCAATACCACGGCAAGAGCGCTAAATACGATTGCAGACCCCATAGAGCCGCTATCGAAGCAATAACGATAAATAACGGCCGGTAAATTCGCGCCTGCGACAGCAGTATCAACCCGCCGATTGACACCAAAGTTACCGAAAAAATTGCTACATACAGCGGCGCATTCTGGCATAAATCATTATCGCCGCGGCACATCACCGCCGACGCGACCCGGCCAACCAAAATATACAGCACTGTTAGTATTGCACCAGCGAATGCTCCATAGATAGCAGCTCGAATGATATCCTTTTTGTCCATCGGAATAAACGGCTCCAGCTTCACCGCTGCAGTCTCGTTTGCGTTGTTCATAGGTTTCTCCACATTAGTCATCTTACTAAGTTATTTTACTACATTCTTGCGTTTTTTGCTAGATGCAAGCTTAACATTAGGCCAATCCACGTACCACAACGCCCCCAAGCAAGCCACCGCCATGCCACCGACAACATCAAGCGGCGTGTGCACCAGCGCTAATATTCTGCCAACGCCGACTAGCAGCGCCATAGTTAGCATAATTATAGTAATCGAGCGGCGACGCAGCGCATACCAGACCGCCAGCACCAAAAACATCGCAAAAAGCGCGTGATCCGACGGAAATCCCGGATTATTCAGATAAGCCGCCCCTGGATTAACGCCAAGCAGCTCAAACGGACGCAACTGTTCAGGCTGATATATCAACCCGAGGATTTTAGCAATCACATAAGACGTCAGCCCGGCCATCAGCACGCGAGAATAAATTTCATAGCGGCGCTTACTTTCAACCTTAAAAAATAGTTCATACAAAGCCAGCAATACTAACGGAATCAGCAGCCAGTCGGCGATTATCTTAACCAGCCAAGCCACCCTATCGTTGCAGCTCCTCGACTAGTTGCTGGCGGGGAATGGGCTTATTCTCACCAGTTGCCATATCCTTCACTGTCGCGAAACAGCCGCGTACTTCTTCCTCGCCAATCAAAACGACTAATGGTATACCAAGACGATCAGCATAGCGCAGCTTCTTTTTTAACGGCACTGATTCGGTATTGAGGATTGTCGCCACGCCAGCTCGCCGCAGCTCGGCAGCTATTTGCAGCGCCTCGCCGAATTGCGATTCATCAAAGGCCGCCACCATACAGCGCGCCAATGTCTGGCGACTACTAGACACGACGCCTGCCTCGCGTAGTTTATAGAATAAGCGCGACAAACCAATCGACACGCCAACGCCTGGCAAACGTGTCCGCGTATAGTTCTCAGCCAAGTTATCATAGCGCCCACCCGAGCAAACACTACCGACTTCTGGATAATCATCAAGCGTCGTTTCGTAGACCACGCCAGTATAATAATCCAGCCCGCGCGCAATTCGTAGATCTAGCTGGATACGTTGCTCTGGCAAACCCATACTTCGCAGCATCGCCAGCAACTCGCGTAATTTTGCCGTACCAAGCGCGAAATCATCAGAATTGATCTCGTTTTTAATTGACTCTAGCTGCGATAAAATCTCGTCGTTGCTGCCGCTAATTTCTGTGAAAGCAACTACTTGCAAGACTTGCTTTTCGCTAAGGCCTAGCCCGCGTAATTCCGCCATAAAATCTTGACGCGATATTTTCTCGATTTTATCGACTACTCGCAGTACATCCGCCGACACATCGGCCAAACCAATCCCAGCGAAAAAGCCGTTCAACACCAAGCGATTATTGATGTGAATCGTAAACTCGCCGAAAGCAAACTGCTCGAAAATGTCATTAATTACCGCTGGAAACTCCGCATCAGCCGCCACGCTTTCCGAACCAATCACATCGATATCGCACTGGTAGAATTCGCGGAAACGCCCGGCTTGAGCTCGCTCGGCGCGGTGCACTTTGCCGATCTGGTAACGCCGGAACGGAAAAACCAGCTGGCCTTCATGTTCGGCGACGTAGCGCGCCAGCGGCACCGTTAGATCAAAACGTAAGCTCAAATCATTCTTGCCGCGTTCAAACCGATAGATTTGTTTCTCGGTTTCACCGCCGCCTTTCGCCAATAATACCTCGCTCAGCTCAATATCTGGCGTGTCCAGCGGCGCGTAGCCATAGCGCTCATAAGTTTCGCGAATAATGTCGCGCAAACGATTAAACTCTATTTGGTCGCCTGGCAGGTATTCGCTGAAACCGCTCGGAATGCGGGGAGTAGTTGTCTTCATATCATTATTTCTTGGCTGGGGTGGAGGGATTCGAACCCCCGCATGCTGGGACCAGAACCCAGTGCCTTACCACTTGGCGACACCCCATCGCGCCTACCTTAATATATCACTAGAGCGCCGTTATTTCAAATCTAGCCGCCATAGTTTGGCGGTCAAATACGCCGCAGCTGCTAGCCACACGCCAGACAGCAGCAGACTAACCACCCCCGGCAGCGCCGCTACCGCGCCAAACAAACTAACTTTTCCCTGCCCGCCGCTCATCAGCACAGCCGCGCTAATCGCCAGCCAAACGCCAGGCGCTAGCGATGTGCACGCACCTGATATTCGCCGCTCTAACCTACCCAGCCGCGGCATAGACAGCAAAAATGGCAAAGAAATAAATTCTAGCAAAACTATAGCAATCGCGACGATAGTGCCGTCGCCAATCCCCAGCGATTCTAGAGTTTTTGGAAATTTCTCGAACCTAAACAATTGCGCCAACATTATAATAATAGTCCAAAAACCTGCTGCCAGCGCCGCATACTGTGTGCGCTTCTTGAAAATTGTTGGCGAAAAAATACTAGCTATAAACTGTTTCATATTATTAGCATAGCATTTTTCCACACGATTTTTTATTTTTTGTCCAAAAAATGCTTGCTATTAAACACAAAAACGTATATTGTATAGACAGCGAAGTTACAAAAACAAACACAAAAATGTATCGATCGCTCTCCGATAAATCCACCACAACAATAGAATACTCCTCTGCCTTGGCGAGGAGTATTTTGTTTCCTAGTTTAGTTGACGCTAGATGAGCCTGTCCAGCACTGGCAAGATCGTTTTATTCCCCAGCCTTTTTACTGTGCGCCGCCCGCCATTCGGCGATTTTGCCATGATGCCCGCTCAATAGCACATCTGGCACGCGCAAACCTTGCCATTCCTCGGGCCGGGTGTATTGCGGGTATTCTAGCGTTTCGCCGTCGCTAAAGCTCTCAATCGCTGCGCTGTTTTCGCCGCCAAGTACGCCAGGGATTAACCGCACAATCGAATCAATAATCGTCATCGCCGGCAATTCGCCGCCAGTTAGCACATAATCGCCAACGCTGAGCTCTTGATCGACTAGTGCCATAATTCGCTCATCGTAACCCTCGTAGCGCCCGCAGATCACAATATAACCATCTTCGCTTTCGCTGTATTGCTGCGCCAACGCCTGCCGCCAGCGCTGGCCGCGCGGCGTCATGATTAAGACTTTAGCGCCAGGGTCAATCTGTTTAGCCTGCTGCACCGCATTCCATAGCGGCTCGACCATCAGCAGCATACCATCGCCGCCGCCGTACGGCGTGTCGTCAACCGTCCGGCGCGGGCCTAATCCAAACTGGCGCAAATCGATCGTCGAAAGTTCAACATGACCGTCTTTTTGCGCCTTCCACATCATAGAACTACCGAACACGCCAGCGAACATTTCTGGGAATAAGGTAATCACCTGAATTTTTCTCATCTGTTATAGTGTAGCAAGTCTTGACACGGATGTCTATCTGTGATATATATATATCAACTTTTGCTCAAGGTTTTCCTAGGGCGAAAGTCGCCCTTGCTTTGAGCAGAGAGGAGGACGGTCATGCCGATCGTCATCGCACCCGACCCCGAGCCCACCGCCCTTGATCGCGCGCGAATGCGTGCTCTCAATAACTACATCAAGGCCGTGGAGAGCGGTCGCCCGCTCCCCGCCGCCTTTTGGCGGGGTGTGTTCTCAGGCCTGAGCGGCCTGAGAAGCAACTAGCCCGCTCGAAAATAGCCCGCTGAAAATTGGTTCAACCTGGTTCGAGACGCAGATTTTGCATCTCCTGGGTTGAAACACCCAGTTTCCAGCTTGAGCACGTTTTCGGCGGGCTATTTTCATGTCTTGCAATAATTTGCTGCAATCTAGATTTTATTGCCTAATAGTATTTGACTTATTATACATTATGTTTTATCTATATATTTGTGCTTTTACAAAAATAGTTGTATAGTCTCAATTGACACGTTTCTTTTAGTGTAATAAATTACGCCTGGCCTTCTCGAAATTTCACCCCAACAAAAAAGCCGCCTCAAAAGGCAGCTTTCTTGCACAAATAAGTCTCTCAAACCATTTGTCGGTTTGCTCGCAGTAGAGCTTTTGTACTTTGTTTTCGTTAGTTCAGGGTTCTCGC
>JABZJV010000032.1 GCA_015257605.1 Nanosynbacter sp. | reverse complement strand
GCCTTGCTGCCGAAACCTTTAAGTTCGCGCAAGTCTTGCTCGTTGAGCGTGACTAAATCGTGAACGGTGCGAATTTCGTTATTGACTAAGGCATTGGCGGTGCGAGCACTCAGGCCTAAGTCTTCGATTGAGGCGTTCAGGCCGTCGTCTTCGTCTTCGTCTTCGGTGCCAAGCGCTGGTGCAGACGCGACAGTAGTACTGCCAGCCAGAGCCGTATACTGGTTGACGAGGATAGCGGCAGCTTCTTCGAAAGCTTCGCGCGGTGTCAGGCTACCGTCAGTTTCGATGGTCATCTCGAGCTTATCGAGGTTAGTCTCTTGACCGATACGAGTCGGGTCGACCTTGAAGCGAACACGGGTAACTGGGCTAAACATAGCATCAATTGCAATCATGTCGCTATGCAAGCGTTTTTCGCTAGATTCTTCGATAGGCTGGTAACCGCGACCTGATTCAACTACTAGATCGATGATAACCGTCTTGTTTGGGTCGTCAACGTGGCAAATCACGTGGTCGGGATTCATCACCTCGACATCAGCATTGGTTGCGATATCGCCAGCAGTAATGACGTCGGCGCCAGCTTTCTCGAGGCGCAGCTCGACTGGCTCGTCGGTAGCAATGCGGAAATTAACGCCTTTGAGGTTCAAAGTTATGTCGACGACGTCCTCTTGAATGCCAGGAACAGTTGTGAATTCATGCGTGGCACCTTCGATTCGGAAAGCGACAATCGCGCCGCCGCGGATGCTGGAGAGCAATACGCGGCGCAGGCTGTTGCCAAGCGTGTTGCCGTAATTAAAGTGCAGCGGCTCGATGACAAACGTGCTTGAGTTCTCGCTGTTATCGATAATCTTGGCGAGCGCTGGGTTGTGAATAACTTTAGACATTTTAATCTTTCCTCCCTTTTTAACGTGAGTAGTACTCAACAATTAGCTGCTCGTTGATGCCCGCTTCGGCCTCTTCGCGCTTTGGTTCACTAGTAATTTCGATTTTTAGCTTTTTGATATCTCCCTTTAGCCAGCTAAGCGGCGCCTGAGTGGTATTGCCAAAGATATCGTTGATCGCCGTAAAGTAGCCAGACTTGGTGCTCTTTGGGCGAACTGTGATTACGTCGCCGGCCTTGACGCGAATCGACGGAATATCGACGCGGCGGCCATTGAGCTCAAAGTGACCGTGGCTGACTAACTGGCGCGCCTGGCGGCGGCTGGTTGCGAAGCCGGCACGGTAGACGGCGTTATCGAGACGCAACTCTAGGAAGCGCAGCAAGTTCTCGCCGCTAAGACCTGGTTTGCGAGTCGCTTCGTTCATCAGCTTAGCAAATTGCTTTTCCAACAAACCGTACATGCGCCGGACTTTCTGCTTTTCGCGCAGCTGCTGAGAGTACATACTCTGCTTGCCTTGGCGGCCATGAGCGTGTTCGCCCGGGATGCCGCTTTTGCGCGCGAGGATTTTGTGCGCTTTAGGATGCAGCGCGACCCCTTCGCGGCGGCTCTGTTTGACGATTGGGCTAGTGTCTCGTGCCATTACGCTCTCCTTGCCTTTCGCGGACGAACACCGCCGTGCGGTACGCCCGTTACGTCCTTAATACTGTTAATCGAAATGTCAAAGCTACTCATGGCGCGGATTGCCGCGTCGCGGCCTAGGCCGACACCTTTGACGAAAACGTCAACTGTGCGCAAACCATAGGTTGATTTAGCAGCTTCGGCGGCCTTTTCAGCAGCAATTTGCGCGGCATAGGCGGTGCCCTTTTTGCTGCCGCGGAAACCGCAAGCGCCAGCACTGGCGGCGGTTAACGCGTTGCCTTTGCTGTCGGCAAAGGTGATGATCGTGTTATTAAATGTCGCTTGGACATGCAGCTGACCGGTCGGGACTGATCGGCGCTGCTTCTTTTTTGATTTAGCTTCTGCCATTATTTAAAAGTCCTTCCTTATCAAGTCTTGCTTGCTGCTTTTGGCTGCGTACCGCCGACGGCGATTGCTTTGCCTTTGCGGGTTCGCGCATTGGTGCGAGTCCGCTGGCCGCGTGTCGGCAAACCGTTTTTGTGCCTTAGGCCGCGGTAAGAACCGATGTCCTTTAAGCGTTTGATATTGTTGGTCACCAGGCGCTGCAGATCGCCTTCGGTGACATAATCCTTGTCGATAATGTCGCGAAGCTTCTGCTCTTCAGCCTCGGTGAGATCTTTCACCCGAGTGGTCGGCTTGATTTTAGCCGCCGCAAGGATGTCTCGAGAGTACTTCGGCCCAATACCATAGATATAGGTAAGGGCGATTTGTACCTGCTTGTCACTTGGGATGACTACCCCAGCAATTCGAGCCATGCTTAACCCTGCCTTTGCTTATGCTTAGGGTTTTTCTTGTTGATGACGTAGAGACGGCCTCTGCGGCGAACAAACTGATCACCCGGACCTCTCTTCTTGACACTCGGTTTAACTTTCATGAGCGTACAACTTTCTACAGGAAAAACCTGTTTTTAATGAGAGATGCTTGATATCAGGAGCAGCTCTGCGTTATTAATCGCGTGCGCGGAAGACGATTCTGCCCTTCGTGAGATCGTAAGGACTCAACTCGACTTCTACGTTATCGCCTGGGACCAAGCGGATGTAGTGCTTGCGCATCTTGCCGCTGATATAAGCGATAATTGTTAGGCTGTTCTCTAGTTCGACAACAAATTGAGTATTAGGCAGTGCTTCCACTACCTTGCCGCGCAATTTGATGACTTCCTTTTGACTCGCCATAGATATACAGCTAACCATTATAGCGGATTTTACATCATTTGTAAATGCATTTTGGCGATTTTGTAAAATATAATTTCAAAAAAGATAGGGCCCAGTCCCGGCCGGGAACTATAGTTCAACCAACCGGGACCGGGGCTTTAAAATCCTCTCTATTTTCAGGAAAGAGAGGATTATACAGATATATTATGAAGCAGGTATCTTCAAAATGCAAATTACAGACTATGCTGCTCGGCGCAGGCGCAGGAGTTTGCGCCGATTTTTCTTTGTTTGGCCGTCGTCGAGGTCATCAATACTGAAGTCGTCGTAGGTTACCATCAGAGCGCGCGAATTGATTTGCCGCAGCGTCTCGAGGCCGACAGTCACTACAATCAGCAGTCCAGTACCGCCAATCGACAAGTTCGAAACGTTAAGCCCGAGTTGCGCAAAGATATAGTCAATGGCGAACGGCATGATAGCAATAATGCCAAGAGCGATTGAGCCAAACAAAATCAAGCGGTTAACGGTGCGCGTTAAATATTCTTCGGTTTGGGCGCCTGGCCGAATGCCGGCGATGAAGCCGCCTTGCTTTTGCAGATTTTCGGAAATTTCGTTAGCGTTAAAGACGATACCTGTGTAGAAATAAGTGAAGGCGATAACCAGCACAAAGTACAAAATTGGATAAATCGCTACCGTCCAGTCGCCGTTGCTGAAGCTAGCTGCCGTCGGCGTTTGGAACCACTTGATTAGGTTGTTGGCAATAGTGTGGTTGGCGCCAGGCATAGCGCGCATAACTTGGCCGACAAATGCCGGTAGACTGAGAAAGGCCACCGCGAAAATCACCGGGATAACGCCAGCGGCGATCAACTTGATTGGCAAAATACTTTTGACGCCGCCGTAGCTAGTGTTGCCAGCGACTCGCTTAGCGTAATTGATGGTAATGACTCGCTGCGCTTCGTTGATCTTGACCAAGAAGTATAGCAATACCAAGCCGACCGTACCGAGAATTAGCAGCAGCCAGAACGTTGTTGGATCGACTGGTACATCAAACCAGCTAAAGATGCTGAGTTTGCCCTTGGTGGTGCTTAATAGCGAGTTAATTAGCGTACCAAAAGTATTTGGCAGCTGGCTAACAATACCAGCGAAGATGATAAGCGAAATACCATTGCCGATTCCCTGTTCGGTGATCAGCTCGCCGATCCACATCAGCAAGATTGAGCCGGCAGTCATAGCGGTTACCGAAATTGCCCACTGCCAAATCGAAGTGCCAGCGGTGCCGGTTGACGAATTCGCCAAGACGGATTGCTGCAGGATGTAAACAAAAGCGATAGATTGAACGATAGCTAACGGCACAGTAACGACGCGCGTCCACTGGTTGATTTTGCGGCGGCCTGATTCACCGTCGTTATGCAGCTCTTCTAGCTTCGGGATTGCTTTGGTGAGTAGCTGCGTGATGATACTGGCAGTGATGAATGGACTCATGCCGACCAGAACAATACTGATCTGGCTGAGCGCGCCGCCGCTCATGAGATTAAGGAATCCGCCAAAGTCGCTGCTGCCAATAACGCTTTGGATGACGGTGCGCAGCTCGGTTGGATTAGCCAGCGGCACCGGTACGTGCGCCATGAAGCGAAACGCTACAATTAGCCCGAAGACGATTAGCAAGCGCTTTTGCATATCTTTATTTTTCAGTGAGCGGAAAATTATTCTCCAATTCATTATCTAGCCCCTCTAGCTACTAACAATTCATTAACTCATCACAGTATACAGTATTGAGCTAATAATAGCAAAACGCCCTCCAGGGAGAGCGTTTCGTTGTGAGATTGCGGGTCGCTGCAAGTTATCTTATTCGGCTGGGCTAGGCAGCTCTGTCGTCTGCTTCGGCTTGCTTGGCAGATTTTGGCAGCGGCGGTACGGCAGCTTTTTCGAAAGCGCCGCCAGCTTTCTCTATCATAGCGACCACGCTTTGCGATGCGCCCTGCGTTTGCAGAGTAATCTTGGCGGTCAAGTCGCCGCGGGCAATCACCTTGACGTTGTGAAACGGCGTAGTTATTAGGCCGGCTTCGTATAGCGTAAAGTTGTCGACGTTGCCTTTCAAATCATTCAAGCGGTCACTGTACACCACCTGAGCTGGTATGCGTAGGCTTTTGAAGCCGCGCGCTTTCGGAATAGCGGTAACAATGCCGTTCTGGCCGCCCTGGAATGTGCTGCGAAGCTTTTTGCCAGTGCGAGCATTTTGACCTTTGGTACCACGGCCAGCGGTCTTGCCGCCGCCAGCAGCGATACCGCGACCGACGCGCTTGCGGTCTTTATTCGCCGAAACTTGGAGTTGATTGTACTTCATATTAATTCTCCTCCTTGGCGGCTACCTTTGCTTTTTCGACTTTTTTCTCAGCGCCAACCCACTTTTCGCGCGGAACTAAGCCAGCCAGCGCTTCGACAGTTGCGTAAGCAATATTGACTTTGTTGGTGCTGCCCAAGCTCTTAGATAGCAGGTTGCGGATGCCAGTCACGCCGATAACTGCACGTACCACGCCGCCAGCAATAATACCGGTACCAGGTGCCGCTGGCTTGATGAGGACGCGGGCGCCGCTAAGCTTGACCTCCATATCATGCGGAATGGTTTCGTTGACTACCGGGATAGTAACTAGGTGTTTCTTGGCGATAGCCGTAGCCTTGGCAATGGCTGCCTGGACATCAGCTCCTTTGGCTACGCCGACGCCGACCTTGTTCTTGCGATTACCGACGACGACTAGCGCTTTGAAACGGAAGCGGCGGCCGCCCTTGACGACACGCGCCACGCGGTCGATATTGATTACTACTTCTTCGAATTCTTTAGGCGCGTCATCGCGCTGGTTGCGCCGGTCATCGCGGCGACCGCCTCGACCTTGACGGCGGCTGCGCGGGGCGCGTTTGTCGTCTCGGGGCGTGGTTTGTTCTTTGGCTTCGGCCATTTTAGAACTCCAATCCTTCCTTGCGAGCTGCGTCGGCCAGAGCTTTCAGGCGGCCAGCATACTGGCGGCCGTTGCGGTCGAACACAACTGCGTTAATCTTTGCTTTCTTGGCTTTTTTGGCTATTTCAGTACCGATTAAGGCGCACTTTTCGGTCATCGTGCCCTTAGCCTTGCTGCCGACAGTGGTAGCCGCTGCTAGGGTGTTACCAGCGGTATCATCGATTAGCTGAGCGCTAACGTGCATATTGCTGATAACCACGCTGAGGCGCGGGCGCTCTGGCGTACCGTTAACTTTGGCGCGAACGCGGTTCTTGCGCAAGTTGCAGTTCAATAGCTTGTGCGAAAGTGAATTAGACATTATTTCTTACCTGCCTTTCCTGCTTTACGCAAAATTTGTTCATCGACGTAAGCGATACCCTTGCCCTTGTATGGCTCCGGCTTCTTGAGCGCGCGGATTTCGGCGGCTGCTTGGCCGACTTTTTGCTTGTCTATACCAGAGACGACGATGATCATCTTCTCGTTGCTCACGTTGACGCCTTCGGGCGCTTTGTACTTGACCTCATGGCTGAAACCTAAGCTCATCGTCAGCTCGTTGTTGCTTGACGACACGCGAAAGCCGACACCCTTAACTTCGAGGCGCTTCTCGTAGCCCTTGGTAACGCCGATTACCATGTTGTTGATCAGCGCGCGCATCAGACCGTGCTGGGCGCGAGCAGTTTTGGACTCATCCTTCGGATGAACCGTGACTTGTCCGTCTTCGACTTTCACCTCAACTGCTGGCGTGATGAATTGTGTCAATTCACCTTTCGGGCCTTTTACGACCACGTCACCAGAGTCAACCGTGATTGTCACACCGGCCGGAATAACCACCGGCAGTTTTCCGATTCGACTCAGACTCATTACTCACCTTTCGTGTGATTTGATATTAACCCTGGTATTTTAGCAT
>JABZJV010000031.1 GCA_015257605.1 Nanosynbacter sp. | reverse complement strand
AATCGCCTGCTCAAGCGCGTGCGCGACTATGCCGACGTCAATGGTGATGGTATAATTGATGTGAAAACGACAACGAGTGCTTTGGAAATGCTGGAAGTGGACGAGCTGGGATTAGACCCAGCTGACCGCAATTTACTGCAATCAATCCTGGAAAATTATGGCGATAATCCCGTGGGACTAACAACCATTGCCGCCCTGACTGGCGACGAAGCAACGACGATTGAGGATTTCTATGAGCCATATCTGCTGCAAATCGGCTTCATCGAGCGCACGCCGCGCGGCCGTCGGGTGACGATTAAGGCGAAGCGGCATCTCGGCAATACAGGGAATTTATAGTATACTACAAGTAGTATAAACGAGGAGGTATCATGGACGATGACGATAGCCGCAGACCAGTCGCTTACGACGCTGAAGGACGTCCGTTATACACAGCTTCACAGCAACAGCAGCAAGAGCAGGCTACTAGTACAGAATCGGCTGTGCAAACCAACCCAGTATCAGTCACCGACTCTGGCAAGCAGGTTGTGCATGTAGCGCGCTCAACCGAACCGATTCCGGTTCATATTTCCGAAGAGACCCGCCGCAAGCACGAGGAATCATGCCGCCTCTACCCGTGGCTTAATCTCAGCGAGCATGAGTATGTCATTCAAATGATTCCGCGGCACAGCATTGGTATTTGGGGGCCGACATTTGCGATGATTCTTGCAATTATTTTGGTGTCAGTTTTCATGTTTTGCTACCCTGATATTGCTAAGCCGATTGGCTTGGCGCAATCAATGTATCCGCAGGTTATTTTGATTTGCTTGATGGTGATTATTTTATTCGGTATCGGTTTGTATATAGCGATTTGGGTATATATGCAAAATCGCTTTTTCTTGACCAACGAAAGTGTTATTCAAGAAATTCAAATAAGCTTGTTTTCAAAACGCGAACAAACAGTTAGCCTGATGAATATCGAGGACTCTAGCTACTCGCAAAAAGGTATTCTACAAACTTTATTTAATTACGGCTCGATTCGGTTAAGTACCGAGGGCGACGAAACAACCTATCGCTTTAGCTATGTTGCTGATCCAAAAAACCAAGTAGCGGTTCTTAATAATGCCGTTGAGGCGTTCAAGAATGGCCGCCCAGTTACGAATGATGACTAACTGATTATTTCTTGTGATCGCGATTAGTCTTGGTGTAAGTATCTTCACGTTCCATTGAACTACGTAGCGTGTAGCCAGTGCATCGATTTTCGTTATTGCAGCCTGTTGATTCGTAGACGTAGTTGCTGCCGCTGTTGCCAAGTTTTTTGCCTTTCGGATCAGTGAAAAGAGCAGGGTCGACGGTGCGCAGCGTTTTGCTGTCAATCGAAGCCGGATAATAGCCGTTTTTAGCGTAGAAATACTCTTCCAATCCGTAATACATCGCGTTGATAGCGACTTTACGCTGATTGTCGCGAGCAGTGGCATCGATAGTTGCTTTTTCATTAAAAAATAGCCAGCTGCCAACTCCAAGTAAAACTATCACCAGTAGAAGTTCAATAACTGTGAAGCCGTTTTGTTTCATATTTACCATTATACCAAAAACTGCGTCGCTCATGTATAATTAAAGATATCAGCAAGAAAGGGGAGATATGGCGAAGAAAAGCGAACCAAAAACATCTGCAGATAAGCCAGCGGCTGACGACGGCAAGTTAAAGGCGTTGGGTTTGGCGATGGAGCAGATTACCAAGCAATTCGGCGACGGCTCAATCATGAAGCTAGGAGAGGCTAAAAAAGTTGACGTCGAGCTATTGCCAAGTGGTAGTCTGAGCTTAGATTTGGCGCTGGGCGGCGGTTATCCGAAAGGTCGAATTATCGAGATTTATGGTCCAGAGTCGAGCGGTAAGACAACCTTGACACTGCATGCTATCGCCGAAATGCAAAAACAAGGCGGGACGGCAGCCTTTATTGATGCTGAGCATGCGCTTGATCCAGCATATGCTAAACGGCTTGGCGTTGACACTGATAATTTGCTAGTATCGCAGCCCGACAACGGCGAGCAAGCGCTGGAAATCGTCGAAACACTTGTGCGCTCAAATGCCGTTGACCTAATAGTAGTTGATTCGGTAGCGGCGTTGGTGCCGCAAGCTGAAATCGACGGTGACATGGGCGATTCGCACATGGGTTTGCAAGCACGATTAATGAGCCAAGCACTACGCAAACTAACCGGTATTATTAACAAGTCGAAGGCTACAGTAATCTTTATTAATCAAATCCGCATGAAAATCGGTGTGATGTTCGGCAACCCCGAGACAACTACTGGCGGTAATGCGCTTAAGTTTTATGCATCGGTGCGAGCAGACATTCGCCGGATTGGGCAAATTAAGGACGGCGATGAGATCCGCGGGAATCGTACGCGCGTCAAGATCGTCAAGAACAAAATTGCGCCGCCATTCCGCACGGCTGAGTTCGATATCATGTATAACGAAGGTATCAGCAAGACGGGCGATGTTGTCGATCTGGGTGTTCAGTACGGAATCTTGAGCAAATCTGGAGCGTTTTATAAGTATAATGATGCAACGATCGGCCAAGGCCGCGAAGCTACTAAAAGATACTTGAAAGAAAATCCAGAAGTCCTGGCTGAGATTGACGCTAAAGTTCGCGAAAAGGTTGCTGAACCAGAACCGAAAGACTAGAAGTAAAAAGAAAACAGCCCGCTAGAAGTATATTCGAGCTAAGTTTAGTGGTGTGGTGTCTTTGAATACTCTGATAATTTATGCGAACCATAGTAGCTTGCTAGTCGGTAAATGGCCGCTTTTTCAGCTATAATAATGATATGGCCCAGCAGCAAGAACGATATACTGTGACGGCGCTTTCGCCGCAAATCCGCGATTTGGATCGCGTCAATGTGTATATTGATGGCAAATATGATTTTAGTCTGGATATTTCGCAGGTTGTTGATCTTGGAATTAAAGCTGGCCAGGTTTTATCGAAAGAGGAGTTAGCTAATCTCAAGCAAGAGAGTGAATTCGGCAAAATATATGCCCGAGCACTTGAGTATGTGTTGATGCGACCGCGTAGTAGCAGTGAAGTACGTGATTATCTTTATCGTAAAACATTGGCTCGTAAATATAAAAATAGAAAAACTGGTAAGTTAGCGGAAAAGCCAGGTGTCGCTAAAACTGTGGCAGAGCGTGTTTTTGCGAAATTACAAGCGCGTGGCTATGTTGACGATCAAAAATTTGCTAACTGGTGGGTTGAGAATCGGCATCAGATTAAAGGCGTATCTATGCGAAAACTGCGTAGCGAATTGGCGGCAAAAGGTATAGCACAGACAATCATTGATTCGGTAATCGCAGATTCGTCGCGTAATGATCCCAGCGAGCTGACTAAAGTTATTGCTAAAAAACGCCAGCGTTACTCTGATGAGCAAAAGTTTATGCAATATCTAGCGCGCCAGGGATTTAGCTTTGATGATATCAAAACCGCTTTGCGCCGAGAAGATTGCTAATCAATATCCGAATTCTGTCGAGCCTGCTTTGGTTTGCGGAACGGATTGATGTAGCTACCGACTACTTCGTGAAGTTCTGGCTCAGGGGCTTTAGCTTGGGAATGAACAACAATTGAATCGTTATTGATCTCGATAATCTGGCTGCGATGTACCAAAATCTCAGTATCATTGAAACTACGCAGTAGCGGCCGCTTGACCGATAGCTGCATAATGAGAAACTGTGTGGTATCTATTGTGAAGTCGATGACTTTACCAAGTTTATGGCGTTTTTCGTCAAGTACTAGTTTGCCGATGATATCAAACTTTAGCTGGTAGACATCGTTGACGCGCACAACGTCGGTCGGAGCTATGAATTGGTCGATGTCGTCGACAATGAAGCCCATATTGCTCAGTTCGCGGACATCGCTAAGCAACATCAGCGCGGGGTGTTGCTGAATTAGCGGCCCTGACACTTCGAAGGCGATAATTTGCAGATTGGCAGGATTAATGATTGCGCGGGTTGTGCGCGCTACCTTGCCGCCAGTTTGAATGCTGAATATTTCTGCATTGAGTACCGCTGAACCGAGTAAAATCATAGACTAAAACGGGTTTGTCCTATCGTTGGCTGGCGGCGGTGTGCTCGGTGCATTGCCAGCTGATTTTAGCTTGCGGATGCGTTTGATGGTAGTATCATCAAAACTAGCGGAGGTGCTAGCTTGCGGTTCTTCTGCTGGCGTAGTGAGTGTTTGGTAGAGTAGGATGGTAGCAACTGACAATCCGCCAGCAGCTAACATGAAAAACAATAAAAAGTGATACCGGCCAAAGAATTTAGCTGTCTTTGCGCCGAGAATGCGAAATGCGTCTGAGACTTCCATTATTTTGTATATACCTCCAGAGTTAGTGCGCTAACTGTGATGCCATTGTTGTCGTCCTTGGCTAAGGCTAGGTTAGAAATTTGCATCCGGAAAAGCCCTTGTTCTAAAGAGCGCAAGAAAATGTACGCTTGCTCATAAGATACCGGATTACTCAAGTTAACGGTAGCAGTAACCGATTTGAAGCCGTCTGGCGCTGGTTTTTTAGTGTTTTTAGCAGTGCTAGACGACGATGAACTTGATGAGCTGCTGGATTTGCTTTCATTTGCTGAAAAATCGATTGAAGCGATTTTAATACCAGCACTATTTGCGTGATTTTCGATGTCGCTGACAATTTGATCTTGATAATGATATTTCTTGCTGGTCGAAACGATTTGTTCAGCGCGTTTTACGTCGTTTTTGCTGTTGTCTAGTTTCGATTTGAGGCTTGAAAGGGCTTGTAATTCGTTGCTAGAGGCTTGCGCTTCGGTATTGAGTTTGCGGGTTTCCTCTGCATATTTAACAATCTCTTGGTGTCCGAAGACGAAACTGCCCGCGCCCGCTGCCGCAATAACTAGTAGGCTCACGATAAGCAAAATGCGGAATGTAGTTGGTTTTAGAACGAATTTCATGGCAGTACCTTCTTTGAATAGATTACAGTGTAATTTGCCTGAAATGTATTGTCGCCAATTTCGTGCGTAGCGTTTGATAGGCTAACACTGTCAAAAACTTTAACTTTATTGATAGATGTCTCTTGCAAGCTATTTTTGACTTCAATGGCTTGCGCGTACGAACTGACGTGGGTTTGAATTTGCACGGAAGCAGTTCCAAAAGTCGTCGGGTCGATTGATATGCCAGTGAGCGAAGCGCCGTTTGGCAATCTCTTGGCAATCGCATTTAGAATATCAGTATATGGCGCTTGAGTGTCAAGAATGTATTTTGCTACCCGCAGGTTAGAACGATACTTTTCGGCATCGCTTTTGACCGAGCTGAAGGCTGAAGATTTACTTTGATTGTCATTTATGGTTTCTCTGCTGGTAGACTGGTTGAATACTAGCATAAAATACGAGCTGATTAGCTCAACTATGATAATCACAACAACTATCAGCGACATGACAACATAACGCATTAAAATTGAGTTAGCCCGGGCAGCCTTAATCTGCTTGCGTTCTTCGGGTGAAAGTAGGTTGATCATTTTTTTACCTCCGATGGCCGTACGCTAGCCAGACCAGCGACGGTGATATAACGCGGACGAAACTGGCGGTGCGGTTTCTCAAGCGACCCGAAATCAAGATCTTGCCACGGGCTAGCGACGCGGGCCGGTAAAATGAAAGCGTTAGTAAAGTATTCGCCGATACCTGGCATGTTTGCACCGCCGCCAACGATAAGAATTTGCTCGATTTTTTTATCCTCCGAAATACGTTCGCTGTAGTAACGGATGACCTTTTTGGCTTCTCCGACGATACGACCGAGGCTTGGTTTGAGGGCGGCTTCAATTTTGTCATGATCATCGCTTTGCCCGAGGCCGTTGAGGACTTTATACTGGTGAGCTTTTTCTAGCGACACTTGCATTTTACTAGCGATATCTAGAGTGAAGTTATTGCCGCCGACATTAGCCGAACCGGTAATGAGAATCGCTGAATCTTCCAGGACGGCAATATCGGTACTGGTGGCGCCGACGTCGATAACTAGCGTGGTACGATTACCTTCCTCGGTTTTGGTCAGGATGCGGGCGACCGCATTCATGCTCGGTTCAACGGCAACTGGACGCAGATCGACTTCCTTGGCAACTTGCGTAACTGTATCAACCAGCGCGCGCGGTGCGGCCGAGACGACAACCATCAGGGTCTCTTTGGTGCGCTTAATAATTTCGTAGTCAGTATATAACGAGTCTGACGGTACTGGTATATAGCGTTCGACTTCTAGCTGAGCAGTGCTGGCAATATGCTTTTCTTCGCTCGCTGGTAGAGTAAAGGTGCGCGAATAAGTGCGGCTCGTCGGCAAGCCAATTACTACGTGGTTAGAAGGCAGAGAGCCGATAATGCGATCTCGAAACATATTGGCTATGTGCTCGCGCAGATACTCGTGATCATCGGTGTCGAGCGCTTCCTGTGTCTTAACCGGGTCAAGATCGACTGAGCCGTAGCCGCGAACGTCAGCGTGTTTCTGGTTGATGGCCATGACTTTAACACCAGTATAATTGATGTCGAGTCCGATGATCGGTTTGTCTTTGAAAAATAGTTTTACCATGGATGCCCTTTTCTATATACAGTATAGCATAAGTTTTATTGTTTAATACTCGTTGATAAGCCGGCAATTGGCATCATAACGCTAGCGGCAATCAGC
Source organism: Nanosynbacter sp. (assembly GCA_015257605.1). Taxonomy (GTDB): domain Bacteria; phylum Patescibacteriota; class Saccharimonadia; order Saccharimonadales; family Saccharimonadaceae; genus Saccharimonas. The sequence goes on along the minus strand of JABZJV010000031.1, from coordinate 53 downwards.
CCCACCATGCCGCCCATCAGCACGATCATTACCGGTTCAATAATTGAGCCGAT
>JABZJV010000030.1 GCA_015257605.1 Nanosynbacter sp. | reverse complement strand
GCGGCGGCGTACTCGGCAAGGTGGTCGTCGCTAACGGCGGTATCGGCCCGTCGCTGACACTACTAACCACGATGTTAGTCGGCGCCATCGTCGCAGCCATCGTGGCGATGGTGGTTCTGGCTATGCGCCAAGCGCTAATCACCCTGTGCATCATCGTTGCGCCGCTAGCTTTCGTGGCTTACGTATTGCCGAGCACAAATAAGTATTTCGATAAGTGGAAAGATCTTTTCGCCACCATGCTGCTAATGTTCCCGCTTATATCGTTCATTTTTGGTGCGGCGCAGCTAGCCGGCTACGCTATCATCGCTAATGCCGGCGACTCAATTACCCAAATCATCATCGGCCTAGCCGTGCAGGTTGCACCAATCGCCATCACGCCGCTTATCATCAAGCTTAGCGGTAATTTGCTCGGCAAACTCGCTGGTATTGTCAACAATCCGAACCGCGGTATCATCGATCGCACCCGCAACTGGGCGCAGGAACGCGCTGCTTACCAAGCTGCCAAAAACCGCGCTGGCAAGAGCCTAATCAATACCGACAGAGGCATCTTCAGAAGGTCGCCGAAGCTAAAAAGGGCCGCCCGCGCCATCAACAGAGCCCACGGCAGCCGCGCTAACTTTGTCAACTCGGCCGTACGGCGGCAACATCGCCGCACACAGCGCCGCAAAGGCTTAACCGCCGCTTACGAAGCCGCCGCCAGCAACAACGCTACCGAGTGGGACAATGACCGCTACGGCCGGCGCTCTGTCCAGACAGTCGAGGGCGAGAACGAAGCCCGCAAGTCAGAAATCGGCAACACCTTCTACGCCACGCCGCACGGCCAGGCGCTTGAAGCACGCCGCCGCCGGGCCAGTATCCACAAGTCCGAGCTTGACAACGCCTTCGACCGCGGCCATCAAAATCTGACGCACCGCCAACAACTCGCCGAAATCGACAAAGCCCGCGTCCAAAATGAATTCAACGAAAGCAGAGCCGGCCAAGAAGTCGATACCGCCCGGCGCACCGTCGAAGCACACAAACAGCGTATCAGCAACGACCAGCAAGCCCGCTGGGATACCTTGGCGCAAACCAGCCCAGGCTATAAAGCTCTAGAATTGAGCGTCAAGAAGAGCGAATTCGATGCTGCCCGCGCCAAAGAAAAACTTGGCAAAATGCACGCCGAAATTATCGCCCAGGGCGACCAAAGCGAACATGTCGTCAACCTGCGCGGCGCTAATGCTCCGACACAGGACTATGTACTGCACGTTGCCCGCGACATCAAGCGCGCCAACATCGAAACCAATCTGACCGCCGCCGCCAAACGCGCCGCCGAGCAGGCGCTGTCCAGCGAGGTCAATACCATGATGCTCGACAACACCGTCCGTGTCGACGGCAAACTGGTCCGCGAATACGCCGCTGGCATCGGCAGCCAATCAGCGGTACTGGCCGAATACGTGGCTAAATCGCGCAAAGAAGCCGGCGAAAAGATCGCGCAGCAAGCCGAACTAGCACACCACTTCAAACTCGACGCTGGGCAAATTGAAGCGCTGGCTACCGGCAAACTAGGCACCGACGCCACTGGCCAGCCGGTTACCCAGCTGCATGTTACCGACGCCGCTGGCCGCAGCTATGCATTCGACGCCCGCGACGACTACGTCCGCGACATGTCGATCGCTGAATTGTTCAAGGTCGGCTCGGTCGAACAGAAGTTGAACGTCGTTAAACAAACCGGCAGGTTAGTCGACGAACACGGCAATGTGATAGTCACTGGCTACAACTACGATTTCCGCCGCTCGGTCGAGCAGGCCATCATCGATACCAAATTCATGCAGGCAGTTCCAGCCCTCAGCGACAAAACACTCAAGGCTGTCCTCAACGGCGAATTCTACGGCGACGAAAGCCTGCAATACCAATCCTTCCGCCAGATTCTCGAAGGCCGCATCAAAACCAGCACTATCGCTAATGCTAACGCTAACGCCCTAGCCGTGATGTTCGCCGACGTTGAGGCAAGCGACCTAACCAGGACGCAGTTCAACAAGCTCATCGAGGACAGCATCAGGTCCGAGCAGAAGAAACTCGGCGATAAAGGCCTGCCAAACAGCGAAGCAGACGCCCGCCAGAGCCTGATCAAGCGGTTCAACAAGCGGCGCCGGAATGCCCGCAAGATGGCTGTCCAAATCCTCAACACGCCAACCGTGCGCCAGCCTATGACCGACCAAGCCGTCGACGTCCTCAAGGAGTTCGCTGGCGATTTGTACGACGGCGATGATGACGATGAAGACGATGAAGATTAGCGGAAATAGCACCGACGGCTTGATTATTTCGCCATAAAGATGTATAATAATACCACAAATGCGAGGTGGGTCGCATAGACATCATAAGCCACTAATCCCGAAGGAGGGGATTGAAGTTTTATGGTAAAAAGTCCAGATCTACTAGGTGAAAAAATTAGTCGCCGCGGGTGGTTAGGGGGGTTAACATTATTTGCAGGGGGTTTGGCTCTTTCAGCTTGCGCTAGAGAATCTAGCTCTGCAAAACCAGCCAACCCGAGTACCGCAGACATACCGATGAGGACAGCTGACTCACGAACTACACCGCCATCAACGTCAGAAGCAACGCCGACACCAGAAGCAGTAGAGCAGAAACCTCTACCAAACCCCGAACAAATTGTCTCGCGTGAAAAAATGGATGATTTATTCACATTACCAGACTGGGAAGCAACCAAAGCCTCAGCCGGAGGCCAAAAAGAGGCTGCCGATGTCGTAGCTACATATATGGTAGACAATGTTGTAAACGGCCTTCTTAATCCTTTGACTCTGGTTGACGAAAGTAAAATTACAGAACTAGGCCTAGGACAACATGCTCAAAGCGACGAACTAGTAGAATTCTGCAGAAACCTACAACAATACGTCACAGATCAATTCTCTGAATTAGCAATAATAGACGCTACCCAAGGTTCCATACCAGAATCTTTAGGGGCACTAGGAAGAGGTGGAGTAGACAACACCTTTGTAGCCCTGACTGAGTGCGGCAAACCTGAATCGCTCGCAGGTAGAGTTGCATTATTCTCTAGAAAAGCTAAACGCCGCATAAATGCTAATAAACAAAGAGTGCTATACTACACTGATTTTCCAACCACCCCGCATAAAAAAAGAATCGAGACCACTGTCGATATACAAGATAACCTTGAGCCAAAACCTGACTCAGCTGTCTGCCAAAGAATAGACAAAGAGTTAGAAAAAGGTAGCGAGGGCAAATGGCTCACGTTCGACTTCGCACCGCCAACAGAAGAGGGCCCTATGCGGCTAATGGATATAGTGATTAAGAAACTCCAGTAGACATTACAGCTAGGTCAGAAAATAAAAGGCGTTTATAACGTCTTTTATTTTATTTACGGTTTGTATAATGTATACTGTATAGTGATTATGTATAAAAAGATTTCGCTAATCTTAATCGCTTTTATTATATTCGTATCGTCTTTTGCTGGATTGATGAGTAACGAGGCTTTTGCCGACGAGCCGTCAGCACATCCAGCCTACCCTGCAGACATTCCAGGCATTGCATCGGGTGCAGCTGCATCCAATTTATTATCTGCCTGCTATCCTTCGGCAAGTCAGAACATGAAGGTAACACCAGAAGTTGGCTATATACAACTTCCTGGGGACTATTATGTTGCTTCTGTTAGCGCTATAACTGGAATTGAAAAAAAAACCGACACTATTAAATGTAAAAGTATTGATTCTAAATTTTTAAGTTTAATGGAAGCAATCGGTTTTAAGGGCAAAACTCCGCGTGAAGTCTACTGTAGTATGAATGATGTTGAAAGCGGTGTTGTTGTAAATTCATCAAGTGCCTGTCCTGCTAGTACAGGTACAGGAGAGGTTGAAATATCTCCATCTAAAGCAACTGCTGCTTTCCGTAAAAAAGCCGAGACTATTCATGGCTATGTGGCATACTACATAGGTTATAAAATGTTAATACAAGAATGCGGAGTTACTGATAAAGGTACCCGTTCAAAAGACGACGGTCTAGGTAGTTATCCTCAGATAGGCATTGTGAAAGAAGATGGCACCATCGAAGTTCATGCTTATGAGCTAGCTAACGCAGATTCTGTAATAACTATGTGGAATAGCGGAGAAGGTGGTGTGTATAAGACGGAATGTAAAAATATAATAACTGGCCACATGGGAGAGAAAGGTGATTGGACTACCGCATACGCAGCATACGTAAAAAGTAAGATTAAGCCTTCATCCGATCCTACCGCTTGTGACAACAAATATAAGACTGAGCTTGAAAAAAACGCATGCAAGGAAGGAGCTAAACACAAGGACGACCCTAAATATTGCGACACGACATACCCCCCTAGTGACCCTGACTCCAGAAAAGCAAATGCAGCTTGTAAGCACGGTCAGAGTACTACTGCTGGTTCCGGCTCTACTAGTAGTACTGGCGGAACTACAACAACATTACCTGGAGGGGGAACTATTGAATTAGCCCCCCCCGAAACAACTGGAGACGGAGAAGGGGAAGAAGACCAAGAAAACTGTAAAATCGACTATATTGGCTGGGTAATTTGCCCAGTCGTCAATACTCTAGCCAGTATGTCTGAGGGGGCACGCGCGAGACTAGTCAAAATGTTAACTGTTGATACAAAAAGCATTCTAGGCGATACTTCCGAGGGCTCTGTCTATTCGTATTGGTCGAAGATTCGCGATTATGCGAATATCTTATTCGTCATATTCTTTTTATTCGTTATCTATTCGCAGATAACTGGGTACGGTTTAGACAATTACGGCATCAAACGCATGTTGCCAAAATTAATAGTAGGCGTAATCGCAGTTAATGTATCATTCTATATATGTGGACTACTAATAGACTTGTCGAACGTCGTTGGGTCAAGCGCTTTCAATTTCATCTCGACCGCTGCTGTCGGTGGTATGCCAGCAGGAGATTGGAATGATAGCGACCAAGGATGGATTAGCAGCATCGCAGCTGGTGCTCTATTGTTGACGGTAGGATATTTCGCGCTAGCAACAGTGATTTCGGTATTGTTATTCGTGGTAATTACAGCAGTGACTACGATTTTCTTGCTGGGCGTACGAGAAGCTATCATCATCCTATGTACCGTGATATCACCGCTAGCATTTGCCGCGATGATAATGCCAAATACCGAAGGTTTGTATAAAAAGTGGTGGAATGTCTTTAAGGCCTCCCTAATGGTATTCCCGATGGTGGGGCTAGTGTATGGAGCTAGTAATTTAGCAGCAAGAATTCTTGGCGCTAGTGTTGAGGACAATGATTTTATTTTGAAATCTGTCATTACTCTGTTGATATTCGCACCACTGCCAGTAGTACCGAAACTAGTCAAAAGTGCTGTCGAGATAATTGGCATCGGCGGACTGGTAGCTGGAGCTGAAAAATGGATGAATAAGAAGCGAGGTGCGATGACCGACAAGGTTGGTAAGTGGAGAGAGAATAAACTCACTAGCCAGTTTGGTAAGCATCGCCGCGAAAAGGCGCAGCTTAGGAACGCTCAGATACGCGGCGGCACTTATCGAGGTAGAGGAGGGTTTGTCAACCCTAGAAACTGGCGATCAGGAGCCAACAGAAGATTAAATGCCATGAGCGGTGATTTCGGCCAGAAGCGCAAACTAGCTGGCTCTGCAGCAGCATTAGCGGAAGACAACGAACGCATGAAGGCTGCCAACGCCTGGATCGCTGACAACAATATGTCGTCTGATCGCCTGGCCGAAATAGCTACAGGTTTCACGAGAGACAAAGATGGTAAAAAAGTAGCAGCAGATTTGAGCGGCATATCATCTTATCAACGGCGCGCCGCCATGCAGGCTTTAGCTCCACATATGACCAGCAAACAAGCATCCGACCTGGCTGAAGCTTCGGCATCATTCGGGGACGCCTCGCTGCAAAAAGAAGCCGCCAACGCTATCGCTGAGTCTGGTGCCAAGAAAGCGCCGTGGTTAGGCGGTAAGCAACTAGAAGCTATCAAGCAGGGTACTTATAACGAAAAAGAAGCTATGGCAGATTATATCAAGAACAAAGCTAGCGGTTCAGGCCTGGCTAACGCAGATGCAGATGCCGTCAGGAGGATGGTGGAGTTTTCAACAGACCAAGCTCGCCATAATGCCGATAATTCCTATATGAAATCACTGATGAATGCTCGAGCATCATTAGATAACGACCCCAAGACAGCTGGCACTGTTCCAGCCTCGGTACGCGCGGAGATTAATAAAATTCCTCCTATGCCGCGTCAGCAAGCCCATGGCGCCAGTAGTGGTGCTAGCAGCGGCCAAGGTCAGCAGAATCCTAGTGGTAGTTCTAACAGCGGCAGCGGCAGTGGTGGTCCCAGCCCTAGAAGCAGCACCCCACCACCAAACCCAGGTCCAGCACCAGGCCCTAGCGGCGGTAGCCAAGGCAATCCTAGTGGTAGCGGACAAAATCCTCAGAATTCTACACCGCCACCAAAACCTAGCACTCCTAACTCTAACTCTAGCTCTAGCAGCGATTCTAGCAGCAGCTCTAGCGGTTCCAGTAGTAGCGATGACAGTTCTAGCTCCTCTGGAGGGGGGGATACGACGACGCATAATGGGCAGACGTTTACCCAGACTAGCAGCGGATTATACATACCGAAGCACTAATAGCTGCATCATAAAAGTATTTTATGCGCTATAATAAGCAGTATGGCAGAATATAAAGTCGCACAAGACGTCGA
>JABZJV010000029.1 GCA_015257605.1 Nanosynbacter sp. | reverse complement strand
ATTGTAGAGCCAGCTAAGTGTCCGCAAAATCCTGCCTTGCTTGCCACAGACCCTAACTGTCAACCATGCCCAGGCGACACGACTTTGTGGATAAAAGATGCTAAGTGTAAAGAAGATATCATTCAAACAAAAACCGCCCAAAACACCTCGCAAGGCAACGCCGACGCTTCGACAACTACCGCCAAGGCGTCCGATCAAATTATTTACAAAATTACTGTGACCAACAAAGGATTGAAAGCTACCGATTATACCATCACCGAGAATCTCGCTGACGTCCTCCAATATGCTTCGCTAGAAAACAAAGGAGGAGCTACCTTAACCAAGGACACCTCTGGCAGCCAAGACACAGAAACTCTATTGGTATGGCCAAAAATCACGCTAAAGCCTGGTGAAACTCAAACTCGTGTATTCAGTGTGAAACTCCAAAGCACGATCTCGCCAAAAGCCACTGGTACCGGCAACCCTAATTCATACGACTGCAAGATGACCAATACTTTCGGCAATTCCGTAACCATTAATGTAGACTGTCCGGCACAAAAGCAAGCAATTGAACAAACTGTTGCTCAACTTCCACACACTGGACCCGGCGAAAACATGCTATTTGCCGGAATCACCTTCGCTGTTGTCGCATTCTTCTACGCACGATCGCGTCAGCTGAAAAAGGAAGTCCGCTTAATCCGTCGAGATTTTAACTCAGGTACTATATAAACTATAAGATTATATAAAACAAAGATGAGGTAGCTATCAATGAATAATGAAAAAATACCATCGCTTAGCGATAAGCATGAAAAGCGGTACACTAGCTCTGAAGTAATCCATCGGAAAACTCAAGAGAATATTAACGCTAAAAATAAAACAGAGAGAGAAGCTAGCTCTGAAGCCTCTCAGGAACAGCTGAAAAAAGCACGCCATGAAGCCTTAAACCAAGCTAGAGAAATCGCCCAAGAACGTAAAGAAAACAAAATAAAAACCAATGAAGTCAGTCCAGAGAAGAAACGCCGCGGCCCTACCTCTAAACAAGAGCGCAAAGCCGCCTTCGACAAGACTATGACCGAGATTCAATCCGAAATGTCACCTGCCAGCAGAACTTTCAGTAAAGTTATTCATAACCCCGCCGTCGAAAAGAGCAGCGAAGTGATTGGTAATACTGTAGCACGTCCTAATGCCATATTGTCAGGGTCAGCTGCAGCTTTTATCCTTACAGCTGGTATATATTTAGTCGCTAAGCACTTCGGATATTCGCTATCTGGCACAGAGACCATTGCCACCTTCGTCTTAGGGTGGGTTATCGGCTTGATTTACGATTACATTCGCGTCCTAATATTCGGTAAATCCAAGTAACTTTTGCCAACTAACGTAATTTTATCGAAACTTCGCCGCTATTGTCGCTGTCGCGCATATTTAGAGTATTACTAGCAGGCTGTTGTGACGCCGAAATCGGACCATTATCTGCAATTGGCTCTGTCGGCAAATTGACACTCTGCGTAGCAGAATTAACATTAGGAGACTCACCAACTTGCGGCGGTACAGTAACTGCTGGCGGTACTGCACCAAGCTGTGACTGTGCCAAATCTATTGGATTATTTCGAGACGGCTGCTGCGGAAGCTGTTGCTGCTGCGGCTGAGCTGGCAAGGTACTGCTAGAAGGAGAATAAGCATCGGTATAATTTTGAGATTGAGCGGGTCCAGCAGCCGCTGCATTGCCAGTCGAAGACATCGGTGGTTTGGTATTAGCTGGTAGCGGCGAAGATACTGGACGCGGCGTAGTGCTATTTCTACCGGTTACTTGCTTACGTTTCGCTAACCATTCATCCAAAAAAGACGAACTACTACTCGGTGCTATTTTATTAGGAGTGTTAGCAGCAGCTCCAGCCGTATTTTTCAACTGTTTATTATTTCCAGAAGATTGATTCATGCTAGTACGCGCCGCTATCTCACGCTCAACTTGAGCCCGCGGATGTCCGTATTTTGCAGCCGATAGTCTGCGCAAGGCATCGCCCAACTGAGCATTTTGGTGACCCATCGGGGGAATCCATGCCATACTAAACGGCGCAGACGGCACACCTTCAATCTGGGCGACACAGACAGATTCAAAGTTTGGCAATTTCGTCAAATCTTCTGCATCAAACACTGGTGTATAGCGCTTAACCATAATTTCTGCGTCGGTTATACCAATCCGGCCAGTGATAGTTGTACCAACATTACCGAGAATAGCCTCGCGTAGTTCTTCCTTCAGCTGCGTCATGAACTGATTAGCTAATACCAAGCTCAATCGATATTTGCGAGCCTCGCTCAAAATAGTCTCGAAGCTATCAGTCGCAAAGTTCTGAAACTCATCAACATACAGCGTAAAATCTTTGCGCTCGTCCTCTGGAATCTTGGCCCGCGCCATCGCTGCAGCCTGAAACTTCATCACAAAGACAATACCAAGCAATTTAGAGTTAAGATCGCCCAATTTACCTTTTGATAAGTTCACCAGCAAAATCTTGTTATTATTCATGATGTCTTGAAAATCAAAGCCGCTTTTTGTCTGGCCAATAATATTACGCATAGCATCATTGCTAATGAACGGGCCAAATTTAGCAATAACCCAGCTGATGACCTCGCCTGCCTCGCTTGATCGCTGCGATGCCGGGAACTCCTTTGTCCAAAAATCTAACACCTGCTGGTCGGTAACGTATTTCAGCTTGTTATTTCTGAAACTATCATCAACCAAGAGCTTCGGTATATCGACAAAAGTACCGCCCGCCGGATCGCTCATTAATAACAGCGCGCAGTTACGAAATATATGCTCCAACCGCGGACCAACGATACCAGTATGTCCTGGGTCATACAAACCATAAAGCATACCGATAGCCTCTTGCACCAAAAAGTCTTTTTGGTCTGGGTGGTCAAACTCAAACATATTTAGACCAATCGGATTGTCCATATCGCTTGGGTTGAAATAAATAATATCTTCAACGCGCTCCTTTGGCACCTTTTCTAGCAAATGCTCCGCAAGGTCCCCGTGCGGATCAACTAGAGCAAAACCCCGCCCATCCAGCATATCTTGGTAGGCTAGATTTTCCTGCAAAACTGATTTACCAACACCCGTCTGTCCAATAATATGTATATGGCGACGGCGGTCTTTATCACTGAGCCTAATCGGCTTCTTAACACCGCGAAATTCGTTGTATCCTAACAGCAGACCAGTCTCCATCACCTGCGTCGGTCCATCGACTTGCTTACTCATCTGGCGCTTGACTTGCGAGCTTGGAATACTATTCTGATCTGGCAAATGAAAAATTGTCGCCAGCTCTACGCTATTTAATATATTCTTATTAACCTGCTGCGGGAAGAAACGAAAAATATAAGACGAAGTTAGTTCTTCAATGTTTTTTGCTAACGTGAATTTAAATCCGTTAAACGTCGGCGAATCAAATAATGCAAATGCTGCAACAATATTTTTCAATATTACCTGAGAACGGGCTGCTGTATTAGACGAAACAACAGTCCGTATCAGTACCTCGTATCCTGGGTAACGAGTTTTCTCTTGGATAGCATCAACGGTCGCCTGTTCGACAGAATTAAGCGGCTTTTTATCCTCTGGCTTTTTGTCGTCGCTCTCTGGCGGCTTCCATAGAGACTCCATAATTTCGCTCGGCGAGAAGAACACCGAAAGTCCGGTCTTTTTCTTATCTTTGTCTTCTATGATTTTTTCAGAGACAGAAACTGCCGACTTGGCCCATCGCTCATTAGCTGGACGGATTAATATTTGGATACCTATACCATCTTCGCGAGTCGCTGCTGATAAAGCATTCAGCAATGCGCGCGATGCATCACGTTTAGATTCCATGTATGTTGCAATAGGATAAGCAAAGTTCTTCCTCAAAGTAAACTCGCCACCAATCGTACCGCTCATCTTACCGACCTTGCTAAAAACAGTATGCTCCGACACCTCTTCTAGCCGAGCCGATGGGTAGGCCGCTGCAATTGCCTGGCGAACTACCTCGGTGAGCACTGTAGGTACAACAGCATAATAGAACACCAAGCCATCGCGAGCCACTATTTCAAACGACAAATGCCTCTGCCCATAAATCTTACTCTTAAAACCTTTAGTGGCAGTACTGGATATAATATTGTACATAACCTGAGCTTGCGACAACACTTCTTCCGTCAAATCTCGTTTATCACGCCCGTCGCTAACAATATCATCGCTAGCTGGCGGCAGATGAATTAATATCGGCACCATCTTAAGCCCGCGCTCATAGTTCTTCGCCTCACGAAGAGTATTACGATAGACCATAAACACGACAAAAGACCCTAGCCCGATCACCAAAGCTATTGCAAACAATGTTACAAGAGTGCCTATCCCGCCGCCAGACACTACCTAATCCTCTACTTTCCCTATTTCGCGCCCGTAGCGTTTCCTTATATATTCTATCTGAAGTTTGCCGATCTCAACCTCGCGACGATACGGGTCGTCTTTAGTCTCTGCGATAATTTTCTTAGCTTTATCAACCCACTCCTTTTCAATAAGGTCATCATCATTGGCTATCAGCACTGCGGCGTCATCAGATGTCGCAGACTGAGCAGCGCCAGGATCCACGGTTGGCTGAACTATAGGAATTGGCTGAGGTAGCACAATTTGAGGAACCGCATTAGCAACAGCCTCTGCAGAAGCAGCATTCATCACCTCTCTAGAAGTATTTTGCTTCTCAAGATTACCGCCATCTATGCCAAAAGTAGGTGTCTCGTAACTATTCTGCGGCAGCACCTCTCTCTGCACAGGAACTTGTTCTCTTATACCCGGTTCCATATTAAGTAAATTATACCATATGCGTTTACAATTTTTCTAGGCCTCAGTCCTCACTTCACACGCTTCTGATGCCGAACATACAAAAGAGCCAACAATACAAAGAGCGTAATTAATACATATGTACCTGCTTGAACTTGTCCTATCGATTGCACAGCAACAATCACAGTCGGCGCCAACGCCAACACTGCACCATACATTAAGGTATACATGTCATCAGCACTCCGCTTAGACGGCTCAGAGTTATACTTACTCACAATCTTGTTTATAAATAGAAGCAAGAGAGTCAATGTGCACGTAAGAAAAATATATATTAATACAAACACAACAACTACAATAGCCGGACCAACTTTGGACGGCGCGGTCGTCTGGGTTATCGCTAGCAACACCACTAACGACAAAAACATCAAAAATGCAATTAAGCGTTTATACATGATTTAAATAATAACACCTAGGAGGCAAAAGCAGCGTCGCAATATAACGAAGCACCTTTGTAAACAACTATTAGGGTCGCTGCAACAACTGCTTTTTGCCCGATTGACCGCTCGCACTTAGCGAGCAAAAGACTTGCGATCGCGCGGACCTGCACCACACACCTGATGGTCACTGACATCGCAATCTCAAGGATTAATCAGGTGTGTAATGCGCGCACATATCGCGCGCTCAACGCCCTATAATAGGCGGAGCTTAGGTGGAACCATAATTATTTGGCGCCACCTAGTTTCCGTCGATTATTGTTGTGGAGGCTTATTTGGTTGGTATTGTTTTGCTTTTTTTGTTTTTCTAAAAGCTTACTCACACTATAGCAAATCAATGATAAAAAGTCAACGTCTATCGTAATATAAACATTGTTATTTATACTACAGCTCACTATTTTATTATACGTACCTCTGTTATTATTGTAATGTTGCGTTTTTATCTACAGTGTAATAATTACAATGATAGCTATTTTATCAAGTTATTATTAATTATTTATTACAACAAATAGACTTTAGATCATATCGAATTTAAAAAATACAACACTACATCTGGCTCTACACTGCGAATTTAACTTATGACAAACAGCTAACTGCGATACATTTACACAAACTATTTTTCATTAAAATTCATTACACTATTTGTGTTCAAAGATCCTTTATATAATTAACGTTTATATAAAACTAAGCAAAATCTTCAGTACATTTTATGACATCCGAAATGCGACAACTATACATACAGCATGGCAGAAATTATATTAATATTATAAAAAGCTGGTGTCCACGCGATGAAAAAGTCTACTATATAATCTGTCCTGCAATATGTACCGTATGTACCGTATGTACAGCAAAACAATCCAGCAACGAATCAGAATCAGAGACAACCCAGCATGTCGAGCTATGTGTATGCAAGCAACAATATACTTTAGCTGCAAAAACAAAAATTCAACAACTTAATTCATAAAAATCTTTTTCATAGACACAATACAACTTACACACAAATACGTAATATCTACTGGGCTAATGGCGCCAATGACCAATCTCTAACCGTCAAGCTTCGTCTGCCAAAAATAGAGTCACTGCTAGTTTCAGTATCGCCTTTCAGAACTTGTCTGTGAAGCCGGAAGAGCTTGGCCTGAGCCTCCTTAGCCAATCGCTAACATTTGAACACGATGCCTAGAAAATTATTTTTTATTTTGCCGACACCACATTTATGCTGCCAGCACCAGATTAAGGCATAGACTTCCTTGCCTCCACATTCCTTACACGTTAGATCCCCTGCACCATACGATAGAATTTCTGGTGATAATTCTATTAAGCTATTCACCAGAAACAACCCTCTCTACATTCAGTCGCTAGTTGTGCTAACTTGATATTTTACAGAATTACAAATCGACATATCTAGCGTATCGTTTCAAGGCATAAAACACATTTATTTGCTCTAATTATCCCGTTACCTAGTGTGGTATTTTTTACCTAGCAATCTTGCTAAAAAACATTGACACAAGCAGA
>JABZJV010000028.1 GCA_015257605.1 Nanosynbacter sp. | reverse complement strand
GTCGGACTGCCGCCCGAGACTGGCTTATATACGACAATTATTGGTGCGCTAGTATTTGGATTGTTGGGATATTCGCATCGATTGGTGGTTGGCGCAGATTCAGCGACGGCCATTCTACTAGCGTCAGGCGCAGTGCTAGTGGCGCAAACAGGTACGCCAGAATATGTTAATACAATCGCAGCGATGACGTTGCTATCAGGTGTTCTACTACTATTGTTGGGGTTATTCAAATTTGGCTTTTTGGCAGATCTAGTATCGCGACCAGTGATGATTGGCTTTATGGCAGGCGTAGGAGTACAACTAATTGTTACACAGATACCATCTCTACTAGGCTTGAAAGCATCAGGCGGTTTCTGGAGTCATTTAGCGTCAATTACCGCGCAAGCTGGTTCAATCAATTGGATGACCGCTACGCTAGCACTCTTGGTGCTAGGTGTAGTGTTGTTTTGGCGATCATCGCGAATACCGAGCGAGCTAATCGGTATTGCTATGGCCGTAATATTTGCAATAGTATTTCATGTCGATGCGTACGGCGTAGAGTTTTTAGGTTCGCTGCCAAGCAACATACCAAACTTAATAGTGCCCACGGTGTCGCTCGAGATGCTAAATACAATTATGCCAACCGTATTATCAATTGTGCTCGTAGTACTAGTCCAGAGTTCTATGACAGCGCGTTCCATTGGTAGCGAGCACGACGATAAAATCCAGACCAACCAAGATACGACAGCCCTTGGAATAGCTAATATTGCTTCAGCTCTATTCCACGGCTATACCGTTAGCGCCTCGCCGCCACGCAGCCAGTTAGCCGACTCGCTGGGTATGCGTTCGCAATTGAGCGGTATTGTTGCCAGCTTAGCAATGATGGCGTTGATCGTTTTTGGCGGTACTTTGTTACACTACGTGCCGCTAGCAGCACTAGCAGCGATAGTTTGTACGGCAGGTTTACGCTTGATTCGTTTTCGTGAATTGCACTATTTGTGGGCTGTCCATCATGAGGAGTTTATGATCGCGCTAGTTGCTCTAGCTTGTACGGTACTATTCGGCGTACAGTTAGGTATTTTAGTAGCGGTAGCAGCCTCGCTGATGGAACGATTACGCCGGCAGTACCACCCTGATGATGCTGTGCTGCTGCGCGATGGCGAGCTGTCATCATGGGCGGCTGATCGGGTAAAAGATAAGATAGACTCTTTGCCAAAAGATACATTAGTTTATGCTTTCGGCGAATCGCTTTTTTTCGAGAATATTAATTATTTCGCTGAACGGTTACGGCGAGCTATTCATCGCGCTAAACATCCAGTAAAATACGTGGTGATTGATGCCGGAGCGATTGATGATATCGACTATACAGCGGTTGAAGCGCTCAAACGTTTGTACCGCGAGCTTGGCGAAGATGGTATCGCGATTGCTTTTGCGCACGTATCACCGGGATTGCGCAGCCAGTTTGATATCTATGGCATTACCGATATAATTGGTAGCCGCAACATTTACACAACATTGTCTCTGGCATTGGCGCATCAGAAGCAGGCTTCGGCAATTGAAATGATCAGAGACCTTAAAATCGCTAGCGATTCGTACATCGTGGTCGGTGGCGCCGTACTTGATATGATGCATTTGCGCGATACACCTAATGTTGATTTAGTAGTATCACGCGAAGTTTATGACCGTTTCGCGAGCAAGAAACATTGGCGTGAGGTGACACTAACTAGTGGCAAGCGAATTTTGGTACATGAACAATACAATCTGCTAAAAAGTTGGATGGGTAATTCCTTGACAGCATTACAGCGAGATATGCAAACCATCGATGGGATACCCGTAGTCTCGACCGACCGGCTGATTGCTGCCAAACGAAAGATGGCTCGTCGTAAAGATTTAGCTGATTTAGAACTATTGCGTGGGCATATCAAGCGCCGGAATTAATTAGCAAACTTTTTATTTTTCTTGAGCGGCCGTTTAAGACGCTTGGTAATTCGCTGAAGATTCGGTCGCTTACCAAAGAACTTTCGCCCTACCCATTTATGCAGTTCAATCAAGACGATAGGTATAATGAGAGCAGAGACAGTCACTAAGAGAAGATGCGTGTTGTCTACTGGCGTAATATGCAGCAACCGTCCAAGCGGCGTAGCCAGGGCGACAATCTGCAGCGTGACAGCGATGATTAGTCCAACAATGAAAGGTGCGTTCCGCTTGCGCAGACGACCGATCAATGATTCGTAATCACTGCGTGCCTCGATAGCACTAGCCCACTGCGCGGTTACCAGCGAACAAAAAGCAATTGTCCGAGCATAGTCAGCACCAAAGCGTTGATTGAAATAAATATAGAATCCCAGCGTCATTGATGACATAATTATGGCAATCAACAATATTCGCGAAGTCATAAATTTACTGAGTAGCGGCGCGTTAGCGCGTTTTGGCTTCTCTAGCATGTTCCGAGGCTCGCCCGGCTCCAGTCCAATCGGAATTACCATGGCGCTATCAGTGACTAAATTAACCCATAAAATCTGCACAGGCGCCAGCGGCAGCGGTAAACCAGAAATCAACGCGCTCAGTGACACAATAACTTCACCGAGATTAGTCGCTAACAGATACGTTACCATGCGCTTAATATTGGCGTAAACAGTCCTCCCTTCGTGAATAGCCGAAACGATTGAGCGAAAATTATTATCAAGCAAGATGATATCACCCGCGTCCTTGGCAATTTGCGCCCCTGCCCCCATAGCGACACCAACATGAGCATTAGTCAGTGCCGGAATGTCATTGACACCGTCGCCAGTCATGGCAGTGATATTATCGCGCTTGAGTACTTCAAGGATGCGATGCTTGTGCTCGGGTAAAACGCGCGCGCAAACACGTATAGTACGCAACCTCTCAGCTAGTTCGTCGTCAGACAATGTAATAATCTGCCGACTATCAAAGACTTGGTTGCGATGCTCGACTAGGCCAAGCTGCTTACCGATATGATAAGCCGTCTCGAAGTGATCGCCGGTGACCATACGCACGCTGATGCCAGCGGCTTGCGCGCGAGCAATGGCGCCTTTGGCTTCTGGTCGCAGTGTATCTGCCACGCCGACAAAACCATCAAAAACCAGCGGCGTATTATCTGGAATACTTTCAAGCGAATCAATTGGTTTATTGAGCGACGCATGTGCTAGCGCAATTACCCGGAAACCAAGTCCAGTCAGATGGTGCAATTCAACTAAAGCTTTCTCGCGTTCGCCTTCGGTGATATCGCAATGGTCAACGATTTTCTCTGGTGCTCCTTTGACAGCTAGAGCATACTTAGCGCCATCATGCCGTAAATTGCCGCTCATTGCCATTGAATGCTCAAATGTAAATTCCCGCAAAGGCTGGCCAAGTTTGGGAGCCGTTTCGGACGAATTAATAAATGAAGCAAAAGCTTTATCAAGTGGATCGGCAGTTTTTCTCTGGCCTAGCAGCGTGCTAGCAGCGAGTGTCTGCAAAACGCGTTTTTCGTTGTGGCGCGGGTGCCAAATTTCTTGAACAGATAATTTGTTGCGTGTTAGCGTGCCGGTTTTATCAGTAGCGATAGTCGTGATAGCACCGATTGACTCGATTGAGCCCATAGTCCGTACCAATGCTTTGCGGCGAGCCATCCGACGCATCGCTAATACCAAGATAACTGAGATGGCGATTGGTAAGTTCTCGGGTACTGCACTGACACTGAGAGCAATCACAAAACGCAAAGCTTCGCTCCACTCAACACCGCGAGCTAGCGCCAACCAAAAAGCAAATAAAGCAATGCCCAAGATAACAGCCACTATACGCGTGATAAGCCTATCGATTTTCTGCTGTACAGGATTGACATTATGGTCACCAGACGATAAATCGCTCAAACGACCAAACTCGGTA
The DNA here is from genome assembly GCA_015257605.1 of Nanosynbacter sp. Taxonomy (GTDB): domain Bacteria; phylum Patescibacteriota; class Saccharimonadia; order Saccharimonadales; family Saccharimonadaceae; genus Saccharimonas. Next base: position 2,934 of record JABZJV010000028.1, on the reverse strand, counting down.
TCGTTAGCAGTAGCGGTTACTATCGCCATGGCAGTACCGCCAACGACAAATGAGCCTTGGAAGACCATGTTGGATTGTTCGTAAATTTCGCGGTCGCTCGGCAGGACGGCACAAGTTTTTTCGATTGGTAGCGATTCGCCAGTTAATTGCGATTCATCAACACGAAAAGAGCGCGCCTCTAGCATGCGGGCGTCAGCAGGAATTTTATCGCCCTCATCAAGAATTATCACGTCGCCTGGAACTAACAGTGTCGCAGCAATCATCTCGCGCCGCCCTTTTCGCAGCACCTCGACTTCAGCCACAGACTGTTTTTGCAGCGATCGCAAAATCCGCTCAGTCGAAAACCGTTGCACATAATAAATAATCGCGTTCACCGCCATGATAAAAATAATCAACCCAGCATCAAAATACGACTTGTGCCACAAACTAACAATTGCCGCCACTATCAGCACTGCCATGAAAACCGACTTGAACGGCTCAATAATTTTACGCCAAAGTGGGTCAGACTTAACTTTGATCGTGTTTAAGCCGTAGTGACGCAACCGCTCATCGCTCTCAATATCAGATAAGCCTTTGGTGGTTGATTCAAGTTCAACTAGTGTTTCTTTAATGGTTTTATCGTAAAAAGCCATAAGCACATTATAGCAAATTTTAGTTTTTAACAATAAAGCGCTATACTGAAAATATGAAGGTTAAAATCGAGATAGACACTATAACATTCGTACGTTTTTGGCTGGTAGTAATCGGCTTTGGACTAGCAGGCTTATTAATTTGGAATGCTCGTACAGCGTTAGTAATTATTGGAGCGGCAGCATTCTTAGCGCTAGCTCTCAATGGGCCAGTCAGCTGGTTGGCTAATAAGCTACCCAACCGCAGCCGAACCCTCAGTACAGCTATCGCTTTTGTCGTTATTGTAGCAATACTAGCGGCAATTCTGTTTTTGGCAGTGCCGCCGATAGTTCAGCAAACAATTAGCTTTTTACAAACTCTGCCCGATACGATACGAACAATGTCGGCGCAATGGAAGGGCTTTGGTGCTATAGTATCGCGTTATCATCTAGAATCGCAGATTGATCAAATGGTTGTTTCAATACAAGGAAATGCAACGTCGTGGCTGGCAAACTTTGGACAGAACTTTCTTAGCGGCGTCGGAACAACAATGTCGCTAATCACCGAGGCCTCGCTAGCGCTAGTTCTAACATTCCTAATGCTAGTCGAAGGACCGCGCTGGTCACAATACTTCTGGGGATTATACAGCAACGACAAGCGAATGCAGCACCATCGAGTCATCTTCCGGCGGATGAATGCAGTAATCTCTGGATATGTAAGCGGACAATTGATCGTTTCGGGTTTAGATGGTGCTTTTGCCGGCTTAACAGTATTTATCTTGAGTCAAGTTTTTCCAGCAGTACCAGCAAACATCGCTTTGCCAACGATTGCTATCATGTTTATCTTGTCGCTGATCCCAATGTTCGGCGCAGGAATTGGCGGCATTATCGTCTTTGCATTACTGGCAATTAATAGTATGCCAGCAGCGATAGCTTTTGGTATTTACTTCATCATTTATCAGCAGATCGAGAATAATGTAATTTCGCCAACTATTCAATCCAAGCGTATTGAACTTTCGCCGCTAATGGTTTTGATGGCGGTAACTATAGGACTGTACATGTTCGGCATGGTTGGCGGTATTATCTCGATACCGATAGCTGGCTGCGCCAAAGTGCTTGCAACTGAATATATCAAGGTCGAACGCCGCGAAGAACCAGCTGCCAAACCAACAAAGCTTGTTCGCCTACTCAAGCGTGTTCGCCGCGAAAAAAGTAAACCAGGGGCAGCTAAATCAGAAACTGAAGCCTAGTAAAGGATTGTCCTAGCCAGCTCACACCATTCAAAAAATCTTTTAAACACTTGAGTCTACTCTGGTTTTTCGTCAGCGTACGCCCATAAAGTATCATGTGCGGTGTCTTTGACAACTACGCCGTATTCATTGAGCAGCTCGTCGCGTAATTCATCGGAATTTACCCAATTCTTGTTATCGCGAGCACGGCGGCGTTCTACCAATAGCCGCTTGCATTCATCATCAATATCGGGAGTTGAGTCCAACAGCTCAAGCCCCAATGCCGCATCAACAAACTCTAAAAATTCGATTAATCCAGCTCGATAGATTTTCTGCGGTGGTTGTTTGTCGAGTTCAGTTAAGGCTTTATCGACAATAGCTAGCGCCCGTGGCGTTTCTAAGTTATCGTTTAACGCTTCTTTGATAGCGCCAATAGCTGCACTCGGCGAGAAATCATGTCGCAGATCGTTGTTCTCGGTATCACTATGTAAGCGATCGTGAACTTGATGTCGTAAACAAGCCACGTCGCGCCAATGTTGTAGCCGGTTATGTGCTGCCTGCAAATTCTCGAATGAAAAATTACCTTCGTTAGAATAATGTCCCTGCAAAATAAACATTCGCAAATCCATCGCTGAGAAACCATGCTGCTTTAGATCATCGAGCGTATAGCCATTACCGAGAGATTTACTGATTTTGCCGCCATTAATCTTCAGGTGGTTGCAGTGCAGCCAAAAGTTCGCAAACCTTTGGCCAGTTGCCGCTTCGCTCTGGGCAATTTCGTTAGTGTGATGCACCGGAATGTGATCAATTCCACCAGTATGAATATCAATTGTCTTGCCGAGTAAACTCATGGCGATAGCCGAGCATTCCAAGTGCCAACCAGGAAAGCCCATGACTGGCTTGTTATCTTCTGGTGGCGTATCTAGCAAATCAGCAGGCGTCTCCCACTCCATATCGCGCACTTTGCCCTTCTCGGTAAATTTCCAGAGCGCGAAATCCCACGGTTGACGCTTCTCGCTATTAGCATCGACGCGAGCGCCAGCTTTTTGGGCGCTCAAATCAAGCTGCGCAAAGTCGGCGTAACGCGGAAAAGTACT
>JABZJV010000027.1 GCA_015257605.1 Nanosynbacter sp. | reverse complement strand
GTCTACGAGGTTAATGCTTGCATTGATAGCGTGGATAAGGTAGACTTGACTAGTAATTGGTGTTCGCACCAACGTCGATCTTTCGATTATAGGCACGAGCTAGCCGAACAAGGACATCGAAGGAAGGGGTTTGGCCCACCACGGATTATATGTGGAACCAAGCGCTTTAAACCCCCTCCTCCGGTGCCCATGGCGAGGAGGAAACACCTGTTCTCATTCCGAACACAGAAGTTAAGCTCCTCAGCGGCGATAATACTGCGTAAGTGGGAATCTAGCACGGTGCCGGATTATATAAAAACCATCCGAAAGGGTGGTTTTTATTTTTGGCTGACGTGTTTAGTGCCGTTGTCTGTTAGCGGCAAAACTACAGATTGTCTTATGGCGCTTAGGATATTTTTATGAGACGGGTAGGCTCCCAGATCGCTGCTGCGTTTCGTGACAGCTCAGTAAACAAAATAACGCCCTTTCGAGAGCGTTATTTTTATATTCTCGGATCTCGCAGAAAACGAGAATTGTATTTGTGGTGAACCTCGTAGTTTTGAAGGTTCAAACAGGTGCATATCTATAATATCGCACCAGACGAATAAACGCAACGGTTTTTATACCATAATTTCATAATTTGTAACCATTGACATTTTGTCTCGTTTGTGCTAATATAAAAGAGTACATATAACATATGTGAGATAAAGCGAGGGTTTACTTATCTCTTATAGAGGTAGGCGAGCCCTTTTAATATTGCCCGGAGCGGGCGGGAGATAATAATATGGCAGGAACAAAAATCGGCGGCATGAAAGCAGCTAAAAAGAACTTGGCCAAAGACCCAAATTTCTATGCAAAAATTGGCCGTAAAGGCGGCCAAAACGGGCACACGGGCGGTTTTGCCGCTAATCCGCAGTTAGCTCGTATCGCTGGCGCTAAGGGCGGCCGCATTAGTCGCCGCGGTAAAGCGAAAACGACTGTTACGCAGGATGACGTTACGCTCGCAGCGTAAAACCAGCTGGCTATACAAAAATGCACTTCCATTACGGAGGTGCATTTTTAGTTTTATGAGTAGTTGGTAGTTATGAATTAGTTGATCAAATTATCGCATCAAGCAGACTATTCAAGCCAGCGGCGCAGCTGGCATAGTTTGGCTTGGTTTACTCGCCAGGAACGGCCGCAGGCGAGACAGGAATATTTGTTGGCGCTGGATTGCAAGCCGGCAGCTTGGCAGTGCGGGCATTGCGAACGGGCGTGCAGCCAGTCGCGATAAGTGTCGAGGTCGTTTTCGATTAGCTCGGCGTCAATTGTGGTAGAAAACCTAGCGGCTGCTTTGATGGCTTCTTGCCAGGCGGCGCGTTCCATAGCGATTAGCTCAATATCGCGCGAATAGCCAGTGTGGTTTAGCAAGGCGTGGCCATATTCGTGGATCAGCCGTTCGTAAGCATGAGAATCTGCCGGATTGTAGTGAATAGCGCAAGCGCGATGATTCCAACGAAACATCTCACCCTGAACTAGGGTGAGATGTGCGAGGTGCGGCACTGACAAAGTGTCAGCGCTTATTTTTTGCGAGAGCCAAGTAATCTTTGCCATAGTAATAGCATCCGTAGACAACCGCTTCCTCGGGGTGGCGCGCTTGAATAATCTTTGGGCATGGAATGTGCGGCGGCAGATGCGAAGTTAAAATATCGCGCAAGTAATCGCCGTACCGTTCAAAATAAGTACCGACGCTACCGCCAATGATGATAATGTCAGGCTGAATTATCGGGATGACGGCCAGAAAGCCGCGCGAAATGCGATCAGCAATTTTCTTCCAGGTGCGTTTGCTGGTGATGTCGCGAGCAAATTTGTGATAAGCATCGACAATGGCCCGTCCAGAGGCAAAACTTTCCCACGAGTGGATCTTGCCGCCATATTCGACGAGCGCGCGGCCGGCTTCGCTGTAGCGCATGCCCGGGTCGATATAGCCGTTAGTACAAACGCCAGTGCCGATACCGGTGCTGACGGTGACATAGAGCGAGCAGTTGGGAATTGTGCGCAAAAGCCGCGTTTCGGCGAGCCCAGCTAGGTTGGCGTCGTTTTCGATGAGTACCGGTACACCTGGCAGCAGGTCTCGCAGTAGGCGGGAAGCGTGAAAATCTGCCCAGCCGAGGTTTTGGCACCAGACAGCAGTGCCATTCTTGATAATACCAGGTAGAGCGATAACTATAACATCGACTTTTTTGTCTGAATAGCGTTCGCGGACTACGCGCTTTAGTTCAGCGACATAAGCTTTTGGTTCCTTGGGAGTGGGAAATTTAAGCGGTTTGCCCATGTGCCCGTTATCGGCAAAAGAGGTGACGAGCGTCTTTGTCCCGCCAGTATCGATTGTTACTATCATAGAATCTATCGTATCACAGACGATAGTATAGCGTATAGTTGATATTATTGCAGAAAAGGTGTATAATATAGAAAAGTAAGGTAATTATGAGAGGATAACAGTAAAGTGGCACATCGTAGCGAGAAAGGTTCAGTGATTGGTTTTGTGCTGGTGGGGACGGCGCTAGCAGCGGCGTTTGTTGGCGGCGTGTACATGGTGCGCCATTCGGGCGAATTGAATTCGACAGATACGCAGCAAACGGCACAAACGTCTCAATCTGAAACTGCCAAAAACGACCAAAAAACTCAAAACGAGCAAAGCAGCAACACTGCGCCAGCGCCAAAAAAAGATACAAACCAGAGCAATACTGAAGCTAATAAGCCTAAGGAAGACGAGAAGAAAAAAGACTCGCTTGCTGATACATTGAAAAAGCAAGAAGACAAGAACAAAAGTAACAACAGCTCGGATCCAGCACAGAAGTCGAACGCTGGCGCGGCCAGCCAGAGCGACCAAAAAAGCGCGTCGGACACATCGAGCGCCTCTACTAGCAGCAATTCTAATAATTCGACTCCGGTTTCCAATTCCAACTCCAATTCCAGCGCTTCTAGCACTGTTTCTAGCGGCTCTAATAACTCGGCAACAGGTTCGTCTACTGCTATTAACAACAAGCTGCCGAAAACTGGCCATGAAGCCAGCAGCTTACCGAAGACTGGCCCAGTTGACGATATGCTAGCGGTTGTAGCTGGTGCCGGCTTGCTGGGGCTGGGGGTTGCTTACGTCAAATCGCGTCGCTTCATCTAGACATTAGAGGTCGGATAAGGTATACTAGTAAGTGGCTGAGTGCGCATTGTTTTGTGTTGCTCGAGAAATATTAAATTTAAGAAAGGAGAGTTGGCAGAGTTTACCCGAACCTCGGGTATCTGCTGATGACGTATTTATGGCAAAGGCCACGATTACGATGGACGACCTCTTGGCGGGCGACAATGCGAAACAGCTAGTTGCTGGCGAGATGGTGACTGGGCACGTTTTAAGCGTGCGAAAACACGAAGTATTAGTAGATTTGGGCGCGCAAGGAATTGGTTACGTACCGCGCCGCGAGGTCGGTTTCGGCCGCCAATTGAATGTCGGCGACGAAGTGTCGGCAAGCGTGATTGATTCAGAACTTGATAACGGCTACAGCCTGCTGAGTTTGCGCAAGGCAGCCAAAGACCGCGGCTGGGAAGAAATTCAAGCTCACTTTGATGCTGCTGAAATTGTCGAGATTACGCCGTACGACGCGAACCGCGGCGGACTGCTGGTCGAGTACGAGGGTGTACGCGGCTTCTTGCCGGTATCGCAGTTGAGCGCCGAGCATTATCCGCGCGTTGGCAGCGCCGACAAGGACGAAATTCTCGCCCGCTTGAACGCGCTGGTCAGCCGGCCGATGAAAGTGCGTATTTTGGACTGCGACCGCAAGACTAACAAATTGATTTTCTCCGAGAAAGAGGCTATCAAAGACGGCTTGGCAGCACGTTTTGCTACGCTGAAAGTTGGCGATACGGTTAAAGGCGTGGTGACGGGTGTAGTAGATTTCGGCGCGTTTGTTAATGTTGATGGTATCGAGGGGCTGATTCACATTTCAGAAATCAGCTGGGAGCGTGTTGGTAATCCGAATGATTACGTCAAAGTCGGCCAGTCGGTTGAAGCTAAAATTATCTCGATCGACAAAGACCGTTTGAGCTTGAGTGTCAAGCAGCTGACCAAAGATCCGTGGCTCGACGAGGTTGAGAAGCTCGAAAAAGGTCAAAAAGTCGAAGGTACAGTCACGCGGATTACGCCGTTTGGCGCCTTTGTCCAGATTAGCCCGGCCGTCGAGGCGCTAGTGCATATCTCGGAGCTTGGCAGCGGCAACGATGTTGATCCCGAGAAGGTCTTTACCTTGAACGAGCGCAAAGAATTCGTAATTCTCGACATTGACCGCGAAGGCCGCAAAATTAGCCTGAGTTTGGGTAGCAAGAAAAAGAAAACCAAGTAACAGCCCGCGCATCTAGCGGATAATTGTCCCGATAAGCTGCGGGTAGAAAGGAGAAAACATGAGCCAGCCAGAGAAAGTTCTGATGATTGCCGATTCTATTACCGTTGGAGAATTGGCCGAGGCTCTGAATCTGCCAGTAACGCAGCTTGTCGGTGAATTGTTCAAAAACGGTATCGTGGCGACGATCAATCAGCGGATTGATTTCGAGACGGCGCAAATTATCGTCGAGGAGTTGAAAATTGCTGTACAGTTGAAGCGAAAAGAAGTTAATTCTGCGCCAGTGCAACATTTGCACAAGCCGTCTGCCAAGGCATCGCTGCGGCCGCCGATTGTAGCAGTGATGGGGCATGTCGATCACGGTAAAACTACGCTGCTAGACACGATTCTCGGCATGAAAACCGTAGCTAGCGAAGCAGGCGGGATTACCCAGCATATCAGCGCTTACCAAACCAAGCGCGGCGATCGCGTAATCACCTTGCTAGATACGCCAGGGCACGAGGCTTTTGCAGCGCTGCGGCAGCACGGCGCGGTTTTGACTGACGTAGTGGTGATTGTAGTGGCGGCCGACGACGGCGTAATGCCGCAAACGGTCGAAGCGATTAAATTCGCGCGCAATGCTAATGCCAAAATTGTTGTGGCTATCAACAAAATTGACAAAGAGGGCGCCAATATCGACCGCGTTAAAGCTCAATTAGCCAGCGAATACCAGCTGAATCCAGAGGAATGGGGCGGCGACACGATTATGGTGCCGATTAGCGCTAAAACTGGCGAAAATATCGATAAATTGCTAGATATGGTGCTGCTAGTGGCTGATATGGAGGAGCTGAAAGCCGATACTGACGTTCCGGCGGAAGGCTTGGTGATTGAGGCGCACATGGAAAAGGGCCGCGGTTCGGTGGTCAATCTGCTAGTCGAGCAAGGCCAGCTGAAACCGAGTCATTTTCTGGTTGCCGGTACATCATACGGCAAAGTGCGCACGCTGGCTAATTTCCGCGGCGAAGCGCTAAAATTAGCTGGCCCGTCAACGCCAGTGACAGTTACCGGGTTCAAGGAATTGCCGCAGTTCGGCGATGTCTTCACTGTGGTGAAGAATGAGAAAATTGCTCGCGCCCAGGTAGAGCAGGCTAAAATTGAAGCAGAAAGGCAAGCTGCCAGCACCAACGTCACTGGCGCCGATTTGCTGAAAATGATGACTCAAAAGCACGACAGCGAAGAATTCGACGTCATCGTCAAGGCCGACGTGCAGGGTTCGCTAGCCTCGGTGATGGATAGCTTGCGGCTGGTTGATACTGGTGGCGCTATTGACCTGCGAATTATTGGCAGCGGCGTCGGCAATATCAACGAGAGCGACGTGCGCCTGGCTGATAGTTCAAATGCTATTATTTACGGATTCAATGTCGAAATACCGCCAGCAGTCAAGCGCTTGGCGAGCCGCGATCACGTGCGGGTGCGTACTTACAAAGTGATTTACGAACTACTAGACGATGCTCGTAAAAATATGGAAGCTTTGCTGTCGCCAGAGGTGGTCGAGACGGAAGTTGGCGTATTAGAAGTCAAAGGTATCTTTCGTACTATGCGCGACGAAGTGATTTGCGGCGGCGAAGTAACCAGCGGCAAAGTAGCGCCGAATTTGCTAGTGCGCGTCAAGCGCGGCGGCGAGCAGCTTGCTGAGGTAGAGGTCGCTAACGTCCAACGGCAGCAGCAGGAAGCCAAAGAAGTATTTGAAGGCGAGATGTGCGGCCTGAGCCTGCGGACGCAGAAGAAGCTGCAGCTGGCTATCGGCGACACGCTGGAATTCTTTACTCGCGAATTGGTCAGGCGAACACTGAATTAGTAAATAAAATAGCCCCGTCGAAAGAGCGGGGTTATTTATTAGAGCAAAGTGCGAGCGGTCAAGCTAGATTAACGGTTTTTGCGCGATACTATGTAAGCATACAGCGCGTAGCCAAGCGACCCAGTACCAGCTAGGCCGGCTAGCTCGCTGATACCAGTTTTTGGTAGTTGGTTTGGCGCGCTAGCGTTGTTAGACGGGCTGTTGGCTGTGTTTGTTTGTGTAGTCGTGGCGTTGGAATTTGCGGCGTCTGTTGGTGAGGACTGCTGGTTTGTAGGCGCTGGATTAGCTGGAGCCGCTGGCTTTGATGGTGTATTAGGTGTGTTCGGCTTTGTGTCGGGCTGGCTCGGCTGGGTAGGTGTAGTTGGCTTAGACGTCTCTGTTGGTTTGACAGGAGTCGATGGTTGCTGCGGAGCTGGATTGTTAGGCTTGTTTTGATTGTCAGGTTTGGAAGGCTGCTGCGGCGTCGGCTTCTGATCGCCTGGCTTGTTTTGGCCTGGATCGGCTGGTTTCGACGGCTCTTGCGGCTGCGGCGCCGGTTCGGACGGTTTGTCTGGCTTGTTATTCTGGTCGTTTTGAGCGGCTTTGATAGTAAAAGTCTTGGTGCAGCCGTCGCTGGTGACAGTTTCGTC
>JABZJV010000026.1 GCA_015257605.1 Nanosynbacter sp. | reverse complement strand
ACAAGTAACTGTCTCAATCAGATTGAACGCATTCGGCGAGCTATTTTCGGCGGGCAGAGCCCTTGTGAGTCTTCAGTCTCTGGGTGTCACCTTGAGCGCGTCCCAAAGTAGGGACTTGAAGATCAAGCGAATCAGGACGGCCTGCCAGAAGGTGATTTCGGGCATCCATGCCGCGCCTGTCCCGCGAAGCAAAGCGGCGAGCAGGACCATGGCGATCGCGGAGACCGCGATGTTCACCATCCAGACGACAACCATGATGATGGTTGTCGTCATAGAGCGCTCTCTGTACATTGTTCTCTCCTTCCGAGAGAAAGCTTGCTCAAAGCTAAAGGGCGACTTCTGCCCTTTATCGAAAACTTTGAGCAAAAGCTAATATATATATCACTAATAGAATAAAATGTCAATGAATTTTAGGCAAAAATGTGGCATTATATGTTTTTACGGCGTTTAATTCGAAAGATAAATTAATTGTCTATGTTAAATACGTCCATCCCCGTCGTCAAGAGCACTGTAGTATAATGAAATTAGCTATAGTGTGAAGTTATGCCAGAAGGGGGAATTATGACATTTGAAGAAGCGCAAGAGCTAGTGATGGATCATATTCGCGCGCGGAAGTGGGATAAGACGAATGATTCGCGCGGTTTGGCGATATCGTTGTCGCTGGAGGCTAATGAATTATTAGAATATTTCCAGTGGGGTGATAAACATATCGGCACCAAAGACGACATGGCAAGCGAGTTGGCCGATATTATTATTTATGCTATCCAATTTGCCGCGCGCTTTGATATCAATATCCCCGAAGCGGTTGCTGCAAAAATTGCCAAGCAGGCTGAAAAATATCCAGTCGAGATTTTTGAGATTGAGGACAAGGCCGAGCAAAATCGCCGCTGGCTAGAAGCTAAGAAAAATTATAAGAAGGATACGACGTTATGAAAAAGAGAGCTGACATGAACAAAAAATTCATTGCGATGGTTTCTGTGATAATCATCTTGTGCGGAGCCGCAGCTGAACTGTGGTATAACCGCCAGCATTCTGCTGAGAAACCGAAAACTCCGTCTACTAACATGTCCGACGCCGCCAAATTCAAGTCAGAATATCCGCGAGTGGCGGCGAATAATCGCTTCGTTTATGCCAGCGATAAAGAAATCCTTGATATCTTTGATAACGGCAGCGGCGTGGTTTTCTTGGGCTTTCCGCAATGTCCGTGGTGCCAGCATTTGAGCGAACACGTTGATCGGGCAGCTCGGACTGAAGGTGTTGATAAAATATACTATTTGAATATTCGCGATGCTCGCGCTAGCAACAGCGAAGTTTACCAAAAATTGGTCAAGAAACTAGAGCCATACTTAGACAAAGACGACAACGGCAAGCCGCGGATATTTGTACCGGATGTCTCGATTGTCAAGAACGGCAAGATTATCGGCCGCTACAAAGAGGAGTCAACTGGCGACGATAACATCACTCCGGATAAATACTGGACAACAGAGAGAATCGAGCGAACATCGTCGCAGCTGCGCGGATTTATGCGGCAGCTGAGAGGTTAATTTTCTGGATTAGTATCGTCTTTTGGCTGTTGTTTATCGCTTTTGCGCTGGCGTTTCGGTTGGATGCCGACCAGATAACTCCCAATCGTCCAGCCTTTGGCAATCCTTGGTATGATAAACAGGTGGATAAGAATCCAGACGCCCAGCTCTGTAAGATAGAACCTACCAGGTTGTATAGTGTCTATGAAAAACGGATAAACTAGCGGCCGGGTAACTACTGAGGCGAAGATAATAAGGGCTATATTGATACAGCTAGCTAAGAATTTATTGCGTCGATTAGGCGCGGCGTAGTTTTCGTCGCTGAGTTTGACGCTGGGAACTTTATAGCCGATTAGCCACGTCAGCATAAATCCGAGCAAGCAGCCAAAGGTATTGGTTATTAAATCATTCACATCAAACAGCCGATAACTACAAGGATATAAACCGAACACGCCAGTTAGCTGCGTCACCTCTATTAGCATCGATAAAAGAAAGCCGCTTAGCAACGCAAATTTCCAATGCTTGTGAAAATACGCTTTCATAAAAATGCCCAGCGGCACAAAGAAAACGATATTCATAACTAATTGCAACGTGATATATAGGGTATCCTTGTCAGGATGAACAACGTCGTTAACCCAGTTGAAGGGGATAAGTTGCGGCTGGATGTGATGTGTTTGGCAAAAGGCAATCGGGTCTTTTGGTACTGGCGACAGCGTAAAAAAGATTAGCCCTGTGAAATAGAGGATTGAGCCGTAGGAAAAGAATACATACGACCACGTTACGCGCCGGCGCATGATCAGCCGTGAAATGATAAATGGTATGGTCAAGAGGATGCATAAGAAAGGCCAGAAACTCAAAGATCCGATCAGCGGCGCTGAAAATGAATTGAGGAATTTTAGCATTAATTAACGCCGCCAGCCTTCAAGATCGCCTTTAGCCCATTCTCGCCGCCAGCGAAGCCGCTGGTCTGGTAGTCGTTGATGACCATGTACGGTAAGCCGTTAACGCCAAGCGACAGGGCTTTTTGCGTGTTGCTGTTGATTTCTTGCTGGTGGGAGTCGCCTTTCATACAGTCGGCGAACTTGACGGTGTCCAGGCCAGCATTCTTGGCAGATGTTTCGAAGTAGCTGAGAGGCAGCAGCGGGATTTCTTTCGGTACAGCGACGTTTTTGACGCCGATACCTTTGTCGAAGTAGTCTGTTTTAATGCGCGGTACGATGTCGTGAGTGTATTGCCAATATTTATCCTGGTCGGCAGCGCAGAACGCGGCTTTAGCGCCTTGCTCGGTGTTTGGTACTTTATCCTTTAACAAAGTGACGATTCGGTGTTCGTAGCGCAATTTACCAGATTTGATATAGTCGTTTTTGAAGGAATCGTTGCTGGTAGCGTCTTCGACTTGGGCACAGAACGAGCAGAAGTAATCGGTGTAATCAATAAACACATTCTTCGCATCTGCCGAACCTTGCGACATATGTTCGTTCCATGGTTTACCGTTTCCGATATGCTGGTTCGGCGGCCGGTTGACGATGCCGTAGATAAATAAAGCGACGATGCCGATAACGATGATTGATAAAACAATCCAGATTGGGGCAATGCCGCGTTCTTGTTGATGACTCATGACTTTTCCTCCTGTTTGGCTAATTGTGCATAAACGAATGCGATTTGTCCAGATTTGTAAAGTGATGCCATGCTAAGTACAAGTGCTAAGACGAGTACGACAGTGCCAGCGATATTGGCAGCGGTAGCAGCCGCTGCGCCCGAGAAAAACAGAGTAACAATTGGCAAGATTAACGAGGTGCCGCACGGTACGCAGCCGAGGCCGATAGCGGCAGCGATTGAGGTAATACCGCTGACGCTGAGTTGGCGTGCTACATCTTGTTCGTTGCGTTTATTGCGCCGTGCTGTAAATATTACAACTGAAAGCGATAAGCCTTGTAGAATAGAGACGATTAGCAGCAGCGCGCCGTTTGGCGTGGTGAAACCTTGCTTGAATAGTTCGGCAAGCATGTTGCCGGCAACAGCGAACTTATCGACAATTGATAGTCGCGACAAAAATAACGGTCCATAAAAGTTGCCGTTAATCGCAAAGAAAATAACAATGGCGAATAACAAAGAAAAACCCGCCGCCAGCAGACTGTAGCGCGGCAATTTCAATAGCGCGCCGATACCAGCAGCGGCAGTTTTGACAGTTTCTTTTTGCTGTCGAATACGCTCCATATGATTCTTATTATACGCTAAAATTTGGAGAATTGGATTGAGTCGGCTTTAGTATCCTGCGGTAAGAGTATAAAATAAACTATACACCGAGTGTATAAAACTCTTGCAATAACTAAACACTGGGTGTATAGTAAGAGTATGAGCGTTCAATATACACTGTTAGGTTTTTTAGCGGAAGAGTCAAATTATGGCTATGAGTTGAAGAAAAAATATGACGGCTATTTTGGTAAAGATAAGCCAATTTTAACCGGTCAGATATATTCAACTCTGGCACGGCTCAAACGCGATAACAAGGTCAAAGAGATTGCCGATACCAACGAATCGGGCGGGCCGGATCGTGTTCGGTATGAGATTACCGATGAGGGCAAGCAGGATTTGCAGGCATGGCTGGAATCACCAGAGGCACCGTCGCCGCAGCTACAAGCGACGATGTATATCAAGGCGGTGCTGGCGATCCTGAAAGACGGCGATGCGTCGCCGTATCTGGATAACCAACGGCAGGCGCACATCCAACGGATGCGCGAGCTGACAGCTCAGCGGCGCGACAGTAGCTTGTCAGACATGCTGCTGATTGACCACGCATTGTATCATTTGGAGGCGGATTTGCGCTGGATTGAATTAACTATTTCGCGGTTAACGCGGTTAAAGGAGGAAATTTTGCATGAGCAAACCAATAATTAGCGCTAAAAATATTAAAAAGTCGTTCGGGCAAACGCACGCGCTGCGCGGTGTCAGCCTGGATGTCGAGGCGGGCGAGGTGCTGGCGATTATGGGTCCATCGGGATCTGGTAAGTCGACGCTGCTACATAGCTTGGCGGCGATTACCAAGGTTGATAGCGGTGAGATTGATTTCGACGGACGGCGGATTGACAAACTGAGCGATGATCAGCGCAGTATTTTACGGCGCACCAGCTTTGGCTTTGTCTTTCAGTTTGGGCAGTTGGTACCGGAGCTGACAGCGCTGGATAATGTGGCGCTGCCGCTACTGCTTAACGGTGTCAAGCGTAAAGAAGCTTATCAACAGGCGAAAACATGGCTGAATAAGGTTGAGCTGGCGGGTAAAGCTGACAGTATGCTTGGCGAGTTGTCGGGCGGACAAATGCAGCGGGTGGCGATTGCTCGGGCGATGGTGATTGAGCCAAAAGTACTATTTGCCGACGAACCAACTGGTTCGCTGGATAGTCTAAATTCAGAGAGAGTTATGGAGCTATTCATTAAAACTGCCAAAGAGCACGGCACAACAGTCATCATGGTGACGCACGAGCCGACGATTGCTGCTTATGCTGACCGGGAAATTATCGTGCGCGATGGGCAAATTTCCGGCGCGGATGCAGCGGTGAATATGGCGCAGAATACCCAGCCAAATCTTAACAAAGCCAGTGCGAGGACTACCAAATGAGTGTTAGCTGGATGTTACTCAAAAAATCTGGCCGCCAGTCAGTAGTGCGTTTAGGCTTAACAGCGGCAGCAGTAGCGCTAGGGATTATGCTGGTGTGTTATTTCGTGGCTGGCACCAACGGACTGTTGGGTCGCTCGAACCGCGTAGTCATTGGCAGTATCGCCGCTGATGCAAGTAATAATACGGATTCACAAAAACCAATCAAAGGCGTCGATCCATTGAAGGTTATGGCATGGCAGCCAGGCAATACGTCGAAGTGGCGCGATCAATCGATCAGTGTTTACTCGATGTACGGCACGGACAAGTCGCCGCAGTTTGCCAAGATGAAAACGCCGCGTCCGGGCGAATATTATCTGTCGAGAGCGCTAGCAGAGTTAGTTGCTGATTATCCTGAGGATAATATTTTGGCGCGGTTTGGCAAGAATACTAAGTATTTGGGCCTAATTCCTGACGAGTATGTCGAGACGTCAGATACGCTGATGATGGTGCGCGGCATTGATAGCCAGGAGGTGGCGCAAGCTGATACTTTGGCAAAATCACGCCAGCAGCCATCAGCGTTTGCGGATATTTACAAGACGGACAAAGAAGGTAAAAAGACGGTATCCTTTGATCCTTTTTCCGTGATGATTCTGGGTGTCGGCGCGACAATCTTGTTATTTCCAGTGGTAATTTTCGTGTCGGTAGCGACGCAACTAGGTGCTGCTCAGCGCGAAAAACGCTATGCGGCGCTGCGGCTGATTGGCGCTACTAAAAAACAGGTAGCGCGAGTGCTGATGCTGGAGTCGTTTTTGGCGTCAACGGTCGGTGTACTGATTGGCTTGACGATATTTTGGCTATGGCAAGCACCGCTACTTAATTTCAAAATGAACGGCGAAGGTATGTGGCCAAGCGACTTGAAACTGAGCATCACGCAATACACATTAATTATCGTTCTGACGCTGGGACTGACGATGTTTGTCAATTGGCGGCGAATGCGGCGGGCGCAAATTTCGCCGCTGGGCGTGTCGCGGTCGGTTGAAAAAGTTAAAAAATTGCGGATGTGGCGAGCGTTCGTGCCAGCGATTGGTATCGCGATTTTCGCCTGGATGTCTTCCAAACTGGGCATGGACTGGTTGAATGATAATAAGGAGTCAGCTTTGCCGTTAATACTAATGACGTCGGCGCTGCTGCTGATTATGTTCGGGCTGATTTTGGCAGGTAGCTGGCTGACTAATAAGATTGCGCTGTTGTTGGCGCGCTGGTCGAATAATGCTTCGGCGTTGATTGCTGGCAAGCGTACGGCGGTGCACTCGCAAACAGTTTTTCGCAGTGTTAGCGGCGTGGTGTTGGCGCTGTTTGCTGGCAGTTTTTACTTGACGGCGACCAGCGGTATTGAGGGCTTGAACGCTCAAACAGTTAAGGATAATGGCTATTCGCAGCTGAAGGCTGGAACAGCAATGATATCTAGCCATTCGCTGCCTGATGACATGGCGCAAAAGCTAGCTCAACAGCCGTATATTAGCTCGGTGGCAGTGATTTATCCGCAGGAAAAGGGTAGTGCTATTCGCTGCCGCGATTTGGCGAACTATACTGAGCATGTTTGTCCGAGTGATGCTAGTCCAGATCAATTCGCGCTGCTGAACTTTGAAGAGCCGGTTGTTAAAAACGTTAAGCTGGTTGATAAACAAATCGCTACTGACGGCGGCAAAGAATATTTGGTAACGGTCAAGCACGAAAACGACATTGATAAATTGCGAACATTGGTAGCGACCAATGCCAATAAGTACGATTTTAACTTCGTGGTTAGCGGAAGATGGGCCAAACAGCCGCATATCAATCCGTCAATTAGCGAGTTAGCTGATTTGGCTTATGTTGGTATCGGCGTGACGCTGTTCGTGGCGGTGGCGAGCTTGATCGTTTCGACGATTGGCGGGCTGATGGAGCGTCGTCGCTCGCTATACACTTTGCGGCTGGGCGGTATGCGTCTCATTCAACTGAAGCGCTTGGTGATGGTTGAGTCGGTGGCACCGCTCGTCATCACTTCAATCTTGTCGTGTAGTATTGGTGTTTGGACGGGGGCAGTGTTCACGAAAATGTTCTCGACGACGCTGAAGCCAGTGTTAACACCAACCTACTTTGCCATCGTTGGTCTTGGGCTACTGACGGCCATCATCGGTATCTACTTGATTTTGCCGATGGTCGACAAGCTGACGCGGGCGGAGGCTAACCAAACTGAGTAGTGTGTTTGTATCGGCCCGAGGATAATCTACCGAAAAGCGTTCCAGTTGGCGGCTGGGACGCTTTTTCTTATAAAATTCGATAAAACTCTTACGCTTTTAGTTTGATGCGCGTATACTATAAGTTATGAAAAGGGCAAAAGCACTGCGAAAAATGGCGACTTGCCTGTTTGTAGCGGCCTTTTTAGCGATGATTAGCTGGA
>JABZJV010000025.1 GCA_015257605.1 Nanosynbacter sp. | reverse complement strand
TGCTTAAAATTAAGCGTAGCCTGCCAGCATCTAAAATCGGCTGCAAGACATTTGTTAAATCTACTGACCCCACGCCTTCTTCGAAAAATAACTGCGCGTCATCAAGGCAAACAATGATATTCTTAGCATTGTAAGCCTCACCTAAAACCTGCATGATTAAGTTTTCAAGTTCGCCGCGTCCTGGCGCTGCCGCAATCAGCGACGCCGAGTCAAGGATAAAAATCTGGCGAAAACGAAGATTTTCGGGTACATTCGCATCAGCGTCCAAAATTCGTTCCGCGAAAGCATGAATTACTGATGTTTTGCCAACACCAGCTTGGCCGATAAGAACCGCGTTTTGCCGCCCGCCCGTACCAAAAGCTTCCACTAGCTGATCAATCACCTGAACATGCGATGGTATGTCAATCGACAATGTATTACGACTAGCACCAATTTGCTCGCTGATATTCTGCCCGAATCGCTCAAGGTGCGGAATCCAACCAAACGACCAATCACGCGCCAAGCCGCCAGTCCGCCGCCGCTGGCCAAAATGCCGAACAATCTCCATCAAATGCTCTTGCCATAGAATACCGGCATCCAAATCTTCATCGCCCAAATGAGTTTGCGCTATTATCGATTGATAATTCGGAAAGCTCCTCACTAGCGCTGTAGCTAATACGGCGCCGCTGATACGGTCTAGTTGATTAGCCTGGCGAATGTCGTCAGCCACACTCCACAGTTCGTCAACGGAAATCGTCGAACTCTCAGCGATAGTGGCTAAAAATGACGGCGTCATACCTAGACGCACTCCCATGAATTGGCCGCTTGGCACCTCACCAATTACTTTAGCAACCTCTCGCACATCCGGTTCTCGCGACAACCGGCCCAACACGTCGCCGGCTAGCAAATCATCAACCGAGCCACCCTTACCAGCTGGCAGATCGTGAACGTGCCAATTATAAAATTTCACCGCCATATATAATACTGCCGCCAGAGCGCCGCACAGCCAGCCTAGCGACAGACGCTCCATAGTTACTAGCATAGTACCCGATAGCACCAGTAATAACACTAACCATGAAAGGCTTTTTGCAATCATCGGCGACAGTAGCCGCCCAAAGCGCGCTTCGCTGGCTCGCTGAGACGCATATCTAAAAGTACCTAAAGATGCCATGGTACCCACCCCGATATTGCCGCAACAACCATTACCGCTGGCATCGCTGGCACCAATGGCCAAATAGCCAAACGCAGTAGACCAATCAACAGCATCAAGCACAAGGCTGCTACACCTATCAGCAGCGTTATTATCCTTATAAAGCCGCCAATGATTCGCGATACCAAGCGATCAAAAAACGCCCGCAGCTGCACCCCGATTGGTCCGCGCACTTTCCCGGCAGAAATTTGCCGCCACGGCGCGAATAGTGTCTTGAGTAATAATCCCAGCGAAAACGTATCGTATAATCGCTCGATAGACTCCCAAACATCTACTGCTGCCCGCTTCCAACCAACGCTATACCACCACGCAATCATGCCCACAATAAACATATGCTTTTTATTATAGTTCAAAAAGCGTTTGGACGCTACTATAATGCGCCAAAAACAGGTATAATGAGTTTTATGCGTCAAACTCTCACGACTATGCTCGGGAAGGCTGTCAAGAAAGCTGCACAGATTCGCGGCGGTAGCGGCTCAGCCTTACCAGGCTTGGTAATTGAAAAAATCGACTCAGATTTTGTCAGCCGCACGCTACAACAGCTGCCAATGGGTGTAGCACTTATCAGCGGCACCAACGGCAAAACTACCACTACCAAAATTGTTGTCGAATTGCTAGAAAGCCAAGGCCTGAAAGTATTCACCAACCGTACTGGCAGCAACTTCACGCGCGGCGTGGCAGCAGCGCTATTAGGCGAAGTTGATTTGCATGGACGAATTAACGCCGATATTGCCGTGCTTGAACTCGACGAAGCCTATGCTGTTCACTTTGTAAAAGCAATCAAGCCAAACTACTGTCTGCTACTCAACGTTATGCGCGACCAACTTGACCGCTTCGGCGAGATTGACAATACCGCCAAACTCCTCCACAATGTTGCAATAAACACAACAAAGTGCGTAGTCCTTAACCGCGACGACCCGCGATTAAGTAGTCCTGATTTTGTAAACGACATCAAATCACCGCTGCGAAGTTTTGGCGTTAACCCAAAATATTCGCAGACTTTCCCTTCTGATGATTCTCTACGTAGTAGCGAGCAAAATGCGGCTAAATTGTACGCTGACGACACCAGTCTTGAAGAGTTTAAAGACCAGCACGCCGTTATCGGCTTCAACGGCAGCGATCACTCGGTGAATCTAAATCTGCGTGGCATCTACAATCTTCAAAATGCCACCGGTGCTGTTGCTTTAGTGCGCGCAATTCTCGGTAATAGTCTAAATGTTGATTCTATGCTCAAAGCGCTATCAGGTATTAAGCCAGCTTTTGGCCGCGGTGAGCAATTAATAATAGATGGACAACCCTGCGAGCTAGTGTTGGTCAAAAACCCGGCTGGCTTCCGTTTGGCCCTAGCTTCGTTCGACCCAGCAAACTACGCCACTATGATAGCTATTAACGATGCTTACGCCGATGGCCGCGACATGAGCTGGCTCTGGGATGTCGATTTCGATAGCTTACAACAACAAGGCGTCACTGCTGTATCTGGTGTCCGCGCCTATGACATGGCCCTGCGACTAGAATATGACGAAGTACCTATCGATTTTGTTGATACCGACCTAGCGGTTGCACTGCGCCAGCTTATCACTAAACACACTCGCCAGCCAAAACGCATTTATTGCAGCTACACCGCAATGTTAGCACTACGACGATTACTAGCCCGCTATACCGACGTGGAGGAAATCCGATGAAAAAGCAACCGCAATCTATCACTATCTTGCAACTTTATCCGCGCGATATGAACATTTACGGCGACTGGGGCAATGTTCTGACTCTCAAGCGGCGGCTAGAATGGCGTGGTTTTGCTACCAAACTAATTGAGTACAATGTTGGCGACGCTTTTCCAGACGATGTTGATTTAATCGTCGGTGGCGGTGGACAGGACTCCGGACAATTACGAATTAGTGGCGACCTGCAAAAGATTGCCCCGCAGCTCGAACGATTAGCTGACGACGATTTACCAATGTTAGTTATCTGCGGTTTATACCAACTATTCGGCCGCTCGTTTACTACCAAAGACGGCGACATGATTCCTGGTATCGGTATTCTTGACCTAGAGACAATTGGTGGTGACGAGCGCATTGTTGGTAATATTATCGTCAAAAGTCCAGAATTCGGTGAAATTATCGGTTATGAGAATCATTCTGGACTAACTACGCTTAGCCAAAATACCGCAGCACTCGGCGACGTCATCAAAGGCGTAGGCAACAATAATATTGATGGCCGTGAAGGCGCCCGTTATCGTAACGTTATCGGTACCTATTTGCACGGTCCGCTCTTGCCAAAGAATCCGCACATTGCCGATTGGATGATTTCGCAAGCTATAATCCGTAAATACGGCGCCGTCGTTTTAGACCCGCTAGAAGACAAGTACACTGAACAGGCTCGTAATATCGCCAAAAAACGCCCGCGCTAGCCGCTACTTTTAACACTATCCTCAGATTGGACCTGCTATACTGGTAGAAGTGACCAAAATGAGCGCTGTAAAAAAACCAAAAATTAATCGTATTGTCAGCCTAGATTTAATGAGAGGCTGGTTTTTGGTGATAATCATACTTGATCATTTGAGTTATTTTCCAAACGGCCTCGTGTTCATAAGCGGCGACAGCAGATTATACGTCACTGCCGCCGAAGGATTCTTTATTATTTCTGGATTAGTATTAGGTATTGTCCGCGGTGCTAAATTAACAGAGCGCTCGTTTAGATACGCTGCTAAATTGATCTGGCGGCGAAGCTTCATGCTATATCTGACCAGTATCATCATTACAATATTATCGATTGCGATCGGCTGGCATTTTGTTGGTAACGACGGCGTCAAGTCGCCTTTGCCTCCGCTAGATAGCAATATCTTTAGTTTATTTTGGAGAATAGTTACCTTGCAAGAATTCTACGGCTGGGCCGATTACTTGCGTCTATATGCGATATTTTTGGCGCTAACACCAGCTGCGCTTTGGCTACTGCGCCGCGGCAAATGGTACATCGTTCTAACCGTCAGTACTCTAGTTTGGCTGCTAACGCCAAAGCCGGTTAACGAATTCACTCAGCCATTTACTTGGCAATTTATTTTTTTCATCGCCTTCACGCTAGGATTTTACTCGCCGCAAATTAAATCATGGTGGAATAGTTTGTCCGCCAAAACGCGGCGCCGTACCAAAACTGTCATCTTTACCCTGTTTATCATCACTTTCATCGCCAATGTTTTTGCCGAGTTTTTCGCGCCAGCCTTAAATGATAATCTTTCGACAGCTATTAATAATTTTCGCCCTATCCTAGCGGCCAGCTTCGATAAGTTAGCTCTAACGCCAGCGCGCGTAGCTATATCGCTGCTCTGGTTTATTGGGTTTTTTATGATTTTCCAGCGTTTTGAAAAACAAATTAAACGCTACCTCGGCTGGCTACTTATTCCGTTTGGGACTAATTCGCTTTACGTTTATTCAATACATGCCTTCGTAGTCATGGGAGCGCATCTAATAGTCAATCCGCAATATGGCGCGCCAGCTAGTTATTTCAATTCTTTTGACCGTCTAGCCGAAGTTCCTCAAAACCTCGCGCTATCGATTTTGGTAATTGCAATTATTTATCTAGCAGTGCGAACCAAATTTTTGATGAAGATTATTCCGCGCTAAACTTAGTGATTTTTAGCGGTGATAAATCGATCGTTTCGACCTCGCGATAGTTGTCTGGCAGATCAGCTTTCATGTCGCTATAGTAGACGTTATAGATATTCTTTGCGCGGGTAAATGTTTTTTTCGTGTCGACAACTTGGCGGCTATTGCCATCTAGCGGAGCATAACCGCCGCCAAGATGTTGGTCACTACTAGCAAAGTATATCTGGCAATTCGGTAGATAATAATCTAGCTCAATCGCCACATACGGATCGGCCGCTAACACCACATCGTTTTCGCTACATTTAACTATAGAAGCAACAGAGTTGACGTTTGGCTTTTGCATACGCTGAAAGTTATAATTACCAGCCTGGCTGAGGTTAGTTGCCCCGACCACCAGAACTACCAGCAGAACTAACGGTGAGGCTATTCGCCAAACCTCACGATTCTCACGTTCGGTCGACAGCGCGAGACTAGCTCCCACGAGCATAACTAAGCCAATCGCAACGTGCGCCAAATAACGCTCGACATACATCGGTTTATACAGAGAAATCACCATCAATAGCATTATCGGCACGCTGATATAACTAACTAATAGCCACAAAATATCATTTTTTTTCTTAACATGAAAAGTAATAACAATTGAGCGGACAGATACAAAAATTATCGCCATCACCAATATTGAGGCAATCACACCCAGTTGCCAAAGCGGCTGGTATATTGTATTAAACGAAACAATACCAACTAACTGCTCGAGATTCATTGGCTGTCCAATTGGTGCGAGTGCGCCATTGCCAACCTGCTTCAAAAAAGACGATAGCCACGGTAGAAACAACAACAAACTAAACGCATAAGCGCCTATCCAGCGGCACTCTTTCCATGAAGACTTACGCAGCTTACCAGCATCCATCGCGGCTAGCCAGGCTAGATGGGCCAGCCACAAAAGCGCCAAGTAGTATAGCGTGTACATACCGAGAGCCACTAGCACTCCATAAATAAGCCAGTCAGTCCACCGCTTGCTAGAGTGTGCCCGTACCAACATCACCGTCGCCGCTACGCCGATTAACGACGCCATAGCGTACATGCGAACTTCGAAACCGTAGCGCATTAATAATGGCGCCAGGAGCAACATCGTTAATACATAAATAGCTGCGCGGGCATTAAAATGCTTTTTAATAAAACAACCAGCTACCGCGATTGAGGCTCCATAAAAGATCGCGCTTAGCGAGCGCAATGCCAGTTCGCTCCAGCCAAAAACATTCGCCCAAATTTTCAGAATGAGATAATACAGCGGCGGATGAGTATCAAGTGCCGACAGCCGAATAATCTCGCTGGCCGACCGCTTGGCTACCATTATCGAATATGCTTCATCAAACCAAACGCTCTGCCGCAAGCCAATCCATAAACTAAGAGCTGCCGCTACTACTGGCACAGCAATTATCAGCCACCTATAGACCTTGTCATGGTCATTACTATGCTTCCAAAATAATATTTTCATGCTTTGATTATATTACGACTAGGAAAAACTCGCAAAATAATATATAATAGCTTTGCACATCTATCGGGGTGTGGCGCAGTTGATAGCGCGCGCGGTTTGGGACCGTGAGGTCGAAGGTTTGAGTCCTTTCACCCCGACCATTTGAACCATGAACCTGCCGACAAGCGGCAGGTTTTGCTATTGTCCTATTTTGCCCTCCCATACTCCTCATGCTATCATAACTATATGAAAAGCAAACAACACTCGCGCCGCCGCATAGCAGTTAATATGTTTGGTACGCTAGGATACTTGTCGGTATTTTTGCAGTGGACATGGACGGCAATTATATTACTATATCCGTTATTCCAATCAGAAGCTGTACAAAAGATTTTTCTACCAGAACGCCAAGCGCCTCGACCCGTCGTGAGCCACTCTGGATGCTATAGCGACGCCGCCCCCTTCATTGCCATTGTCTCTATTGCCATTACAGCTGCAATTATTGTTATGTCAATAATCACGCTGATAGGATTGCCAAAGAAAATCGGCAAGACTGGCGCTAAAATCACGCATTCGGCAGCCAACGTGATAGCTGCCAATACCCGCCCGCCAAAACAACAACCAGCAAAAAAATGGAAATTAAACTTGTCGTACAAACTGATAATCTGCATTAAATTAATATTGACGGTTCTGCCGGTTATTCTGCTACTCTTTGCACCGACAATTCCTAAACTACCGCACCAAGTTATGACTATTGTCGGCAATTTCTGCTTAGTGGTATCAGCTGTTTATTGGCTTATCCAGTATGCTTTAGCCAAAATCTTACGCGTACCACATAAAGAAATTTGGTAATTTAAGCCTTCGGCGGAATGATGTCTATAGTGCGTGTTTGCTTATCTAGCGGCAATTGATGCTCGGTATCAAATTCATACACAAGCAGTGTACCGAACGGCATTTCCACTTTGCCAATCTCTTCATCAGGAATCTGGTCGAGATACTTCATCAGCGCGCGAATAGTGTTACCGTGCGAAACAAGCAGGATATTTTCGCCTCTTTGCAGCCGCGGCAAGATTTCGCTCTGAAAATATGGAATTGCCCGCGCGTAAACATCTTTGAGCGTTTCACCGCCCGGCACCGGGTAATCCCAGCCGCGGCGAATTCCCTGAAATGCTTCACTGCCAATCTCGTCTTTGACTTCCCATTTGTTTTTGCCGGTTAAGTCGCCGTAATCACGCTCGTTAAGCGGCTTGGCGATAATCCGTTCGAGATCCGCCTGGTCGCCCTTGCCGCGCAGAATTCCATCGCAAGTCTGCTGCGTACGTTTGAGCTTGCTAGTATAAGCGGCATCAAAGTGAATATCGCGAATAATTTTACCAAGCTGCTCGGCTTCGCGCATGCCTTTTTCTGTCAAATTGACATCCGTCCAGCCGGTCCACTTACCTAATAAATTCCACTCACTTTCTGCGTGGCGGCTAATAACTAAGATTCCCTGTTTTTGCACTTCCATAAATTCATTATACCGCGAAAATCGAGTTGCCTGAAATATTTTATCCGTGAGATTTCAAACAGTCTAGTCTTCTGCATTAAATGCTATAATATAACTATGAACGATTTCACAATTCAATCAATCAAAGCAAGACAAATCCTCGACAGCCG
>JABZJV010000024.1 GCA_015257605.1 Nanosynbacter sp. | reverse complement strand
AACCGTTGACGAGCGAGCGAGCGTCATTACCACGATCGCAACAACAATCACTAAAACGGCGGCAACACCAGCGCCAATCATAATCAGGCGGAATTTACGGAATGGGTCGCGCGGCGGCCGGCGCTGCGGTTCTGGCACTAACGGATCAGGCCGCGGCGCCTGTTCGGGGTGGCCAGCGTATTGGATATCATTGTCGTTTAGCGGATTCATACGTTTATTATACTATATTGCTTGCGTTTTTAATGCGATAGCGGTTCAAGTTTAGTACAAAAAATACGGCGAAAGTATTGACATGTAGACAATATTAATTAAACAATATAGCTATGAGTAAAGAAATCATCATAACCTATATCACCGTAGCTATACCGCATATAGTAATAATTGCAACCGTAGTAGCCGCTATCGCTTTGATTCGATGGTTTATTCGAAACGACAAGAAATCAAGCAACGACGACAAATAGCTCTTGCTATCATTTGTTTCAATTCCTAGTTATAAATATAGAGCTAAGTTTATCCGCAGCTGCAAACGTCGCAAACAGGTGAAAATGCTTGTTTTTCGTTATTTTTGCGCTTTTTTGCATAAAATTCAATAAAATTGCCTGATACATTGACTTACACATTCATATGTGATATATATATATCAGCTTTCATTGACAGGGAGTAGATTCTTGTATGAAAGCGCACTTTGACAAGCCGACCAACCTTTGAAAGAGGTGTTCATTTCGTGCACTCGGAACTTATGATAGTGCATCGCCCCCGAAAGGGGTTCATGGCTTGGCTCTTCAGGAGGGTCATGCCCCAGAATACTAGGCCAACTTTTGTTTGGCCTAAACTAGCTGTCGAAATCGGAAATGCCGGGTACTTTGGCAGGCGATGGCTCACTGCCATCGCAACAGGATTGATTATCGTGACAATCGCCACGATAAAAGTGCTACTGATGATTCCGGGGCTTGATAGCTCCGTAGTCGGGCTGCTGACTAGTATCTTTGAGACGTTCCTTCCCGCGGGGTGGGCGACAGGGGCTGCCTGGGTTGCTGGTATGACGGGAGCCTTCCTGATAGGAGACTTCACGAACTACACGCCATCACAGAAGCTCCTTCACAAAACCAAAGCTACCAGATACGAGGCGTATAATACCCTATTGCTCTTCGCATTATGGGAAGAGCAAGCTTTCCGCTCTGGAAGTGAGAAGTGGAGCTGGTGCGAACGAGTGCGCGCCAGCGTGTGCTTTGGGCTTGCCCATGTAGTCAACATCTGGTACAGTTTCGCGGCGGGCACCGCACTGTCAATGACTGGCTTCGGTTTTTTGCTGGTATACTTGTGGTACTACCGCAAATACCGTAGCCAGATTATAGCTACGGCGGCAGCTGCGACGGTGCATGCATTGTATAATGCCATAGCCCTCAGTCTCATTGCTGTTGTATTGGCGATCGATATTGCCAAGCTGCTGTAGTCTCCTGCGAACCTCTGTCAAAGTCTCTGCTTGTCATGTTCGCTCCATAGATGCGTGTCTATGCTGATGAGTCGGAAACGACGAAAGCGAACTTTTGCCAAACATCACCAGTTGAGTTCATTCCTGACTCCGTCGTCCAGAAGACGAGCAAACCTTGCTTTTTAATAGTTTTTTTGCTATAATAGAATATAGAGTTTCTCTCGGGTGAAGCGGGGTTATCGGTGTGATAAAGCCGCAGCTCTCGAGATGCAGGCGGATGTTTGCTGCATTGCCGCTTGCGCCATGAGCCTTTAGCAAGCTCGTTTATTATCATCGTAATTAGGAGAAGTTGAATGCCAACTATCAATCAGCTGGTACGCAAACCTCGCCAGACGGCTAGCAAAAAGTCGAAGTCGCCGGCGCTAGGCCGTATCCACAATGCTCTCAAGGTGCGCTATTACAACCAGAACGCGCCGCTCAAACGCGGCGTTTGCGTCAAAGTTACCACCAAAACGCCAAAGAAGCCGAACTCGGCGCTGCGCAAAGTTGCCCGCGTTCGCCTGACTAACGGCCACGAGGTTTGGGCTTATATCGGCGGCGAAGGCCACAACTTGCAAGAACACGCCGTGGTGCTGGTTCGCGGCGGCCGCGTGCCAGACTTGCCAGGTGTGCGCTATCATGTCGTTCGCGGTGCGCTTGACTTGCAAGGCGTATCCAAACGCAAACAAGGCCGCAGTAAATACGGTACCAAGAAGGAGGATAAGTAATCATGCCTCGCAAAGTTACCAAAAAGCTCCAGCGCCAATTGCAGCCAGATCGCAAATACCAGTCGGTTTTGGTACAGCGCCTCATCAACAAATCAATGCTCAACGGCAAGAAATTAGCGGCCGAGCGGGCTGTCTATGACGCTCTAGCGCAAGCTGCCAAAACCCTCAAGAGCGAGGAACCGCTAGAGGTTTTCGAAAAGGCAATTAACAACATCAGCCCGGCTTTCGAGGTTAAGTCTCGCCGCGTTGGCGGTGCTAACTACCAAATTCCGTTTCCGATTCAAGGCCATCGCCAGCAGCACTTTGCCTTTACTTGGTTAGTACAAGCCGCTCGCAGTAAAAGCGGTATGCCGTACAGCAAGCGCTTAGCGACAGAGATCGTCGACGCCTGCAACGAAACTGGTATTGCCTTCAAGAAGAAAGAAGACACTCACAAAATGGCCGAAGCCAACCGCGCTTTCGCTCATTTTGCTCGCAGCTAATCGTTTCTTTTCACGCAAACATAGAACCGCTCCTACGCTATACATAGGAGCGGTTTTGCGAAAGTTAAACTTAGCTATCATTTTTGTAAATTATCTGATATAATTGTCGTTAAGAGTAGTTTTTTGGTGCCAAAAAATAACCAAGAATCTCGACAAATCAACTTAATAGAGGAAAAACAATGGCAGCAACCGTTCCATTACAAAACTTTAGAAATATCGGCATTATTGCCCATATCGACGCTGGTAAAACGACCACCACTGAGGGTATTTTGTACCGTACTGGCTTGACGCATAAAATCGGTACCGTCAAGGGCGATGATGGCGGTGCCACCACCGACTGGATGGCGCAGGAAAAGGAGCGGGGCATCACCATTACCTCGGCGGCGGTGACTTGCTTCTGGAAAGGTCACAAGATTAATATTATCGATACGCCAGGGCACATCGACTTTACAGCCGAAGTGGAGCGTTCGCTGCGCGTGCTCGACGGCGCTGTTACTGTCTTCGACGGCAAAATGGGCGTCGAGGCGCAAAGCGAAACCGTCTGGCGCCAGGCCAACAAATACAACATACCGCGCATCTGCTTCATCAACAAAATCAACCAGACTGGTGGCGACTTCTACAAATCTGTCGAGTCAATCCACAACCGCCTCAGCAAGCAAGCGTTTCCAATCCACTTGCCGATTGGTTTTGAGAAGGATATTTGCGGCGTGGTCGATCTGATCGATATGAAGGCTTATACTTACGATGATTATACCGACCACGAGCTAAAGGTTAGCGAGATTCCGGCTGATATGCTCGAAAAAGCCAAGCATGCGCGCAGTCTGCTGGTCGAAAATGCGGTCGAGGCCGACGATGGCTTGATGATGAAGTTCTTCGACGAGGGCGAGGAAGCAATTACCATCGACGAACTCAAGAGTGCGCTGCGCAAACGTGTGCTGGCTGGCGACTTCTATTTGGTAACTGGCGGCGACGGCCGCGGCGTGATTGTCGAAAAACTGCTTGATTTGATGGCAGATTACTTGCCAAGTCCGCTCGACGTCGACGAAATTTGGGGTAAAAATCCAAAAACTGGCGACGAAGTCGGCCGCAAACCAAGCGACAAAGAACCGATGGCCGCGCTGGCCTTCAAGATTGCCGCTGATCCGTTCGTCGGCAAGCTAATCTTCATCCGCGTCTACTCTGGCGTACTGAAAGCTGGCAGCTACGTCCTTAACACCACCACTGGCGAGAAAGAGCGTATCGGCCGCATCGTCCGAATGCACGCCGACAAACGCGAAGAAATCGATAGTGTTGGCGCCGGCGATATCGCTGCAGTGGTCGGGCTGAAAAATACTTTCACTGGTAATACTTTAGCTGAATTGAGTCATCCAATCGCTCTGGAGTCTATTGAGTTCCCAGAACCGCCGGTATCAATTGCTGTCGAGCCAAAGACCAAAGCCGACCAAGAGAAGATGGGCATTGCTTTGCAGCGCCTCGCCGAGGAAGACCCAACCTTCCGCATTCACACCGATGAAGAGACCGGGCAGACGATTATGTCGGGCATGGGCGAGTTGCATCTGGAGATTCTAATTGACCGCATGAAGCGCGAATTCAATGTTGAAGCTAATGTCGGCGAACCGCAGGTTGCCTTCCGCGAAACCATCAAAGGTACCGCCGAAGTCCAAGGCAAGCACGCCAAACAGTCTGGCGGCCGCGGCCAATACGGCGATGTTTGGGTACGCTTTGAGCCGAACGAGCCAGGCAAAGGCTTTGAATTCATCGACGAAATCAAAGGCGGCGTGGTACCGCAAGAGTATCGCCCGGCCGTACAAAAGGGTATTCGCGAAACTCTAGACGGCGGAGTTATTGCCGGCTACCCAGTGGTGGATGTCAAGGCAACACTCTACGATGGCTCGTACCACGACGTTGACTCTAGCGAGCTGGCGTTTAGCTTGGCGGCGCATATCGCGACCCGCGCTGGTATCAAACAAGCCAATCCAGTCTTGCTCGAGCCAGTCATGAAAGTCGAAGTCACCACGCCAGAGGAGTTCATGGGCGATATCATCGGCGACCTCAATAGCCGCCGCGGCCGCATCGAGAGTATGGACGACCTGATGGGCGGCGCTAAGCTAATCAAAGCTATCGTGCCGCTGGCTAACATGTTCGGCTATACATCAGACATCCGCTCGATGAGCCAAGGTCGTGCCGCATCGACGATGGAGCTGGCCCATTACGAGGAAGTTCCACCGAACGTTGCTGCCGAGATTATCGAGAAGCGCAACAAGTAGTTTGATAATTAGCTTTAGCGAGAACTTCGCTAAATACGTAAACGCGCCTCTCACCAAGGCGCGTTTGCTGCTATAATAGATACATGAGCTACCAGCTAGCTGTTCAATTTTACAGGCGTAATCGCTTGCAGGTACTCTGCGCGCTATACGTAGTGATTTTAACTTCTGGCGTGATGATCTCAATTGCGCTGTCTGATGATTCGCACTGGACAAGCTGGAGTCTCAGCCGGTTGGGCGAGACTAGCACCAACCGCCAATCAGCTTTGTCTTTTAATGCTGGTGTTTTTGCCTCAGGATTGATGCTTACTGCTATCGGTATTTGCATGACCCGAAGCTATGCTAAGCTTCAGCAATCGCGCACCGCCAAATTGTCAGCTTGGCTGATGATTACTTTGTCTGTATGTATGGTTGGCGTAGCGCTTTGTCCGAATGACACTATGCACGCAGCGCATTTTGTTTTTTCGCGCGGGATAATTATCGCTATGGTGTTAATGATGCTGACTTTACCGTCGAGCCTTAATTATTTGACACAGCGCGAGCGGCTGTTGTCATTCGGCTTTCCGATTTTTGCAGCAATTCTGGCAGCTCAGGGCTACATCTTGCGAAGCTTTTGGTTTGTGATTATCGAAGCTATATTGGGACTGCTGGCTGCTATTTGGTTGTTTATCGTTTGCCGGCATATTGATAAGCGTTTACGCCAGTAGCCACTTTACACCCGCAGAGCTTTCAACTATAATAAGAAATAACGCGCGACGCGTTTTGTCGAGGTGGTAACACTTTCGATAATTGCTCGCGTCGTGAATAACATAATACTAACGTTAGGAGAACTACTTCTATGGCAGACTTTGACCGTTCAAAGCCTCATATCAACGTCGGTACCATGGGTCACGTCGACCACGGTAAGACGACTTTGACCGCCGCCATTACCCACGTTTTGGCTAAGCGGCTCCCAAGCGACGTGAATAAAGCGCGCGACTACGCGGACATCGATAACGCACCAGAGGAAAAGGCGCGCGGTATCACCATCGCCACCTCTCACCAGGAATACGAGTCAGAGAATCGCCACTACGCGCATGTCGATATGCCAGGCCACGCCGACTACGTCAAGAACATGATCACCGGCGCTGCTCAAATCGATGGTGCTATTCTCGTGGTGGCTGCCAACGACGGCCCGTTACCGCAAACTCGCGAGCACGTATTGTTGGCTCACCAGGTTGGCGTGCCGAAGATCATCGTCTTCCTCAACAAGATGGACTTGGCCGACCCAGAACTGGTCGAATTGGTCGAGATGGACGTTCGCGAACTGCTCACCAAGAACGGCTACGACGGCGACAATACACCAATCATCAAGGGCTCAGCCACCAAAGCTCTCGAAGGCGACAAAGAATCTGAAGACGCTATCATGGAATTAGTCAAGGCTATGGACGATTACTTCGAGCTGCCAAAGCGCGACCTCGACAAGCCATTCTTGATGCCAATCGAAGATGTCTTCTCGATCAAAGGTCGTGGCACCGTGGCTACTGGCCGTATTGAGCAAGGCGTCATCAAACTGAACGACCCAGTCGAAATTGTTGGTCTAAAACCAACTCAGAGCTCGGTCGTAACTGGTATCGAAGCCTTCAAGAAAACCCTCGACCAGGGCCAAGCTGGCGACAACGCTGGTTTGCTGCTGCGCGGTATCGAGCGCGAGCAGATCGAGCGCGGTCAGGTCATTGTTGCTCCAGGCACGCTGACTCCGCACACCGAGTTCGAGGCTGAAGTCTACATCCTCAAGAAAGAAGAGGGTGGACGCCACACGCCGTTCAGCAAGGGCTACAAGCCGCAGTTCTACTTCCGCACCACTGACGTGACCGGTGAAGTTGAATTACCAGCCGACAAAGAAATGGTTATGCCAGGCGACCAAGTGACCTTCAAGGTTAAATTGCTCGCCCCAATCGCTATGGACAAAGGTCAAGACTTCGCTATCCGCGAAGGCGGCCGTACTGTCGGCGCTGGCGTGGTGACCAACATCATCAAGTAATTTACACTCTGTAAGTTACTACAGAAAGCACCTCCGGACTATCGGGGGTGCTTTTATTGCCTGCAACCAGCGGTCACCGACAAGATTAAACCTTAACACGTCTTATCGCCCGCGCAGTTCTTGCAATTCACGCTAATTATTGCTATAGTAATGTTCGTATTAATTAATCGTCTCGAGAACTCTGCCAGACGCTAACGAAACCGATTCGAGCAGAGGTTACGAGGTAAAAGGAGTAACAAAATGGCCGAAGATAAAGGTCTCACTATCCGCATCCGCCTCAAGGCGTATGACCACACAGTTATTGATGAATCTGCTAAGCGAATCGTCGACACCGCTGTTCGTACTGGCGCAACAGTCGCCGGGCCAGTGCCGCTGCCAACTCGCCGCAGCACTTATACGGTAACGAAAAGCCCGCACGTCTACAAAATGGGCGGCGAGACATTCGAAATGCGCGTACACAAGCGCTTGATTGACATTTCTAACGCTACGCCAAAAACCATCGAGAACTTGCAAAATCTATCATTGCCAGCTGGCGTTGACGCCGAAATTAAAATGTAAATAGCATCTCGCTCTTTGCGCAAGAAAAAGACTCTACAGGCACTAAGAGAGTCTTTTCTTTTTCTATGAGACAGAATAGCAGCTAGAGAGTCGCGAAAAACAGGGAAGTATAACGCTTATGATATACTTTAATTATGGCTTCACAGCGGCACAAACAACGCACATATGCCCGCAACCGTGTATTTAGCCGGCGCGGCAACGAAAAGTTCGAGCCCGACGGCGTCTATTTGCTAAAACTAGTCACGGTAACGATTGCTGGCACATTGTGGCTAAAATTCAAAGCGCCGCTAAGTATCGGCAGCTTAACGCTATCGGCCCTTCCGCTGGGGCTAATTGGCGGAGCACTGGCCGTTTATCTCTGGGAAAAGCGCCCAGGCAACCGGCACATATGGTACGCGATTTTGCTAGTCGTAGCTATTGTGTCATATTTCTTGCCAGCGGGAATCTTGCTTTGATAGCCGACAAAAGTTTGTACTTAAATGACTCTAAATATTTAGCGCTTCGTCTGTACATGAATACGGCATGGTATAATGGAATTCAGGAGGGCGCATGGCACTAACTAATGACGACAAGCAATGGATTAAAGAAGCAATTGTTGAAGGCGTTAACGGAGCGTTGGAGACAATTGTACTACCGCGATTTGACGCAGTTGAAGCAGATATATCGGAA
>JABZJV010000023.1 GCA_015257605.1 Nanosynbacter sp. | reverse complement strand
TACGGCCTGCGCAGCGCCCGCAAACGCGAGCAATACTCAAAGCGCTAACTCTTCGTCGTTTAGAGCAGGCTCAAATACTCCGCTTGTTAGGGCGGGGTATTTGTTTTTTGCTCGAGCACCATTTGATTATTTTGCTATAAAAGTATATAGTAATACTTATTATAAATAATAGGTGGGCTGCATATAGGCTACAAGCCGCTAATCCCGAAGGAGGAGATTGAAGTATCATGGCAATAGTTCCAAAGCGTCCAGAAAGCCCAACAGGAGCAGGAGAAGTAAATGTTCTTAGCCGCCGCGAAGCACTATTAACATTAGGACTCACCGGCTTAGCGGCGGTAACCGCAGCCTGTAGAGCCGACAATCCAAAGCCAGTGCCGCCTGAGCATCCAAGTCATGACACGTCCCAGGGTGTTGTAACCTGCGACCGAAAAAAAGGACTTATCAGAGTAGTGGATCCTAAAGAGGCACAGAAAAATCCCCAGCGATACAGCCTCAACACGGAGGATTGTTGGGAAGAAGCAACGCCGCCGAGCAACGTTGATCCGCTGCCGCCAGCAGCGCTGGCCTCGCCTACAGGCACATCGCCCACTAGCAAATAGCCACCTACGATTAAAGCTTCCGCCTCTGTATAACAAAGCACTCAGCATAATAACGCTAGCCGATCCATGCTATACTTATACATAAGGATTATAGTATGGAAACAACTTTAACAGGGGTCAAAATATCAGAAAGCGCAATCGCGACGAATTCTAGCCAAACAGCAATCTTCCTCAATAACGTCTCGAAAGACTACAAACTCGGCAAGCAAACCGTTAAAGCGCTTCGCGGAATAAACCTGGCAATCAAACAAGGCGAGCTTATCACCATTACTGGCGCTAGTGGTAGCGGCAAAAGTACGCTACTGCAAATTATCGGCTGCCTTGATCAGCCAACCTCAGGATCTGTTGTCATCGAGTCCAAAGAGACGACTAACTTGCGCGACAGCCAGCTCAGCCAGCTTCGTCAAAATACTATCGGCTTTGTTTTTCAATCGTTTTATCTGCAGCCTTTTTTGCAGCTTAGCGACAATATTGCTGTACCAGCCATGTTTACCGCTAAAAAGAAAAATCTTATCGACGCCAAAGTAACTTGGCTACTCCAAAAAGTCGGTCTAGAAGAGTACGCAAACCGCCTACCCAAAGAACTTTCAGGCGGGCAAATTCAACGTGCCGCAATTGCTCGAGCGCTAATAAACAATCCGCGTATCATTCTGGCCGACGAGCCAACTGGCAACTTGGATTCGACCAACAGTCAATCGATTATCGATCTGTTCCGCGAAATCCGCTCAACTCTCGGTTCGACAATTGTTATAGTTACTCACGATGCGAGCATTGCCCGCCAAGCCGACCGCGTCATAGAATTAAAAGACGGAGCTATCACATGATTCGCCCATCGTATGCCGCAAAGCTAGCCCGCACCAAGCTCCACTCAAAGCGCGGCATGCTTTTTGCTTCTACCGTCGTGGCAAGCTTGTTATTCGCGGCGTTAATCGCCATAATTATTGTCTTTACTGGCGCCGAAAAGAGCGCAGAAATGTTTATAAAGAAAGTTGGCAACGACCGCTACCTTGTCAAAGCATCACCAAATATACCAAACAAAGCTTTAGGAATCACCAACAACCTATCCTTAGAAGAGATTAGAGAACTCAAAGCGTTCGAGAAAAAATACTATCAGAATTTGCAAGACAAATATAAATCGCTGGGATTAGCTTACGACAAGAGCACCGAAGCTCCAGCCCTGCTACCAGCTTCTTGGATGCCCGACTCACTTCCAGAAGAACAACGAGTGATTGTTAATTTTTCTTCGCCAGTCATAAGTGATTTCAATGACCAGCAATTTGAAAAATACGCTAAAACTGCCAACAACAAGCTAACCAATCTCAAAGAAATCGGCAGCAAATACGACGCCGCTGGCTATTATATCGTTGACAAAATAAGCGGTTTACCCCAAATCCCCGCGCTACGCCTAATCCAAAATGACAAAGAAGACTTCGGCAACTCTAACCCCAAAGCAGACGATATGACAACTTACGGCTATTACACTAACGCCATATATAATAGCAACTATACTTTCACCGACCAGCAGCTTCTACGCCGTTATATGCTAGCAACCGATGCGTCACACCTAAACGGCATACCAGTGGTGGTCTCCGTTCAAGAAGCCGTCTCATTATTTGGTAAGAAGCTTAACCTTGAAGCCGAGCCGGCCGACACTAACCAAAAATCTACATGGCTTAAAAACGTCCAAGAAAAATTAAACGGCTATACTTATCAAGTTTGCTACCGCAATTCAACCGAACAAACACTGATCAAGAAAATCCAACAAGATTATATCGAGACAAAAGCCAACGAAATCAACAAAAACTACCAAAAGCCCAGTTTGATTTACGGTTACCCAAAGCAAGCCTGCGGCAATATCACTGTCAAGTCCGACACGCGAACTACCACCGAAAAGAAGAGTGACGATTCTAACGAAGCCAACCAGAAAAAACTTGGGACATATATAGTACCCAAGCACAAATTGCTCACTTTTCAAATTGTCGGCATTAAGTACGCGCAACCGCAAACTGATTACAAGAAAAACGCCAGCGAATATATCAAGAATCTACTAGCTTCGCAAGATTATTCATCGTCGCTAGACATTCCTATCCAACTATACGATTCTCTGCCAGAAAAACTAAAGTTCAGCGACGTCCAGCAACAAGAAGCAAGCTCTACGGCTGTACGGCTAATGAGAGATGAATTCACTCCCCGCGTTTTAGAATTTTCTAGCGTTGCAAAAGCGCGAGCGTTTCTCGACAACGAGGCTTGTCCAGAGCTTAATGATAAATGCAATAAGCAGTTTGCCGCCAACCCATACGGGTCAAACTACCTGATTCTGGATGAAATAGGGAAGTTGTTTAACCAAATCGCTAGCGTCGCTCTGCCCGGAGTACTAGGATTGGCGATAATTATAATTTGGTTCACTGTTTCGCGTATCATCGCAGAGAACCGCAAAGAAACCGCCATTTACCGCGCGATGGGCGCGAAACGGCGCGATATCGCTTGCATTTATATCATATATGTTGCAATCGTAGCGTTAAGAATCGCCATTGTCTCGCTAATTTTAGGAATTGCAGCCGCATTCGCCGTAGCAAATACCTACGGCAAAAATCTAACCGGCACTGCCGCAACAGCTTTCGGGGTGATTGGCAGCGCGCCGCAATTTAGCATTTTTAGCCTAGAATCGCCTACGCTTATAATTGTTATTGGCTCGATATTCATAGTCAGCTTAATTGCCAGCATTCAACCGCTGCTACGCAACGTACGTCGCAATCCAGTCCAGGATATACGCGATTAAAAGCTATTTCTTAGCATCATCACGATAAGCCTTATACTGAAAATACAACGCCGCGCACACCAGCGCGATAGCCAGCGCGAATTCAAACAGATGAAGCGGCACGTTTGGCGACTGCTTAGCACTCATCGTATCCATAGATGTCTCAATTGAAATATACGAAACTAGCGCCGACGCAAACAAGAAAACGTAATATGCAATCCGACACTGAGTTTTATTCATAACGCTATTGTATATGCAGCCACCACCAGCGTCAAACAGCAATTATTTCAATCGTCGTGCTCAATATGACAGCACAAGCGTACTCTGTTATAATCATACTATGTCTAAAGAAACAATCCTCACTGGCGTGCGCGCCAACGAAGAGCCAACGCTCGGTAATTATCTCGGTGCGTTCGTGCCAATGGTGCAAATGCAGAAAAAGTACGCAGGAGAGCATCAAATCAACATGTTTGTGCCAGATTTGCACAGTTTTACGACACCAATCGACCATTCTGCGTTGTACGCCAACACCCTCAAAAACCTTAAGTATTTCATCGCCGCTGGGCTCGACGCTAGAGACGAAAATACTTTTATTTACCGCCAGAGTTTTATCCCGGCGCACAGCGAATTAACTTGGATCTTGGACTGCTTTACTAGTTTCGGCGAGATGAGCCGCATGACGCAGTTCAAAGAAAAGTCCGCCGAACACAGCAGCAACGTCAGTGTCGGGTTGTTTAATTATCCGGTGTTGATGGCTGCCGATATCTTACTCTATAACGCCCGCTATGTACCCGTTGGCGAGGACCAATTCCAGCATCTAGAAATTACCCGCGACATCGCCATTCGCATGAATAATAAGTTCGGCGAATTATTCACCGTGCCTGACTCTACAGCCAAGCAAACTGAGTTTATCAAGCGCGACAAAGGTTTGCGCATTCGCAGCTTAACCAATCCGAACAAGAAAATGAGCAAGAGCTCAGACGATCAAAAATCAAAAATTAATCTGAACGATCCGCCAGAACAAGCTCACAAGAAAATCATGTCGGCAACAACCGATTCGCTTGGCGTTATCAATTTTGACTGGGAAAATCAGCCAGGTATCACCAACTTACTACAGCTTTTGGCGATTTTAACTGATCAGCCGCAAGAAGAAGTCAATGTCGAGTGGATTGGTCAAACACAATACGGGCCGCTGAAAAAAGCCGTAGCCGAAGCAGTAGCCAGCTTTTTGAGCAACTTCCAAGCGCGCCTCAACGCCATCACCGACGATGATTTATTGAAAGTCCTCGAGCGGTCCGAGCGCGCCATGACCATCGTCGCCAACGAAACCTTGCTCCGCGTCCAAAAAGCCGTGGGGCTCAGGAGATAAATCCTGCGATGAGTTACAAATCGGGAATCTCCAACAACCAATCTGCCAGACGAGGCGGCAAACAATGAAAATCACCGCCAATGACTTACTGGCGATTTTACGCCGCTTCAACGTAGCAAACGCAGACAACCTGCCGCGCCATATCGACCAAATCAAAAGTAGCAATCCTAGCCCAATCAACCAGCTGGTGCGCTTTCGCTTTAACCGCCAGCATTATTTCGTGCTGGTTGATGACACCGCCGAAGACCGCGAAAATTATATCATGGAGCAAATATTTACCGCCAAAAGCGATGCTCGCGGCGTGATTTTCGAAAACCCAACTAGCGAGCTAACTACCTACGGCTTACCATTCAAAGGCAAAGATATCTATCTGTTTCAACAGGTGAGCGACAGCTACCGGTTGGATAGTTTGCTAGCCAAACGATACCCAGAAACCAGCCGATCAACCTGGCAAAAATATATCAAATCTGGCAATGTATCTGTCAACGGCACACCAGCCAAAAGCGCCAGCCAGCTAGTCACCGAAGCCGACGAAATAGCCGTCAATCTGCCCGAAGCTACCGATTACAGTGATGAGGAGCTACCGATACTTTATCTAGACGATAGCGTCATCGTTGTCAACAAACCAGCCGGCGTTCTGACTCACAGCAAAGGGGCGCTGAATGACGAATTCACGGTCGCCGACTTTTTCCGCCGTTATACCACCGTCGGGCTGGAAACTAATCGCCCAGGCATCGTCCATCGTCTAGACCGCGACACCAGCGGCGTTATCATCGGGGCGCGCACTGCCGAAGCTTTTGAATTGCTCAAAAAACAATTCTCGCAGCATCTCGCCAAGAAAACATATCTAGCCATCGTCGACGGTGCACCGCAACCACTAACCGCCAAAATTGATATCCCGATTGGTCGCAACCCGTCGGCACCCAGCACCTTTCGCCCCGACCCAAATGGCAAGCCAGCGCAAACCATATACCAAACGCTCGCCGCGCACCATAATCTCAGCGCTATTAAACTTTGCCCGCAAACTGGGCGCACTCATCAACTGCGCGTTCACCTGCGTCATTTACACACGCCGATTCACGGCGACCGCGTCTATGGCAAATCTGCCGACCGCCTCTATCTGCATGCTTACAAATTAGAAATTACCACGCAGCCTGGCAAGCGCCAGACATTCATTGCGCCGCTGCCTAGCGAATTTATCAAACTTTTCCCGGAGCTAGATGATGAGCCTAATCTTTGAGCCGTCAACCGAGCGACAAATTCAAACGCTAGCCCGCAGTCTACCGCAAGCTTTACTTTTGACAGGCGCTGATGGCGCTGGTCTACTAACTACAGCCAAATACTTAGCCGGCCCAGCACTCGCTGTAATTATTCAGCCCACCAACAAAGACGGACAAGCCGACGCGAACGGCGTCATTCGTATCAACCAAATCCGCGACCTGCGCCAATACACCCGCGGTATCGCTAATAGTAAGGCAGTTTATGTTATCGACGATGCCAGCGCCATGAATCATCAGGCGCAAAATGCTTTCTTGAAATTATTAGAGGAACCAGCCCGCAACATTCATTTCATATTGACATCGCACCAGCCGAATTTGCTGCTA
Organism: Nanosynbacter sp.; assembly: GCA_015257605.1. Classification (GTDB taxonomy): domain Bacteria; phylum Patescibacteriota; class Saccharimonadia; order Saccharimonadales; family Saccharimonadaceae; genus Saccharimonas. The sequence continues at coordinate 1,998 of JABZJV010000023.1, read as the reverse complement.
CCGACTATCATGTCGCGCGTCGAGCGGCTTACTATCCGTCCGATTTCTGAGGAGGCTAGCCGGCTGCTCCTCGCTAAATATCGGCAACTTGACACTACAGCGATTGCTCAGATTATGTTTTTAGCAAGCGGCCGGCCGGCATTAATCTCGCGCTTGGCCAGCAAACCCAGCGAGCTCGCCGATATCGGCGCCATCATCAAAGACTCGCAAGCATTAATTGCTGGTCCGATGAACAATAAACTAACTGTCGCCGCTCGATACACCGACCGCAAAGACACCTTAGAATTACTACGCTATAGCATTCTACTCGTTCAAAATGCCGCTGCCAAAAACAGCACGCCAGCTATCATCGACAAGCTAGCTCGTCTCAGCGAAACCTACGAGCGCATCGCCGCCAATGGCAACATCAAGCTTCAGCTTGCCGCTTTGATTGCGTGATTATGTGCTATAATAATGCATAGTATGTTTGGATTTTTACTGGTTCTGGGACTAGGCGCCGCAGCAGTCGCGTACCGCCAGTCGCCCGAAGACATCGCAGGCGACTTACCAGCGAAATTATCATCAAAGCTTGATAAGCTCTGGGAAATCGCTCAAGAATCGCTCAAAGCGCAAAAATATCTGCGCGCCGAAAAAGCCTTGCTGACCATTCTGCGTATCGACGCTAAAAATGCCAACGCTTACAACCGTCTAGGTATTTTGTATGCCAAGCAGCATGCCTACGATGACGCTATCGAATGCTTCGAAATTGCCCAAAGTTTAGAGCCAAGCGCCTCTAGTTTGCATAATGTCGGCTTGATTTACTACGAAACCGAAAGCTACGAAAAGGCCGCCCTGGCATTCGAGCAAGCCCTAGAGATGGAAGAGGAAGTCGCTTCGCGCCACATCGCTTACGCCAAAGTACAAGAAAAACTCGGCAATGCCAAGCTTGTCTTGCAGCACCTTGAACGCGCCGTCACTCTAGAGCCAAGCATCCAGAGTATTAACATCTTAGCCGATTCGTACGATCGCAACGGCCAGAAAGAGAAAGCCGCTGCTATTCGCGACAAAATCAATCGCGCCATGTCGCGCGGGCAGCATGTCGACCGCCGCGTCAAACAGCCAGCTGGCGCCATCTCTCCGCAATAAAACACTTGCCAAGGTTATGCAAATACGCTACACTGTTAGGTGTGCTTTCGGGTCGTACCTTTCAATTTATGCCGACTTAGCTCAGCTGGCTAGAGCAGCTGTTTTGTAAACAGCAGGTCCTCGGTTCGAGTCCGAGAGTCGGCTCCATGATTCATGCCGGAGTCGTCTAGTGGCAATGACAGGAGACTGTAAATCTCCCGCTTTTTAGCTTCGTAGGTTCGAGTCCTACCTCCGGTACCATGCGTAGAATTTTAGGCCGTCCGCTACTCGCGGGCGGTTTTTCATTGACTTTATACAGTGTATATGCTATAATATATAGTATGTACGAGTTTATTAAGCAGTCGCTGAGCAGTTGGAGCCACCAAAAAGATCAGCGCCGCAAATTACAGCAAGCTTATCTAACAGTAGTTTTCATTGGTCTGGTTCTAGCTGGACTGCTGACGCTCCTAAATGTACCACAAAGCCGCTTGGCCGCGATGATTGCTGCCGGATTCGCTGTAGTTTACTTGGTAAACGGTATCGCCTGGGCGCTACTGGAAGCGTTCGTAGCGCCGAACCTGCCGAAACCCGAATCGACAACCAGCAAGAAGACCCGCCGCCAGAAGTAGCTTGCCTCGACCGCGGCAAATATGTTAGAATTAGTAGGCTTTCATGCCGCGATAGCTCAGTTGGTAGAGCGCATCCATGGTAAGGATGAGGTCTCGGGTTCAAGCCCCGATCGTGGCTCCAAGATTAGACTTTTTCGGAGAACACGACGTAACATGTCGCATTTTTATTTTAAGAAACTGTAGATTATAAATATATTGACGATATAGAGTATCTCATTCATACTATTACATTAGATAAAATATAATCAAAACATTAGGTACGAAA
>JABZJV010000022.1 GCA_015257605.1 Nanosynbacter sp. | reverse complement strand
AGGAAGGTCCCATGAGTCACTTCTCTCTTGAACGAACAGCAGCTTACCTGATTGATCGCGTACTAATCCCTTTACTGCTACTCGATATGCCGATTTTATATTCTTCAATCTTTCAGTCATTTTATGATAAAATTTTATCATAAAAATAAGGTAATAATATGGCTAAGATTGTCGCAAAGGCGCTGGTGCGGAATTCTAAAGGATTATATTTGGTACTGTATAGAGGCAATACACATCCGCTGTTCCCTGGGCATACTGATTTTCCTGGCGGAGAGGTTGAATCAGAAGAAACACCAGAAGCAGCAGTAGCGCGCGAAATACAGGAAGAAACGGGACTATCCGTTAATCCAAATAAATTGAAGAAGCTATTTACTAAACAATACCAGCAAGCAACACATGTATTATTTGAAGCAAAGCTCACCGAACCGGACGCGAAAATCGCTTTAAGCTGGGAACATAAAGGCTACCAATGGATAACGCCAGAGGAACTGAAGTCCCTGTCTAAATTCCCAGGCGCCGACCCGTATTATACAGACGCAGTAGATTATCTAGCTAACTGATAAATCCTTTCTCCTTGAGTGCAGCGTCAATTTTGGTTCGGTTGAAGCCGCGAATGATTACGCCATCGATATCGGTGACAGGTATGCTGCTAGATTTGTCGCCAACTTTAGTGAGAAGTTCATCCATTGCACCCTCATCTTCGTCGATGTCGCGAACGGTGTACTTGACGCCTAATTTGTCTAAGTATTCTTTTTCGGTTTTACAGTACGCGCACCATGCGGCGCTATATACAATTACTTGATCGTTTTGGTCGTCTCGATGACTCGTCTGGTCGTCCATAATTATCCCCCTTCGTTAATTACAATCATTATATACACAACATCTAGCGTATGCAAGCTATTTATCGGCGCTAGATGTGCGGCTAGTCAAATACCACCCACCGTCAGCTGGCGATTGATAAATATCAAGCTCGAGGTCGAGGTGGTATTTTTGCAGTTCTTTGATGGCGTTTAGGGCAGCTTGCCGGCTAGCGAAACGTTTCTTTTGCGGCGCGCGAGCGCTTTTGTTTTGGTACGGTGTATGTTTAGGGGTGTGGTTTCGTCTAGGCATAATGTCTTAAATTATACACTTTACATATAGCGGCTCATACTGCTACAATAGCGCTATGACCAGTGGGGCTGACAATACCGCCGAGACGCGGACTTCTGATAATACTGTATCTCGAGAAACTTTTACATCGTTAGGGCTGGCTATGGTCGGCGTGACGTGGAGGATGTATGTACCGATGCTTGGCTTGTTTTTTGCTGGCTTGTGGCTGGATAGTTTATTTAATAGTAAGCCGTGGTTGATGTTCAGCGGGTTCGCGGTAGGCGCGGCCGCCGCAGTGATTTTGGTACGGCAACAGATAAAAAAGGTTAATAAGAAATGATGTTCGCGGCGCTACCCCATATATCGGTTAAGGCCGACGAAGTGTTTTCAATCGCCGGTTTGCCAATAACTAATGCTAATCTGGTTGGCATTCTAGGATTGGTGCTTCTGGTGTGGCTGATGTTTCGTACGCGAGCAGCGGTGCTTGGCCGCAAAAAATCGAACTTCGCAACGCGCTTAACTCTTTGGTGTATAGAAGGATTGTATAAGACGGTTGGGCAAGTGATTCCTAACCAAAAGTGGGCTCGCCGAGTGGCGCCGCTGGTAATGACGATGTTTTTCTTTATAGCTGGACAATACTGGCTCGGTTTGCTACCGATTGTCGGGCCGATAACTGTCGGCCATACGCCGCTGTTCCGCGGTCAGGATGCCGATTTGAATATGACGTTTGCGCTGGCGACGGTAACTATCGTGATGGCGCAGGTGTATGCTGCGCGCGAGCTGGGTTTTGTTGGTAATCTGAAGCGTTACTTCGTCAATCCGTTGCGCGATCCGATTATGTCGTTTGTTGGTATTCTGGAGCTTGTAGCGGAGTTTTCGCGCTTGCTTAGTTTGTCGTTCCGCTTGTTTGGCAACGTGCTGGCGGGCGAAATATTGATTGCTATGATTGCTTATCTAGCGCAAGTTGCGATGCCTGCGGTTCTGCAGCCATTTTATATTTTTGAGCTGTTTATCGGCGGTATTCAGGCTTATATTTTCTTTATGCTTTCGACAGTGTTTATATCGCTCGGTTTGGCGCATCACGGCGGTGATGAGGAAAAACAAACGCATGATGATTCTTCGACTTCTTCCGGCATGAAATTAACGGCCGAGGGAGTAAAATAAATTTAGGTAATAACTAAACCATAAGGAGAAAAATATTATGGAAACTATAGCATTTACGCTAGCTTATATCGTCCCTGCATCGTTTGCAGCTATCGGCTGTAGCTGGATTGGCGCTTCGGCGATGAAAGCTGCTGGCCGCAACCCAGAAAAAATCAACGATTTGCGCACGATGATGATTCTCGGTATCTCGTTTATCGACGCTCTGGCGATTATCGGTTTCGTGGCGGCTATTGTCGGCAAGGTGATGTAAGGATTCGCGCGCGTGAATAACTTGCACTACTTTGCATCGGCTGGAACTGGAGGCGATAGCCTACTGGGGCCGCTAGGAATTGATTGGCGGTTGTTCGTGCTGCAAACGGTTGCTTTTGCGGTCTTGCTGCTAGTGCTGAAAAAATGGGTTTATCCGCCTATTCTGGACATGCTTGATAAGCGCGACGAGTCTATCGAAGAAGGTTTAGAGGCTGCCGAGCAAGCCAAAAAAGCGGCAAGCGAAAGCGAAAAGCGCACAGCCGCTATGCTGAAAAAGGCCCAGCAAGAATCGCGGACGATTGTTGCCACCGCCAAGAATGAAGCGGCTGAAATGGTTGCTGAAGCCGAGCAAAAGGCCAAGAACCAAGCCGATTCTATTCTCGAATCGGCTCGCAACGACGTCAGGGCAGAAGTTGCCCAGGCCAAGAAGGATTTGCGCGACCAGATGGTAGACCTAGTGGTTGATACAACCAGGAAAGTTACGCTGGATACGGTCGATCCAAGCAAAGACACTAGCTTGATCAAAAAACAGCTAGAGGAGATCAAATAGCGTGGCGGCCAGTACTATATCGCAGCGAAGATTAGCAGCGTATGTGGCTGGCCAATTGCTTGCAAGCGGCGACAAGAAGCGTCTTATCAAAGAGTTAGCAGCCTATTTGATCGAAACTGGCCGTGTGCGCGATCTCAATCAAGTGGTGGCGGCTATTGAAGAGGCGTTAGCGTCGCGCGGCGCTGTTGTAGCGACGGTTACGACTGCTCGCCCGCTCTCGCCAGAAAATAAGCAAGCAATTGTTAAGCAATTTACGCCGACTGGCGCCAAACTATATATTCGCGAACAGATTGACCCGAGTGTTATCGGCGGCTTCAAGATTGAATTGCCTGGCAGCCAGTTTGATGGCACAGTGATACATAAACTAACAACCCTCAAGGGTATAAAGTAAAGGAAAAGAATGGCTGATATTACAGTGACAGAATTGTCGGACGAACTGCGCCAGGCGATTGCCCAGCTCGAGGTGTCTGAAGGTTTAGAAAAAGTTGGTATTGTGACTCGCGTGGGCGACGGCGTGGCGTGGGTGCATGGATTGCGCGAGGCTGGTTATAGCGAAGTTCTGGAGATCCAAACGGCCGAGGGCGTGGTTGAAGCCTTTGCTTTGAACTTGATGGAAGACGAAATCGGCGCGGTGCTGTTAGGTAGCGACCAAGGTGTTTCCGCTGGCGATAAAGTCAAACTAAAAGGCGAAGTGCTGAGCGTACCAGTCGGCGAAGAACTGCTGGGGCGCGTAGTTAATCCGCTGGGCGAACCGCTTGATGGTGGTCCAGCGATCAAATCAAAGCAGCGCGGTCTGGTCGAGCGCGAAGCTATCGGCGTAATGGGTCGCAAGTCAGTTCACGAGCCGCTGATGACGGGCATTATGAGCGTCGATGCGATGTTCCCGATCGGCCGTGGCCAGCGCGAGCTAATTATTGGCGACCGTCAGACTGGCAAGACTGCTATCGCGCTTGATACGATGATTAATCAAGCCCGCCAGAAAACCGGCGTAGTCAATATCTACGTAGCGGTCGGCCAGAAGCTCAGCAAGATTGCCCGCTTAGTCGAACGCTTGAAATCTGAAGGTGTGATGGATCAGACTATCGTGGTGGCGACTAGTCCGAGTGACCCAGCTTCCCTACTCTATCTGGCGCCGTATGCCGGCACTGCTATGGGCGAATATTTCCGAGATAATAGCAAGCATGCCTTGATGATTTATGATGATTTAACCAAGCACGCAGTCGCCTACCGCCAGATGTCGCTGCTGTTGCGCCGTCCGCCAGGCCGCGAAGCGTTTCCAGGCGACGTGTTTTATCTGCATTCTCGCCTGTTGGAGCGATCGGCTAAGTTGTCTGACGAGCTAGGTGCTGGCAGCTTGACTGCTCTGCCGATTATCGAGACGCAAGCTGGTGATATTTCTGCTTATATTCCGACTAATGTTATTTCTATCACCGATGGCCAGATATTTATGGAGACTGATCTGTTCTACCAAGGTATTCGCCCAGCGATTAGCGCAGGCTTGTCGGTGTCGCGCGTTGGCGGTGCAGCTCAGACCAAAGTGCTGAAGAGCGTCAGCGGCAACCTTAAACTTGGGCTCAGCCAGTTCCGCGAATTAGCTAGTTTCGCACAGTTTGGCAGCGATCTCGACGCCGAGACCAAGGCGCAAATTGAACGCGGCCAGCGCCTAACTGAATTGCTTAAACAGCCGCAGTATCAGCCGATGAGCGTCTGGGAGCAAGTTGTTAGCATTGTCGCGGTTAGCGAGGGCTATTTTGATGAAGTTCCAGCCGCCAAGATTAAAGACGCGCAGGCCGACTTGCTGGCTCGCTTGTGGACGAACCACAAAGCTGAAATGAAAGCGCTAAACCGAGGCGATAAAAAATTTGGCGAGGACAAACCTACCGCCAAGATTGTCAAGGATGCGGCGTTAGCAGTTGCTAAAGGATTTGAGGACTAACTAGATGCCGTCGACTCAGCAGCTTAAATCGCGTATTCGCTCGGTCAAGAACACTCGGCAAATCACCAAAGCCATGCAGATGGTGGCAGCTAGCAAGATGCGCCGCGCTCAAGAGGCGACCAAAAGTTCTCAATCCTACACAGTGGCAGCACGCGAATTACTAGCATATCTAGCGCAGCAAGGTGCGACCGATAATCACCGTTGGTTTATGCAGCGGCCGGTCAAAGCGCGCCTGCTGATTGTGGTAGCGAGCGACAAGGGGCTGGCTGGTGCTTATAACGCTAACATCATCAAGACTTATCTGCACGAACTGCATCAAGATGACCAATCGGGTATCGCTAACAAAACTATCGCTATCGGCCGCAAAATCGCTCAAGCAGCAACGCGCATCAAAGATACTGAAATCGTCGGTACCTACGAAGATTTGCCTGACCGCGTGCCAGGTGCGCAGTTTCATGCTATTCTCAACACTGCCAAAGATATGTTCGAAGCTGGTACTGTCGATGCTGTCGACATGATTTTCACGCGCTTTGTTAGTAGTATGACGCAGAAAGCTGATATTGTTCGCTTGTTCCCTGCCGGCTTTGTGCCCGACGATGAAATTAGTGATGATATTCGCGAAGCTAAGTTTGAACCAAGTCCTAAATATATCATAGATGATATAGCTTACCGGCTGATTAGCGCTCGTTTGTACCAAGCACTGCTTGACTCGCGTTCTAGCGAACATAGCATGCGAATGCTGGCGATGAAGAACGCCACTGATAACGCTAGCGACTTAGTAGCCGACTTGACGCTAGAAATGAATAAGGAACGCCAGAGTGCAATCACCCAAGAACTGACCGAGATCAGCGCTGGCGTGGAGGCGATGAAATGATAAAAAAAGGAGTTACTATGAGTAAAAACCAAGGGAAAATCATCCAAATCATGGGTGTGGTGGTCGATGTTGAGTTTGATGATGGCTCGTTGCCAGAAATATACGAAGCGTTGACGGTCAAGCGCGGCCAGCAGACGATTACGCTCGAGGTAGCGCAGCATCTAGACCAACAGACAGTACGAACGATTAGTCTGCAAAACACCGACGGATTGCACCGCGGCCAAGTTGTTACAGCGACTGGCGCGCCGATCAGTGTACCTGTTGGCGAGGACACGCAAGGTCGCATGTTCAACGTAGTTGGCGAACCAATCGACGGCCGCGAGATTGCCAAAAGCGCCAAGCGGGCGCCGATTCACCGCCAACCGCCGACATTGACCGAACAGTCTAACAAAACTGAGATCCTCGAAACTGGTATCAAGGTTATCGACTTGATTGCACCGCTAGCCAAGGGCGGTAAAGCTGGCTTGTTCGCTGGCGCTGGTGTCGGCAAGACGGTCCTTATCCAAGAGCTGATTAACAATATTGCTAAGTTTCACTCAGGCAACTCGGTTTTTGCGGGTGTTGGCGAGCGAACCCGCGAAGGCAACGACCTCTATTACGAGATGAAAGACGCTGGCGTGCTGGACAAAACCTCGCTAGTATTCGGCCAGATGAACGAACCGCCTGGAGCGCGTTTGCGCGTGGCGTTATCGGGCCTAGCAATTGCCGAGTCCTTCCGCGATGAAGGTAAAGATGTGCTGCTATTCATCGACAATATCTTTCGCTTTACCCAAGCGGGCGCCGAAGTATCAGCGCTATTGGGACGCTTGCCGAGCGCGGTTGGTTACCAGCCAAATTTGCAGCAAGAAATGGGCGCCCTGCAGGAGCGTATCACTAGCACCAAAAAAGGCTCGATCACCTCTGTCCAAGCTGTCTACGTGCCGGCTGACGACTTGACCGACCCAGCACCAGCGACCACTTTTGCCCACCTGGATGCCACTATCGTGATGAACCGTGCCTTGACAGAAATTGGCATCTATCCTGCCGTGGACGTGTTGGATTCCAGTTCGAATTCGCTTGATCCAGAGATTGTTGGCGAGGAGCATTATGCGGTGGCTCGTGAAGTCCAGCGGGTATTGCAGCAATACAAAGAATTGCAGGATATCATCGCTATTCTCGGTATGGAGGAGTTATCAGACGATCAAAAGCAAACTGTGGCGCGGGCTCGCCGCTTGCAGCGCTTCTTGGCGCAACCGTTCCATGTCGCTGAGCAATTCACTGGCAATCCAGGTAGCTACTTCAAGTTAGAAGATACCATCAAGGATGCTAAAGACATTCTCGACGGCAAATACGACGACAAGCCAGAAAGCTGGTTCTATATGTCACCAGTGCCGCTCAGCGAGAAGAAGGACTAAGCTCGAGATGATGCAGTTTCAGCTAATCACGCTAGCTGGCGTTAAGCTCGACGAGCCAGTCTACGAGGTAATGATACCAACTACCGAAGGGCAAATCGCAGTCTTCCCGAGTCACGAACCGCTGGTAGCAGTGGCGCAGCCTGGCGCGGTAGCGGTCCGCCGCCAGAAAACCGACAGCGATGACCAACTGGAATATTTCGCGATTAGCGGCGGCGTGGTTGAAATCAACCAGCAGCGCGTGCGGATTTTAGTCGACGAAGCCGAACACGGCGACGATATCGTTGAAGCCGAGACTCAGGCCGCTCTCGAGCGCGCTCTCAAAATGCGCGATGAGGCTCAGGATCAGGTTGAGCTCGAAAAGGCTCACCAGCTGGTCGATCGCCACCGCGTACGTTTGCACGTGGCTGGCTTGCGCCGCCGCCATCGCCGGCGATAATTATAGCTAATGCAAATCATATTATTGAGCACGGTTTGTTTTGGCTGTCGTTTTCCGCTAAGTAAATGTGATCGGCGGTATTATCGCGATGGCAGCTTATAGATGGCGGCTTATAATTAGTCTATCTGTATGATGTTAAGTTTAGTACACAGAATGTCATTGTCGCCGCGGCGTTTGGCTGCACATAGACGGTGTGCGCCATCGCCGTACAGAGCGGCGAAAATTGACCCGTCTTCGCGCGTATATACGGTGACGCCGTGAATTGGCGGAGCAGTTTTTGCAGAAAGACGCGAATACTCGCTAATAATACTAGAGCTGCGTCTACCGTTTTTTGGAGATCTGCGACCTCTTCGCCAGTCGGAAATTTCTGGCGCAGCTACGAATAAACCTACCGGTATGGGAACGCTATATTCAGTTGGCTCAGATCCGGGTGTTAGCGAATCTATATCGACAACTACCCGCGACGTTTTTTTGCTGCCGCCGATCCTATCGAGAGGGATAGGCTCTTTGACTGGGCTGATGTTGAGCTTGTGCAAGCCTGCCACTAGCTTAACTAGTCTCGGGTCGTTGATATTGACTTTCTCGGGCAGTTTATCTGCTTGAGTATTTATTTCTATGCTCTTTGCGACATGCAAATCATCAACGGTGCGTTCATCTGACTCTTTGCCGGGTCTAGGGTGTAGTCTTTCTCGTACGCCTTCGAGCATATGCATTATACTTTATATTATACACCATTTATATACATATGTCAATAGCAGTCCAGTAAGCGGCAGACGTTGGCTCTAAGCTTTGTGTGCTTGCATTAGCGCAATTACCGTCGATCCTAAGTCCGTTACTGTTTCTTTGTAGCGGCAATCCTCGCTGAGCGGGCATCGGCTGCATAGAAATTCTAAGCTCGGCGTCTCGCCCTATTATTTGCACCCGTCGCCCAAGCTCTGGTCTCCTTAAACTAGCCATTTTAGTATTGTAAAATAACTTTTCAATTGAGTCAACTTTTGCAATATATAATTGCCGCTGTTGGACTGTCGCGAATGCTCGGTAAGCGATCTGCAATTTTTTGCAATGTGCTATAAAAGTTGTTAGTTAATTAGAATTGATGAGCTGGCGGACTTCGTCGGTGCTTTTCGTGTTCATCAATTGTTCGCGCAGTTCCTTGGCGCCGTCGAAACCGCGAATGTAGATTTTGAAGA
>JABZJV010000076.1 GCA_015257605.1 Nanosynbacter sp. | reverse complement strand
AGCCGCGCGCCAGTAGCTGCTTGATCAGATTATGCGGCGTATCAATGGTGATGATCTTGCCATTGTCCATAATCGCCAAGCGGTCGCACAGCAATTCGGCCTCGTCCATGTAATGCGTAGTCAGCACGATAGTAATACCTTCATCGCGAATCTCTTTGATCAAATCCCAGAGATTGCGGCGTGCCTGCGGATCCAACCCAGTAGTCGGCTCGTCAAGGAATAGTACCGTCGGGTTATTGACCAGCGTCGACGCGATAGCGAAGCGCTGCTTTTGCCCGCCCGAGAGCTGCTCGACGTAGCTCTTGGCTTTGTCGGTCAATTGCACCTTGGCTAGCAGCGCGTCAGCGTCGACCGTTTGTCCGTACAGGCTAGCAAACATTTTCAGTTGTTCGCGCAAAGTTAGCTTGTCGTAAAACATTGTCGATTGCAGCTGGATGCCGATGATATTCTTGATATGTCTCGGCGCGCTGGCAACATCAATCCCGTCGATAGTCGCCGTGCCGCCGTCAATCGGCCGGAGCGCCTCCAGCATCTCCAGCGTCGTCGTCTTACCGGCGCCATTCGGCCCGAGGATGCCAAAGATCTCGCCTTTCTTAACCTCAAACGACACGCTATCGACGACATTCTTGCCATCGTACGTCTTGACGAGTTGGTCAACTATTATGATTGGTTCGGGTTGAGCCATATAAATTCCTTTCTACTCCCTAACAGAGAAACATCGCGCACGGTGATCGCTCGCTTTTGAGATTATTATAGCACAAGAAATCCTATTTCATCGGTGCGGTTTTGAATAACGTCCACGCTGCTAGCATAGAGTAATTAACAATCTGACCGTCAGAAATCATCTGCTCAAGCTTGTTAATTTCTAACCAATCACTAGAGATAAATTCGGTTTCATCTGGTTGGTGCGAATAATTATCTCGAAAAGTGCCGCGCACACAGACAACGTACAGCTTGGCACTAGTACGGCGATTGTCGGCATAAAACCAGCCAATTTGCTGAAAATCTTCCGCCGAAATATTAGATTCCTCCGCCAATTCGCGCTGGGCAGCTTGCTCGGGAGTCTCGCCTTCTTCAATTTTACCGCCAGGAAATTGATACAATATATCATCAACCGGATACGAATATTCCCGCTGAATAAGTACTTTGCCGCCGTTTTGGCAAATGATAATCACACCGCCTTTACCCTGATATACTTGCCGTAAATATAACGACCTTTTACCATCTGGCAACTCTACCTCGTCTTCCGCCAATACTATCCGCGGATGCGTAAAAACCACCCGCGACGACAAACGGCGCCATTTATGCGGTCTGCTGTGTCTATTCACTTTTATGAAACTCTGTTAACTGATTTAGCTTGATATTTGAAAGGTATGTTTCACATCTTATCCATTGCTTAAACATAACATTTGCCTCAATTACATTTTAACAGCCAAACAGCTTTCGCGATATAATTATTACATGAAGCACCAGCAGACGGCGGCGCCCAAATTTTTCTCAAAGAAACGCTGTATTATCTTCAGCGTAATTATGCTGTTGCTTATCGTACCAATCACAGTCATTACTCAGCCGAAAATTGCCGATAAGCTGTCGTCGCTCATTAATTCCATGCGCCTCGATAGGTCGCCTGGCGAATCGGTTTTTCCAGATATTGATACCACAAATTTAAGCCCAACTCGCCAAAAAATTATCAGCTTAGCAAAGACTGAATTCAAAG
>JABZJV010000075.1 GCA_015257605.1 Nanosynbacter sp. | reverse complement strand
ACATTTGCCCTATTTTCATCAGCCAACGTCACAATGTCACAAACCGTCCCCAACGCCACCAAATCGAGCAGCCATTTTTCATAGCCGTCAGGCAACCCATCCAGTTCAGTCTGCAGTGCCTGCACCAACTTGAACGCCACGCCCGCACCACACAAATCACGAAATGGATAAGTATGTCCTGGAAATTTCGGATTCACCGCTGCCACGCTCGGCGGCGGCGTCTCGGCCACGTTATGATGATCTGTCACCACCGTATCAATCCCCAGGCTAGCGGCATACGCAATCTCTGCATGGCACAAACTGCCGGTATCCACTGTCACGATCAAATCTGCGCCCATATCGCGCACCTTGTCTACCGCGCCCATAGTCATACCATAGCCCTCAACGAACCGGTTCGGAATGAAAGCGTCGACGTCCTCAAAACCAAACTTACCAAAGGCATCCAGCAGCAGCGCCGTAGCGCTCAGTCCGTCAATGTCATAATCGCCGTAAATGACGATTTTTTCGCCCTGCTGCCGCGCCTGTTTCAACCGTGCCACTGCCTTTTTCATGTCTGGCAGCAAAAACGGATCATGTTTCACCGCCATATAATCTGGCTGCAAAAAAGCCTGGCGCGCTGCCCGCGTCACGAGACCGCGCGCCGTCAAAATCTGCTCAAATAAGGTCATCTACTAATCTCGGAAGTTGTACGTTTCGGCCGATTGCTATTAGCGTGCTGCTGCGACTTAATGACAATACTTTGCAATTCTTTGAAAATCGGGAATTGTTTATTAGTCGAGTAAATCCGTGTATTACCCTGCTTTTCAGCATGCAAAAAACCGACCTTTTCCAGCCGGCGCAATTCGCGCTGGATATTACCGGGGTCTTCCTTGATCAGCTTGGCCAAACCGCGGACATGCGTCCGAAAATCTGGATATTTGGCATAGACGACAACTATCTTACGACGCACCCGCGAGGTAATGAATACATCAAGCATCTAGCCAAGCCCCTTTCTTCCAGTTTAGTTTGTTCTGTTGCTTTTTATTCTACATTCTTTTCATAACCAATTCAAGACCATTTATCGCCAATTCAATATGATTTGGCTAATCTTGTCAATTGATTGCTGTAGTGTTGGCACATTGTTATCTTCATAATAATGATCAACTCCCAAGAAATTCTCTTTAACGTCCAGCAAATGTAGCTCATCAGCAGTAATGTGCAGCCGATCAACCACTGCCACCGACGCCACTGGCGATGCTACGACCAACCGCAGAATCCTAATCGGCTTCAAGAAGTCTAAAGCCACTCCAACGCTAGCAGTATTAGCAAAGCCATCCGATACCAGCACCACCACGCGATCTTTCAGCATATCTTTATCGACTGTACCGCCATCGCCGATCAAGCGATTGAGACTACTATATGTTTCGCGTCTCTTCTCGGCCAAATAACCGTGAAATTCGCTCGTATACTCATCAATCTCGCCTGCCGAAAATTCATCATTATATGTGAAATCGCCAGTTTGCGACACCGCTCCAAAATTCATTCCTTCGCCTGGTATCTCGATATCCTGCGATACCAACAACATCAACACGCAGTGCAGTTGCGCCGCAATTTGCTCGCCCACCACTACGCCGCCGTTGCTTAGCGCTACCACAGCGCAGTTTTCGTAGCGATATTTGGCTACCAATTGATCAGCCAAAATCTTTCCTGCTTGCGATCTACTCTCGAAATACATATGCTTATAGTAGCGTGTTAAA
>JABZJV010000074.1 GCA_015257605.1 Nanosynbacter sp. | reverse complement strand
TTGTCGTGGTCTGGGCCGTCTTCGGCGATGACTTTGTAGACTGGCGTAGCGCCGTCGACGCGCTGGCTGATTTCTTGCAGATGGCTTTTGGGATCGCGCCAAGAGCCGCTCTCTAAAATCCCGTCAAGTTTGCTGATAGTATACTTCTCGATAAAAGCCGCTGCGGCATCATAGCCGCGCTCCAAATAAATCGAACCGATCACTGCTTCGTAAGCATTGGCTAGAATCTGATGGCGCGCCCGCTCGGAACCATGCTTCTCGCCGCGGCTCATCCGCACCAATGGCTCATAACCAAGCTCTTCGCCAGATTTAGCGTTGCTAGTGGTGTTAACTAGCGCCGCCCGCCAGCTAGTCAGGATTCCTTCCGGCTCGCTATAATGTTTATATAAATAATCTGTCACCACCAGCTCTAGCACGGCGTCGCCCAGAAATTCTAAGCGCTCATTGTGCTCGCTCACCGATTTTTTGTGCTCGTTGACGTAGCTGCGATGTGTCAAAGCAGTAATCAGAAGCTGAATGTCTTTATATTCAAAACCTAATTTCTGCTTCGCCCAATCTTGGTACGGCCCGGTTGGCATACCGCTCATCTTTCCTCCTTTTCGTATTTTGTAAGTTTATAAGTTTTCTTGGCGGATCCGCGTTTTAGCTTTCAGCATTAGCTTAGCGATATCTTCGTATTCGATTAGCTCGAGCGCCTCGTTGAACGGGAACCATTTGATGCCTTTCATCCAATCCTCTTTCTGGATTTCATCGCCGCTGGTACGAACGCGAACCAAATAAATTTGCGTCGTCATCAAAACGAGCTTGTCGAGACGGCGATAGCGAAAATGAATCTTGCCCAGCCAGCCTAGCATATCGACGTCGTGCAAGCCAGCTTCCTCGCCAATTTCGCGGCGAGCAGTCTGCACGGCTGTCTCGCCCTCCTCAATGTGGCCTTTGGGAATTGTCCAGCGGTCTTTGGCATCCTGAATCAGTAAAATCTCGATACCCGACTCGCCGTGACGGAAAATCACGCCGCCGCTAGTCGGCTCGCGAACGATTTCTTGGATAGACGCCGAACGCGACTTTGTTAAATATTTGCGTATATGATCAAACTTGCTTTTGTTGGCCTTCGGCTTTGGCATTATCTGACCCCTCCTCGACAAATTTGCGATAAGCGGTACCCAGTACGCCGTTGACAAACTTGCTCGAATTATCAGAACCAAACGCTTTGGCTAGCTCAATCGCTTCGTTAATGGCTACGCGCGGCGGCACAGTATCTTGATGATGCAGTAATTCGTACAGGCCAATCCGCAAGATTACCCTATCGATCCGCGCTATCTGCGTAATTGGCCACTCGGGCGCAATCGGTTGCAGCTGCCGATCAAGCTCCTCCTGCTGGCTAACAACGCCGCTAGCCAGTCCTTCTACGAAAGCGATGTCGTCAATCGCCGAACGGTAACGCTCGACATCGCGCTTCAAGATATCATCTAACGCGGCACTGTTGTCGCCAGACTGCCGGCGCAATTCCAATTCGTATAGCGCTTGCAGCGCAACAATCCGACCAAGGTGTCTATTCGATGCCATTCGCGTTTGTTTCCTTTTATTATCTCACCGTTTTTGTTTGAAACGGTTATTTCTGCTTGGTTGATGATTTTTTCTTGCCAATCAACACTTTTACTGGCGAATGGCCGTTAACGCGCTTGGCTAACTTCTCGACAAGATGGCTGCGACGCATGCCAGTCTTGCGAGGACTTGATTGTTTCTTTGGCTGTGCCATGAAATGTTCTCCTTCTCGGTTTGTATAAACTTAGTAGTATTATACGCTAAAGCGAGGCTTTTCTCAAGTATTTGACAT
>JABZJV010000073.1 GCA_015257605.1 Nanosynbacter sp. | reverse complement strand
GATATTAATTCGTGGCCAGCGCCGATATAAGCTGGCGTCGTTTCGTAAGTAAATTTGGCGCCGCTAGCCTTAGCCATGCCCTCGGCGATATTCAGCGCCATGGTTTTATCAATCAAATCGTCCTCGCTGCCAATTATCAAACCGAGATGTTTCAAGCCCTCAGCTTTCAAATCATTGCGATAATTCTGCTTAATAATGACATAATTTGCCAGCGCCCGGTACGACAAATTGCCGTCAAAGAATTGATCTGGCAGCAGATGGTTGCCATAAACATTGCGCAGCAGCGCCATTTGCCACTTCGGCGCTTTAGAAGCGTCTGGTTCATAGTACGGCGCTAGCAGTAATACCCTAGAGAATAATCCGTCGCCATACTGCGCCAGCCACGTTGCCAGCGTGCCGCCGCCAGAATGGCCGATCACGCCCAGCTCGTCGCCCAAGCCGCTGACTAGCCCAGCGCTGTCGCCCATGAATTTCACCAACTCGCTGGCGCGAACTTGCCCGTGGAGCTTATTGTCTTTCATGCCGTGGTGCGGCACTCGCGGTACGTACACATTGTAGCCCGCCTGGTAAAACCAGTCTGCCAGCTCAACCATTCCCGAAGGTTCAGCGCTAACGCCGTGGAGAATCATTACTGCCCGAGCAGTTTTTTTGCCGTGAGTTTTCAAAATAGGCCGGCAATCTGGCCGCACTTCGCTATTAGCGGTATCATCGGCAATGACTTTTTGGATATCCGCCACCGATTGGCCATAATCGCGGCGCTGGATATTAGCTTTCTGCAGGTCGGCGCTACGGCTAGGCCACAGAAATGCCCAAGCCGCAAATCCTGCTATCAGCACGAATATCACACACATTACGATTAGTATTATCTTTTTGCTACTGAGCGCTACAGACATTTTTACACCTTTCATAAGCGAACTTTGCTTTTTACTGGCCGTTGATATCCAGCAAGGATTGCAGTATTGATAACTTTTATAACTTAATTATAGCATAAACCTTACAAGACGCTCCTAAATAGTTATTGCATGATGCAGCAAACTGCTCTATCCTTAATTTATGAGCACTATTACCCGTCGAATCGTCGCTGCTATTCGCGATAATGAATTAATTATCTAGGTAAACACAGTGCTAGGTAAGAACCCGAAAGGCCACCAAATGACCAGAAAACTACTAGAAATCGAACGCAAACGCCAATTAACCAGCGACGCAAAAGAATTAATCAAGCAGTTGCGAGAACTTGGTTTTGAGCTGCAGAGTAATCTTCACGAGATTGATACGTATTATTCTCGTCCTGATGTCGATTTCATGCAGACGGTTGAATGCTTGCGGATTCGCCAGCGCGATGGTTTTGCTGAGGTGACATATAAGCCTGCGACGACGACTGCGGCGCATACAGAGAATGATGTGATTATTAAGGCCGAGACAAACCTACCGATTCAACCCGGGGACGCGGCAATCGCCAAGCGACTACTGGCAAATCTCGGCATGGTGCAGCTGGTCGAGGTCAACAAATACCGGCGCTCGTTTCAGTCCTCTGATTTTCCGCAGGCAACGGTGACCATAGACAAAATCAAAGATGCTGGCACGTTCGTGGAAATTGAGGTTTTGTCAGATGATGAGACTAGTTCTCTAGCGATGATTAGTGACATTGAAACCAAGCTCGGCCTTGACTCGGCAGAAGTTGTTACGCGGCCTTATCGGGATATTTGTATGGGATTGTAGCGTCACCTGCCTAGCCAGTCGACAAGAAAATGGCGGCGGATGTTGATTGTTTTTTTATTTTAGCATGAGCGAGAAATTACCATAGGTTTGCTGTAATTTTGGTAAGACCGCTTGACTTCAGTCTCTA